>JANLPK010000298.1:0-9253 GCA_031367205.1 Alphaproteobacteria bacterium
CCTCCCCTGTTGGGGTTGGTTTATTGCGCGCGCCGCTATTGCGGGTGGGGGCTGCCTGGCAAGGCGGAACGGGCTTCAACCCCCTCCACCCCTTCAGGCCCCCCCTCCCCCAGCGGGGGAGGATTCCGAGCGCGACCCATCCACCGTTTGATCACCTCCGGATCATCGACCGTCGCCGACAACCCCACACGTCGCATCCCCGGTGAGAATTTCGATAACCGCGCAAGGTCGAGCGCCAACAAATCCCCGCGCTTGGACGCATGGATCGCGTGGATCTCATCAATGATCACGCAGGACAGGTTCTCGAAATAGAGCCGCGCGCCCTCCCAGGCGCAGAACAGCGCCAATTGCTCCGGCGTGGTCAGCAGGATGTCCGGGGGCTTCACCCTCTGGCGTTGCCGCCGCGAAATGCCGGTGTCGCCGGTTCGGCTCTCCGCCACAATCGGCAAGTTCATCTGAAAGATCGGGGCCATCAGATTGCGCTCAACATCCACGGCCAGCGCCTTCAGCGGCGAGATATAGAGGGTGTGCAGACCGCGCGGGGTATTGGCCGGTGGTCGCTCAGATAGCTCGATCAGGCTAGGCAGAAACCCCGCCAAGGTCTTGCCGCCACCGGTGGGCGCAATCAGCAAGGCGTCGCGACCGGCTCGGCCCTTGGCCACCATCTCCAACTGATGCTCCCGCGCGCTCCAGCCACGCGCCGCAAACCACTTGGCAAAGCGGTCGGGCAGCAGGGGAGGGGCGAGGTCAGCCATCAAGCGACCCTAACACACGTTCTTGTTCCGTTTCACCCCCGCAAACGCAGAACCGCGTCCCTTATCAGCGGCATGCGGTCATTGCCGAAATACATGTCAGTGCCGCCGACGAAGATGGTGGGCGAGCCGAAGCCGCCGCGGGCCATCACCTCCTCGGTATTGAGCCGCAGCGCGTCCTTGATCTCGGGTGTCGCGACAGCCGCGAAGAACGCCGCAGAATCTACCCCGACCCGCTCACAGATCGGTGCCAACACCTCATCCTGCGATACATCCAGATTGTCGCCCCAATAGGCCTCAAACACCGCCGTGGCGAAATCTACCAGCTTGCCCTGTGGTTCCAACCAGATGCAGGCCCGCATGGCCTTGACGCTGTTCACCGGGAAAACCTTTGGCGGAAAGATGATCTTCA
Source organism: Alphaproteobacteria bacterium (assembly GCA_031367205.1). Taxonomy (GTDB): domain Bacteria; phylum Pseudomonadota; class Alphaproteobacteria; order Caulobacterales; family Caulobacteraceae; genus Phenylobacterium. Next base: position 1,165 of record JANLPK010000298.1, read on the forward strand.
GCCCCGCAAACCGCGCCCAATCATCCATATCTTTGCGCATGTAGCGTGCCTTGAGCGGCACCGGCGCGGCTCTTGATGCGTATACGGATGGATTGATAGTGTTGAAGATCCCGCCGACCAGGATGGGTCGCCAGCTTATGGGCTCATCTAGCTCCAAACTGAGCTTCTTCAAGTTCTCGAACGCCAGATAGGTCCAGGGGCTGGAGCAGTCGAAGAACACCTCAATCATGGCTTGGCATCCGTAATCCCGAATAGGTTCTTCTTGGTCTCCGCGTCCATCTCGCCTGGTCGCGCCATCCTGCCAAGTGCAGTTCCTGCGATCACGCCGGGGCGAGCGCGCACCTTGGCAAACCACGCCTTGATGTGCGGATAGTCGTCGAGGCTAAACCCCTGCGCCTTGTGGGTGATCAGCCACGGGAAACAGGCCATGTCGGCAATCGAATAGTCGTCGCCGGCTACATAGGCCTCGGTCTTGCCAAGCTGGATGTTCAACACCCCATACAGCCGCTCAGCCTCCCGGCGATAGCGGTCCATAGCATAGGGAATTTTCTCCGGCGCATAGAGCAAGAAGTGACCGTTCTGCCCTAGCATCGGGCCCAGACCACCCATCTGCCACATCAGCCACTGGATCACGGCGCTGCGACCTCGCAGATCAGACGGCAGGAATTTTCCACTCTTTTCCGCTAGGTAGACCAAGATCGCTCCGGTCTCGAACACGGCCACCGGTGCGCCGCCACCCATCGGCGCGTGATCCACAATCGCCGGGATGCGGTTGTTAGGGCTGATCGCCAGGAAGTCCGGCGCGAACTGCTCGCCCTTGCCCAGGTTCACGGGAATGACCCGGTAAGCTAGACCGCATTCCTCCAGCATGATGGAGATCTTCCAGCCATTGGGCGTGGCGGCATAGTGCAGGTCGATCATGCGTGGGCCGCCGCGCGGGCGGGGTTCTCCAACCGCGTCAACCAATAGTCAGCGTCATAGTTGTCGTCGCCGCTCAAGTGCCGCCATAGCTTCACCCGATTGACGAATTCCAGTCGCCCGGTGTCCTGCTCAAACCAAGGTTCCGGTGTCATCAGGATCGACTCTACCGTCTCCGCCTGAGGGGTCTTCACATAGAAGATCGGGCGCTGCACCTCAGCCCGGCTCCAGCTCTGCATATCCCACAGTCTCGTCTGACGAACGCTTGGGTTCATCCGGATCTTAAACATCGTCCGTGTACGGGCAGATAGATTTACCCCGCCCCCATGCCAGATGCCGTTGTGTAGGAATAGTAGGGTCCCGGCCTCGCAGACCATGTGCTGTTGACCGGCAATGTTCTGATACCGCCCCAGCGCCACTTCGCTGACCTTCCGCAGGTGAGTGCCCGGCACGAACCGCGTTCCTCCCATCGGGCGGGTCACCTTGTGCGGATAATACATGATCTGCAGATCGAAGCCCTCGCTGGGGTCGATGGTGGAGTCCTGGTGGGTGTGCTGCGACACATTCTCGCCGCCCGCCGCATCATGATAGGCGGGTGGAAAGGTCACGTGCAGAAAGTGATGGTCAAACATCGGGTCGGGCCCGACCAGGCTTTGTATCGCACCCTTCACCAGCGGCAGATCCAACAACCGGGCGATGGCGCTCCCTTGCGGATAGGTGCTCGCCAGCGGCGTTCCTGCCGCCACCTCCGGCACCTGGGCCTGACGCAGCAGGTCGCCAAACGCCCGCATCACCCGCTGGCCCGGCACCGGATCACCGGCCTCACCCATCTCGGCCAGAAACTGCGCATTGATCTCGTCGGGCACCACGGCGTCGAAGCGCAGATAACCCTTGGCCACGAACCGGGCCATATCCAACGCACTCAGCAATGGGGCACTCAGCAATGGGCCATTCAGCAACGGCGCTTCACTCACGGCGCGATCTCCACCAATTGTTCGAAGAAGAATTCGTATTTCAGGTAGGCGACATCAAATTCGTCGCCGCGATTATGGGGCAGGATCTGGCTGGCCTGGATCATCCGCCAGCCGTCCTTCAGGGCATCCAGTCCGGTGCGATAGGGGGCTTGGTCATTGTCTCCGGCCATGTGCCGGATCTCCCCGGTTCCGTCATAGACCGCCCAGGCGATCACCGGCGAGTCCAGGGCCGAGTTGGCCGTGTAGAGAACCAGAATTTTCTGGCGGGTCATGAATCCTCCGGTCACCACGCTGAGCCGCCATCAATCATGGCCGATCCCGGCGACAATGAAAACGCTCAGTTGAGGCGCGGCATCCTGCCTATGGCCCCTGCGCGGCCCTTGGCTGCCTCGACGCATCCAGTATGGAATGGCCCATGGTCGCCTGGGCAGGTCCGGGGATCCAGCAGCCCCATGCGTTGACCCCACTCAAAACCCTCAGCGTTCCTTGTGTCCCAGATTAGACCAGCTTGTCGCCGCATGGCGGTGTAACCTAGCGGTCGCCGATCTGATTGATTGGCAAAATAGCTTGCCTTCAGGGCCCGGCCATTGGGAGTCTCAGTGTGCGCGAGGCTCATCAGCGTCCCGAAAATCCCCCACAGTGCGCCGACGAGGAAAATCGCCAAGGTGCGGTGACGGCTGGAGGGTTTCATATCTGCATATTGAACCTTGGGGTCTTTCATCCCGCTTAACTCGAAATACCCTTGTCGCCCCATAGGGTTGCAATGGCGTCCCGCAGGACTATCCTCGCGATGAGTAGCGGGGTTTTCATGTTTCGGGTCGGATTGGGTTGCGCTTTGGCGCTCTGGGCGAGCGTGGCCAACGCTGCAGACAAACTATCCTTTGGTCCCCCGGCGGCCTGGGTCAAACCGGTGCCCATCCCCACCGTCGCCCTAGATCCAGGCGACAATGCCCCGGCGCGCCGTCTCCTAGCCGATATGCAAATGAATTTCGCGCCGACGGCCAACGAGGTCTATCTCGATACCGCCCTGCGCATCCAAACCGTCCAAGGGTTGTCTGCCGGGATTGTCGGCATTCTATGGCGGCCGGATATCGAAACCGTGACCGTCCATTCGGTGCACATTGTGCGCGGCGGCCAGGTCATCGATGTGTTGAGGCGCGGGCAAACCTTCACGGTCCTGCGTCGAGAGACCAATCTGGAGCGCGCCATGCTCGACGGCGTGCTGACGGCAACCCTGCAGCCGGAGGGTCTCCGGGTCGGCGACGTCGTCGAATACAGCATCACCAAGCGTCAGCTTGATCCGATCATGCAGGGCTATTCAGAGCTGGTGGCCGGTCAAATGCCGGGGCCGCCCATCGACCGCCTGCGGCTCCGCGCGCTTTGGCCCACCTCAAAACCGATCCGCTGGCGTCAAACCTTTGGCCTGCCCACTGCCGTGTTGACTAAGACCGCGGAAGGCAGCGAGGTGGTCATCGACGCGATCCGGCCGGAACGCCCCAAACTCCCGAAGGGCGCGCCGCCCCGCTACGGCTTTGTGTCGAACGTCGAGTTCAGCCAGTTTGCCGACTGGGCTCAGGCCTCTGCGATCATGGCCCCGCTCTATGTCAAGGCCGCCACCCTAGCTCCGGACTCCCCAATCAAGGCTGAGGCTGCGAAGATTCGCGCCGCCTCCAGCGATCCCAAGGTTCAGGCCATGGCCGCTCTGCGTCTGGTGCAGGACCAAGTGCGCTACCTCTATCTGGGCATGGATCTCGGCGGCTATTTGCCGGCCGACGCAGAGGTCACCTGGCAAAGGCGGTTCGGCGACTGCAAGGCCAAGACCACCCTACTGCTGGCCCTGCTGCAGGAACTCGGCATCACCGCCCAACCGGCCCTGGTCAGCACGGTCGCCGGTGACGGCATGGATGAACGCCTGCCGATGGTTGAGCTGTTCAATCACATCCTGATCCGCGCCACCTTGGACGGGAAGACCTATTGGCTCGACGGCACCCGAACCGGCGATCGCAGTTTCGATGCCCTGGCCGTCCCCAATTGGCGCTGGGCCTTGCCGGTGCAAGCCTCGGGGGCCAAGCTCAAAAGGCTCGAGGTGCCGCCTCTAGATATTGCCAACGTCGAGACCCGCATTCGTATCGATGCGACCGCCGGGCTCGATACCCCGGCCCCGACGCGGATTGAGCTGACCTATCGCGGCGATGTCGCCACCGGATTGCATCAAATGCTGGCCCTGGTGGCCCCCGGCGATCTGGATAAGACCCTGCGCAGCGGCGTCGGCAACGGCTATCGCGCCCTTGAGATCGGCAAAGTCGAACAGGCATATGACGATGCAACCAATGAGCAGCGGGTTACCATCGAGGGTGAAACCTCCCTAGCCTGGGCGGCCGACACCACAGGTGGCCGCCTCTACACGCCCGACAGTGGTCGCCTGAGCATGACCCCCGACTATAAGCGCGAGCCGGGCTACGGCATCGATGCGCCCTATGCGGTCCCTCACCCGGTCTTTGCCAAGATTTCCGAGACCATTCTGCTGCCGCAGTCCGGCAAAGGGTTTAGCCTCGTGGGTGATCCCATCGACTTGACGGCGGGCGGCATCCACCTCCAGCGCACCGGCAAACTTGAGGGCCAAACCCTCAGCGTTGAGAGCGCGTCCAAGACCATCGCCACAGAGTTTCCGGCGTCGGAGTCCTCAAGCGTCCGCGACCAGCTCTTGGACCTAAACGACTCAACCCTCTCGGTCCGCGCGCCCAAGGGCTTCAAGTCGGGCCCAGCTGAGCTGGCGCTACGCCTATCGCGCACCCCATCGACAGCCGGATCGTTCCTGGACCGAGGTGAAGCCTGGTTCGAAAAGGGTGAGACGGCCAAGGCGCTCGCCGACTACGAAGCGGGTTTCAAGCTCAAGCCCACCGACGCCCGCAGCCTCAACGGCCGCTGCTTCGCCCTCGCCCGCGCCGGTCAAATGCTCGAAGCTGCCCTGGCCGACTGCAACGCTGCCCTGGATATTGAGCCTCGCATGGCCGGCATCCTCGACAGTCGCGGCTTCGTCCATTACCGGCTCGGCAATCTGGACAAGGCGATCACCGATTTCGACCGCGCCCTGAAGATCGACACAGACCTCGCGCCGTCGCTCTATGTCCGCGGCCTTGCCAAACGCGCCAAGGGCGACCGGTCCGGTGGCGAGCAAGACATCAAGGCCGCCCGCAAACTCGACCCCAAAGTGGTCAAGACCTACGCGGCCTATGGCGTGAAGTAGAAGGCGGCTGCTCACCTTAGCGCCGAGCTCAATTCCCCTATGTCACCCCAATCTCGCGCGGCACTGCTGAGGCTTTGCAGGACGCTTGACATGTGATGCACATGTGAACAATCTACCCACATGTCAATCATGATCCAGATCCGTAACGTGCCCGACGACCTGCATCGCGAGTTGAAATCGCGGGCAGCCTTGGCCGGGATGTCGCTCTCCGATTATCTTTTGAACGAAGTCCGTCAGGTGGCAGAGCGGCCGACCTGGGCGCAGATGCGGGCCCGGCTTGATCGCCTGTCCCCGGTGATCACCGATGTTTCCGCCGCGCAGGCGGTAAGAGCCGAGCGTGATCGCGATTGATCGTGCTCGACGCCTCGGCGGTGCTGGAACTGCTGCTGCACACACCTCAAGCCGACGCCGTTCGCGAGCAAATGGGCAGCCAGACGCTGCACGCGCCGCACCTCCTCGACGTTGAGGTCACTCAGGTGATCCGCCGATATGTGCGCTGCGGTCAGCTGTCTGACGTCCGAGCCCGTGAGGCCTTGAGCGTGCTGGTGGACCTGCCGATCACGCGATACCCACATCAACATCTGCTGCCGCGCGTATGGCAACTGCGGGAAAATCTCAGTGCCTATGACGCCGTCTATGTCGCATTGGCTGAGGCTCTGGATGCGGGGCTACTCACCTGTGATCGGGCCATCGCCGCCGCGCCCGGGCACAGGGTCCGGGTCACTCTGGTATAGGCCTATTCCCGGGACTGCGTAACGACTGCGCCATCTAGCTTTCAAAGATCGACACAGACCTCGCCCCCGCCCTCTATGTCCGCGGCCTTGCCAAACGCGCCAAGGTCGACCGGTCCGGTGGCGAGCAAGACATCAAGGCCGATCGCAAACTCGACCCCAAAGTGGTCAAGACCTACGCGGCCTATGGGGTGAAATAGCGCGTCTCAAGACGACCCAATCGACAGCAGGTTCTGCACCGGCTGATAGAGCTCTTCCAGATAGGCCACGTCAGTCGGCTCCAGCACGATCTCCGTCGCCGCGATCAGCTGGTCCAGCTGCTCCACCCGCGAAACCCCAACAATCGGGGCCGTCACCACAGGCTTGGAGAGCAGCCAGGCCAGCGCAATCTGGGCCGGGGTCTTGCCGTATTTGTCCGCCGTCTCGATCACCCGGGCGGCAATGTCGAATACCGCCTCGCCGTGATAAAGGCCCTCGGTGCGTATTCGGTCGCGGCCTTGGCTGCGCGCCGTCGAACCGCCCGAGAACCCGCCTTGATAGGCCCCGGCCAAAATGCCCCGCGCCAAGGGCGACCACGGCGTCACTGCCACCCCGCTCTTTTCGCAATAGGGCAGCATTTCGCGCTCCTCCTCGCGATAGACGAGGTTGTAGTGGTTCTGCATCGAGACAAAGGGCGTCCAGCCGTTCAGCTTGGCGGTCAGCTGCAGCTCGGCAAACTGCCAGGCAAACATCGATGAGGCCCCGAGATAGGTGACCTTGCCGGCCTTCACCACATCATGCAGCGCCTCCAGCGTCTCCTCGATAGGCGTGGTCTCGTGGCCGGCAATCCCTTGCGGATGGCGATGGATCACCAGCTTGTCCAGATAGTCGACGCCCAGCCGCCTCAAGCAGGCATCGACCCCCTCCATCACATGCTTGCGCGACAGTCCGCCCTGATTGGGGTTCTTGCCCATGGGCATCGAAATCTTGCTGGCCAGCACATATTCGTCGCGCGGCAACAGCTCGCGCAGCAGGGCTCCGACCACGATTTCGCTGGCCCCGATGCCGTAGATATCGGCACAGTCGAAATAGAACAGACCCTTCTCGATGGCCGCCTTAAACAACGGCCGCGCGTCATCGAGCCCCAGCGTCCAGTCCCCCTGATGCCCCCGACCCGGCTCACCAAAGTTCATGGTGCCCAGGCAAAGCCGCGAAACGATCAGGCCGCTCTTGGCCCCGAGCGGGGTGGTTTTCAGCATGTGTGGAAGTCCTGACCCTACTAACTGTCCCGACCGATCAAAGCCGGGGATTTTTCCTTGATGCAAGAGCGAGCATTTCAACCAGTTCGCCTGGAATTGGTTTGCGCAGCGAAAAGGTCACGCCGGTTTTGGTGGCCTTGAGTCCGGCTGCGGCAATCTCGTCGGCGTGAGCGGTGATGGCGCTGGAGGACACGTAGAGACCGCATTGCTTGCTGAACGCTGCATAGCCCGCGATGATCGAGCTACCAATTCGGAAGCCCGGCATGTCGTAAGCGATAATCTCCTGCGCGTCAGGCAGCGCATGGGCGAGTCTCGCGCGCAATTCCGCCAACAGCGGGCGAAATACTTCTGGAGCTGCGGCGATGTAGGCGTCGTGGTCTGCTATCGTTGGCATGCTATGTTATGTCGGAGTTACGCTCAGTCTTCAAAGATCGCCACAGCCCGGATCCATCCGGCGCTGGCGGCTTTGATCTTCACGGGAAAGCACGACACGGTAAAGCCAAAGGGCGGCAAGGCCTCCAGATTGTGCAACTTCTCGATCTGGAAATAGCCGATCTCGCGCCCGGCCTTATGCCCCTCCCAGATGATCGAACTATCTCGCGTTTCCTGATAGCGCCTATTGGTATGCACAAAGGGCGCGTCCCAAGACCAAGCATCGGTGCCGACAATTTTCACACCGCGCTCCGCCAAATAAAGCGTCGCCTCGCGACCCATACCGCAGCCGGTCGAGACATATTCCGGCCGCCCAAACACCGCGCCTGCGGCGGTATTGACCAGCACAATGTCATAGGGGGCCAGCGTATGGCCGATCCGCGCCAGCTCAGCCTCAACATCGGCCGCCGTGGCCACATAGCCGTCCGCAAACCCGCGAAAATCCAGCTTCACGCCCGGCCGCTGACACCAATCCAGCGGCAGCTCATCAATCGTCATGGCCGGCCGCGCCTTGCCCAGCGCCGCATCCTGCGTCGAATGGAAATGCCA
>JANLPK010000300.1:0-2890 GCA_031367205.1 Alphaproteobacteria bacterium
TGAAGGCGCGCTGCCTATGGACTTCACCGCCGACCCGGCGGCACACGACGCTTGGATCCGCGCCAAGGTCCAGGAGGCTCTGGACGATCCACGCCCCGCAGTTCCGCACGATCAAGTTGAAGCGCGCTTCGCCGCGCGCCGTGCAAATGTGCTCAACGGGATCAAGCAGGCCTAGTCGTGGGACTGGAGTGGTCGACCTTCGCTATCTAGGATCGTGAAGCCATCTTCGACTTCATCGAACTTGATAGCCCGCGCGTAGCCGTCAAAGTCGATAATGCCATCAGCCACCAAGTCCTGCGCTTGCTTGCGTTTCCGCAAAGCGGGCGGACAGCGCGCGTTGCTGGCACCTACGAATTGGTCGTCACCGGCCTGCCCTATGTAATCGCCTATCGCGTGTCGGCAAGCACCGTGCTGATATTGAGGGTCTTGCATGGCGCCCAGCAATGGCCCGACAACATGCCATCATGAGGGGGCGCCTAAGCCCCCACCATCTCCGCCAGTTTCATCGCCGTGTTCCAATTCCGCGCTGTGCCCGGCGAGCCCAAAGCCCGCTCGATCATCTTCGGCGTCAGCTTGGTTAGCCCCATACCGTTGGGATAATAGGCGTAGGCGCAGCGACCATAGCTGCCGACCAACTCTCCGTCCTTGGCACCCGCCATCAGATCCTCCGCGCCACCCGGCGTTGGTAAGGCCTTCAGCGGAATGACCGCAAGACGGCTGGGGAAATCCCGCGCCGCGTCGGCAAACGGATTGTGGGCGATGATCTGGCCCCATTCCTCGGGTCCCCGTACAAACACCTCCGACATCATCCCGAACTGCGCTAGGGTATGAGCCTCCAGCCGCGCCTCAAGCTCTGAGTCATCCCCGTGGCCGGGAAACACCACGCTGCCCGCCGCCTGCAGCGTCTGGGCTGGACCCAGCCCCATCTCTTCAAACATCGCCTTGAGTTCAGTCATGACGATCTTGCGACCGCCCACATTGATGGCGCGAAACAGGGCAATTCGACCACTCATCCAAAACTCCGGCTTGCAATCAAGGAACATATATAGAACATACAACCAAGTGCCAACGCAATGCGGGGAACGCGCATGACAGGTCAAGTTCAAGACGGCCCTACGACATGGCTTCCAAAGCCCGCGCCAGCCCAAGCCAAGCCCCACTATCTCGGTCACCGCGACCGGCTCAGGGAACGCGCCGGTGTCGGCGGCCTGGGCGCCCTGCCCGACTATGAACTGCTGGAGGTCTACCTGTTCCGCACCATCCCGCGCGGCGACGTGAAACCCTTGGCCAAGGCCCTATTGATGCGGTTCGGCTCGCTTGGCGGAGTTCTGGGGGCCTCAATCAATGAGCTGCGCAACGTCTCCGGCGTGGGCGAGTCCGTGGCTCTAGACCTGAAACTCTTGCAGGAAGCCACCGTACGCGTGGTCCGCGAACAGGTCACCAAGCGCCCTGTCGTCAGTTCGTGGAGCCAGCTCCTGACCTATGTCCGCACGGCCATGGCCCATGAGAGCCGCGAACAGTTCCGCGTCCTCTACCTCGACAAGCGCAACCAGTTGATCGCCGATGAGGTGATGAACCGCGGCACCGTCGATCACGCGCCGGTCTATCCCCGCGAGGTGGTGCGCCGCGCCCTGGAACTGGCGGCCAGCGCCGTCATTCTGGTCCACAACCACCCGGCGGGTGACCCCAACCCCTCCGGTCCCGACATCACCATGACCAAAGAAATTATTGAGGCGGCTCGACCCTTGCGCATCGCCGTGCACGATCACCTGATCGTCGGACGCGACGGCACGGCCAGCCTAAAGGCCCTGGGCCTGATGTGAACGCCATCTAACGCACTGAGTGGCGAAGTCTTAACCGGTCAACCGTAGTCTTGGGCTTGATCGCGCTGCTCTCGGCGCGAGTGAGGCCCTAAGGACAGATGGCGCAAGAGCGTAGAGGCCGCCAACGCAAACCCTTTCGCCAGCACCGGCGAAAGCGCGAACGTGTGCATGCGCTTGGCGTCGACATGGATCTGGTCCGGCCCGAAGAGGTGATGCACCAAGTCAGCTCCGCCATCGCGGCAGGCGATCCCTATTGCGTCGCCAACTACAATTTGCATGGCATCTATCTGGGCCGAAAGAACGCCGGATATGCAAAATTCTGCAGGGACGCCGATCTGATCGAGGTGGACTCCACCCCGATCATTGCCTTCACTCGCATGTTAGGCCTCCATGCCAAGGCATTCCATCGCTGCACCTATCTGGATTGGCGCGAGCACTTCTGGAGCCTTGCTGACCGCGAAGGCTGGCGGGTCTTCTATCTGGGCGGGGAGCCCGGCGTGGCCGAAGCTGCCAAAACCAACCTGAGTTCCGCCTACCCCAATGCCAAAATTGCCGTACGGCACGGCTTCTTCGATGCAAATCTCGGCTCAGCGGACAACGCGGAAATATTGGCCCAAATCGCGGCCTTCGAGCCCCAGGTTCTATTTGTCGGGATGGGTATGCCGCGCCAGGAAATCTGGCTGAGCGAGCATGCCAAACACCTGCCGCCGTGTGTCACCTTCTCAGTCGGGGCCGCCTTCGACTATGAGGCCGGCGTGCAGCAGGCCGCGCCACGCTGGATGGGACGTGTCGGCATCGAGTGGCTATATCGGCTGGCCCATGATCCGCGCCGCCTGTTCGCGCGCTACTGCATTGAACCCTGGGTGCTTCTGCCGGTGATAATGTCCGATATCTATGTGGCGCTGCGTGCTGGACGGCTGTTCAGCACGCCCGTCGCGCCGCCCCGTGGATTCGTTCCGCGCGGCGAAGTTCGGTCTGTAGAGCTCAGTCGCCTCGCCGACTAATTGGTAGGGACACCGGGAGTCGAACCCGGACGGATTACTCCGAGCGATTTTAAGTCGCTTGCG
>JANLPK010000024.1:0-11775 GCA_031367205.1 Alphaproteobacteria bacterium
TGGCCCTGGCCGGGGTGGTCAACGCCAAGATGCTGGCCAGCGGCCGGCGCTACGCCATCGTCGGCATCTTCATCGTCGCAGCCGTGGTGACGCCGCCGGACCCGATCAGCCAGACCCTGTTGGCTGCACCAATCATCCTGCTCTACGAAATCTCGATCTGGTGCGTGAAGCTGATCGAACTGCGCCGCAAACGCGAAGATGCCGGCACCGACGTGGCAGTGATCTAAATCCTCCCCCAGCGCACAGCGCGATTTGGGTGGAGGTGGCCTGAAAGGCCGGAGGGGGTTGAAGCCCACCGACCCGCACACGGCAGCCCCCTCCACCGCTTCGCGGTCCCCCTCCCCCAGCGGGGGAGGATTGTGGCGCATCCGGTCTAGGCGCCCATGGCGACGCGCACTAGGAAGGGCCGTTAATCCTCCCGGCGGCCCCCATGCACGATATCCGAGCCCTTCGCGATAACCCCGAGCCCTATGAGACAGCTTGGGCGCGCAAGGGGCGTTCCGGGGCGGCGGCGCAGGCGATTGCGCTGGATCTAGAGGTGCGTGCTGCCAAGACTGCGCTCGAGACCGGGCAGGCCAAACGCAACGAGCTTTCCAAGCTGGTCGGTCAGGCCAAGGCCAAGAAGGATGAGGTTGAGGCCGCGCGGCTGATGGCTGAGGTGGAGGCCTTGAAAGAGGCTCTGGTCGGTCAGACCGAGACCGAGAAGGTTGCTAGCCAAGCCCTGCACGATCTGCTGGCCGCCTTGCCGAACATCCCAGCGCAGGATGTACCTGCCGGGGCCGACGAAGAGGCCAATGTCGAAGTGCGTCGTTGGGGTGAACCCCACGCGATCAATGTGCCCAAGAACCATGCCGACCTTGGCGAGGCCATGGGCTTGATGGACTTCGAGGCCGCGGCCCGCATGAGCGGCGCGCGGTTCGTCGTGCTGAAAGGGCAACTGGCGAGGCTGGAGCGGGCGCTGGGCCAGTTCATGCTGGACATGCAGACCCAGGAGCATGGTTATACCGAGGTCTCGCCCCCCCTGATGGTCTCGACCGAGGCCATGTTCGGCACGGGGCAATTGCCGAAGTTTTCAGATGATCAGTTTGTGGCCATTCCCGGTCTCGAAAACACTAGGGCTATCGCGCCTGGCGATCTTGCCAAGGCTTCCGACATTCGTTGGTTGATCCCGACAGCGGAAGTATCGCTGACCAATATGGTGCGCGAACAGATTACGCCGGAGGAACAGCTACCTCTTCGCCTGACCGCCTTGACTCCTAGCTTTCGGGCTGAGGCCGGGGCATCGGGTCGCGACACCCGCGGCATGATCCGCCAGCACCAGTTCTACAAGGTCGAGATGGTGTCGATTACGGCTCCGGAAGACTCCGAAGCCGAGCATCAACGGATGGTCGGCTGCGCTGAGGCGATCCTGAAGGCGCTGAATCTGCCTTATCGCGTCATGCTGCTCTGCACCGGCGATATGGGGTTTGGGGCGCGCAAGACCTATGACCTGGAGGTTTGGCTGCCGTCCGAAGGGCGTTATCGCGAGATCAGCTCGTGCTCCAATTGCGGGGATTTCCAGGCGCGGCGGATGGATGCCCGCACCCGCAAGTCCGGCGACAAGGGCACGCGGTTTGTGCACACCCTGAACGGCTCAGGCCTCGCCGTCGGGCGGACCCTGGTGGCAGTGATGGAGAACTATCAAGACGAGCAGGGCCGGATCGCCATTCCCCAGGCGCTGCATCCCTATCTGCCGGGCCTGACCCACATTGGCGGTGAGGCGTGAGGGGGTGGCGCGTTCTCCCTCCCCTTTATGGGGAGGGTGGATGGCGCAAAGCGCTAGCCGGGTGGGGAAGCCAGAAGCTGCCTGCCACTTGGCAAGACTGCCCCACCCTGGCGGCTTCGCCGCCTGTCCCTCCCCATAAAGGGGAGGGAGGGGTATCGTGAGAATCCTGCTGACCAATGATGATGGGATTCATGCGGAGGGGTTAAAGGCCCTGGAGACCATTGCGCGTGAGCTTTCCGACGACATCTTCATCTGCGCGCCGGAATACGAACAGTCGGGGGCCAGCCGGGCCTTGACGCTGTCTGACCCTATCCGCGTGCGGAAGTTGGATGATCGCCGCTATGCGGTCACCGGTACGCCGACAGACTGCGTGATGATGGCGATCACCGAATTGATGGATGGAGCACGGCCCGATTTGGTGCTCTCCGGCGTCAATCACGGGGCCAATATTGCTGAAGACGTGACCATGTCAGGCACAGTGGCCGGGGCCATTGAGGGCATGGCGCTGGGCGTGCCGTCCATGGCGCTGTCCCAGGGTTGGGGGACGACGACGGCGCAGGACTTCTTCGCCCCCGCCGTGGCGTTTTCTGCGCCGATCATCCGCAAGCTGCTGGCGGCGGGTTGGCCCAAGGACGTGATCCTTAATCTGAATTTCCCCAGTCGCGCGGTCGAGGCGATTACCGAGGTGGAAGTCACCCGCCAGACCTTTCGCGATCTGCAATTGCGTCGAGCGGTCAAGCGCGTCGATCCGCGCAACAAGGAATATTACTGGATGGGCTATGATCAAACCCCGTCCAACCCCGCGCCGGGCACTGATCTCGCCGCACTCTATTCGGGCAAGATTTCGATTACCCCACTGCACATTGACCTGACACATCTCCAGACGGTCCATGACCTCAAGAAGGTTCTGGGCGGCACCCCGCCGGGCCGAAACGATGACTGAGCCGACCGGCCTCGCCAAACTCATCAAGGCCCTGCGCGCGCAGGGCGTCACTGACCCGGCAGTGCTCTCAGCCATCGAGACGACGCCGCGCGAGCTCTACACGCCCGATCTCTTCCAGGACCGAGTCTGGGAAGACTCGGCCCTACCGATTGCCTGCGGGCAGACCATTAGTCAGCCGTTCATTGTCGGCCTGATGACCCAGGCATTGAAGTTGGAACAGCGCTCGCGCGTGCTGGAGATTGGCACAGGGTCCGGCTACCAGACCACGATCCTCTCCAAACTGGCGCGGTTGGTCTATACCGTGGAGCGCTACCGCACCCTGATGCGCGAAGCCGAGGCGCGGTTCCAGCAGCTTGGTCTCATCAATGTGATCACGCGATTTGGCGACGGTGGTTTGGGTTGGCCGGAGCAGGCCCCCTTCGACCGAATCATGGTGACCGCGGCGGCCTCTGAAGAGCCGAGCGCTCTGCTCGCCCAGCTGAAGCCCAATGGGATTCTCGTTGCTCCCATTGGAAAAGGCCCGGTTCAGGAGCTTAAGCGCTATCAAGGCGACGGGGCGGGCGGCTTCGAAGTCGAGGTCATGACGCAGGTGCGATTCGTGCAGCTTTTGGACGGCGTGGCCAAAGAATCGTGAGGTGCGTGGTGATTTGGAACGACATTTTCAGTTGGCTTCAATCTCGCCCTTAACTCATGATTAACCGTGACGCCTCGACTGATCGCAAAACCCCCTGCGGAGCGGCGATGACGCTTTCTTATTCCCGATTGGCCCTAGCCCTTGTCGCGACCACCGCGATGTTTGCTGTCCCAAATCCTGCCTTGGCCCAGATGCCGAAGCCCAACTTTGCGATCCACTTGGACCAGCCGTCGTCCGAGGCTCAGCCGACGGCCGACCCGCAGGATGCTGAACCCCGCGAAAAAACCGGGATGCCGCCGCCCGCGCCGGAAGCTGTGGAGAGCCGCCCGCTGGATGCGCCGGCCATCGTGCGGCGCACAGCGCCCGCGCCTAGAACCGTTACTCGAACCATCACCACCTCGACCGTGACAGGGCGGGTCGTCGATGCCGATGGCCCGGCCAAGACCCACAAGGTGAAGTCCGGCGATAATTTGGATGCCATAGCCCGTGCCATGGGCGTTGATCACATTGAACTGGCCAAACTCAATGGCCTGAAGTCGCCCTACCGATTGCAACCCGGCCAGCTGATCAAGGGACCCCATAGCGATGCCAAGGCCTATGTGGTCGGGCGAGGGGATACGCTCTATGGCGTGGCGCAAAGGTTCTCGGTGACCGCCAAGGCCATGGCCTCGGCCAATGACATCAGCGTCGGCAAGGGACTGTCCCCGGGCCGTAAGCTGGTCTTGCCGGAGGGCTATAGGGACAAGGGTCCGATCCGGACCAAGAGTCAGGTCGTCGAACAGGTTGCCGAGGTGGGGGAAGATGCTCCGCCTGCGCCCCGCAAACCCGGACGTGGAGTCAAGCCTGTTCAGTCCCAGCCCCAAGAAGAGGCAACGCTGCGGACGACGACGACCACTCAGAGCCGTGTGACCGGCAAGGTCGTCGAGTTTGCCGGCAAGCCGATAAGCTACCGTGTGCGTAAGGGCGACGCGCTGGACGGCATCGCGCGTGAGTTCGGCATGACCCGCAAGGAACTTGCCGAGGGCAATGGTCTGAAAGCGCCCTATGCGCTTCAGCCGGGTCAGGTGCTCAAGGGGCCGCCGGAGCAGGTTAAGGGTTATGTGCCCGTCGAGGGCGACACCCTGGCGCTGATCGCAAAACGATTCAACGTGACGCCTAAGGCGCTGGCGGCGATGAACGGGATGAGGGCCGGCGCCGGGGTTAAACCGGGCAAGCGTCTCACTTTGCCGAGCGGCTTTAGAGACAAGGGGCCGATCAAGGAGACCATCCGAACGATTTCGCCCGAGTCGGTTCCGACGGTCATGCCGCCAACTGTGCGACCGCCCACGGTTCGCCCCACTCCGACCCCCTATGTACCCCAAGC
Organism: Alphaproteobacteria bacterium; assembly: GCA_031367205.1. Lineage (GTDB taxonomy): Bacteria > Pseudomonadota > Alphaproteobacteria > Caulobacterales > Caulobacteraceae > Phenylobacterium. The sequence continues at coordinate 4,706 of JANLPK010000024.1, forward strand.
TCCGATCCCCTATCGACCACCGGTAAACCCGCCTCAACCCCCCCCAACAACCCAGTCTGGACCTCTGAGTGACGCGCAGATTTCGTCGTTGGGACGTGGTCGCTTTGTTTGGCCGTTGCGCGGCGAAGTGATTTCGAGCTTCGGACCCAAAGGCACCGGCCAACGAAATGACGGGATCAATCTGCGGGCCCAGCCGGGAGACACCGTTCGGGCTGCCGCCGGCGGCGACGTCGTCTACGCCGGTGACCAGGTGCCGGGCTTCGGCAATTTGGTCTTGGTCAAACACGCCGACGGGTGGGTCACAGCCTATGGACACCTGGCCCGTATCGACGTGAAGATGCAGCAGAGAATTGTGCAAGGTCAACAGCTTGGACAAGCCGGCGAAACCGGAGGAGTCTCAGGACTGCAGCTGCATTTCGAGGTACGCTACGCACCGTCGCCGACCGAGCGCGCCCGGCCTATAGACCCGCAATTGGTCCTCGGACGCTAAGGCATTTCGGCTTTCGAGCCGGGATGCTAGCGTCCGAGATTGAACCTGGAATGTGGAGATTTCGATGATCCTCTATGGCGCGCCCATGCCTGCCCCCAATCCTCGCCGCGTGCGGATGTTCCTGGCCGAGAAGGGCATCGATCTACCGGAAACCCGGATCGATATGATGAAGCGGGAACATAAGTCAGAGGACTACCGCGCTAAGAACTCGTTGGGTCAGGTCCCGACCCTGGAACTGGACGACGGAACCTGCATTTCCGAGACGGTTTCGATCTGCCGCTATTTTGAAGAGATCCACCCAACCCCCCCTCTGTTCGGCACGACTGCTGTTGAAAAAGCTCTGGTTGACCAGTGGATTCGGCGGGTTGAGTTTGCGGTGATGAACCCGGTTGGCCAGTTCTGGCGACACGCCCATCCGCGCACGGCGGCTCTGCTGACCCAGTTCAAGGACTTCGGGGAGTCGAACCGAGCCACCTATTCCGGTGCGCAGAAATATCTGAACCGCGAACTGGAAGGCCATGACTTCGTGGCGGGCGACACCCTAACCATGGCCGACATCTGTTTGATCTCGACGGTGGATTTTGCCGATTGGATCGGCCTGCCGGTCGAAGATGAGTTCGAGAATTTGGTGGCTTGGCGAGCCCGGATCAAGACTAGGCCTAGCGCAGACGCCTAAAGCATCGCGATGGGCTCATCGTGCAGTTCGCGGTAGGCCTCGGCTAAGGGCGAATAGATCATCACGATCTGAAAGATCGGTAGCAATAGCTGCACGACGAGCGTCACTAAGAATGCGAAAATCGCCAATGGCGTCATCGCTGTGGGGTGGGCAACCAGCTCTTGTCCACCTGCGAGCGCTACGAAGGCGGCGCTGACCAATGTCGAGACCAGCCAGACAATCAGATAGAAGATGATCGCCAGGAACGTCATCCCGAGCAACGGCCAGAATTGACCTTCCGTGAGTTTCCAGGAATCGAGGATCGCGATCCGCCGTTCAGCGAAGGTCATCGCCGTGGAGAGCAAGAGCCGGACCCCGGCCCAGATCATGATCAGCAGGAGGCCAAAGCCTGAAATAATGCCCAGCAATCCTCCCACGGCCGCGGCGAATGCGGTCAGGAAGATCAAAAAAAGGATGCCGATTGAGAACAGGATCAGGTTGACGATGGTCAGTCTCAACTCGTCGCCGCCGAACCGGATGAAGGCGATGCCGCCGTCTTGGGGTCGAAGCACCCGGCGATAAATTGCGGCTGTCACGACCGAGATGACAAATACCGCCAAGAGCATGATCAGGGCAAAGGCCGGCCAGGAATGTTGCAGGATATCGCCATAGGCGTCCAAATCGCCGGACTCCATTCCACGGTTCTGCACAAACCGGATGAAGCCTGGGCCGAGGCCGGTGAGCATTATCGCGCCCATGATCGTTACGCCGGCGAAGTAGAACAAGCTCCAAATCAGGATCGAACCGGGCTCCACTCGCGCCAGCTTGAAACCCTCCAGCGCCGCATCGCTCGGTGATAGCCTGCTCATGTCCCGACCTGGACCGACCCGCCACCCGAGTCAGTCGCCCCCTTTGTCCCTGTTTTGAGGGGTGGCGATAAAGCCCGCAAGGCCCGGCTCGCGATCTTCGTCGATCGTTGCTAGTTAGACACGCATGAGCACACACCCCATTCACGTAGTCGGCGGCGGACTGGCCGGATCTGAGGCCACCTGGCAGATTGCCCAGGCCGGCGTTCCCGTGGTTCTGCACGAAATGCGCCCGGTGCGTGGCACCGACGCGCATCAGACCGACGGGCTGGCGGAACTGGTCTGTTCCAATTCATTTCGATCGGATGATTGGTCGGGAAACGCTGTGGGCCTGCTGCACGCTGAAATGCGCGCTATGGGCTCAATCATCATGGCCTGCGGCGATGCCCATCAGGTGCCTGCCGGTGGGGCGCTGGCAGTGGATCGGGATGGATTCTCGCAGGCGGTAACGGCAAGACTTGAGGCCCACCCCCTGGTGACCGTTGCGCGGGAAGAGGTGGCTGGTCTGCCGCCTGCGGATTGGGACAATGTGATCATCGCCACGGGCCCGCTGACCTCGCCGGCGCTGTCAGCGGCCATATTGGAGCTGACCGGGGAAGGGGAGCTGTCGTTCTTCGACGCCATTGCCCCGATCATCCATTTCGACAGCATCGACATGAGCGTGGCCTGGCGGCAATCGCGCTACGACAAGGAAGGTCCAGGCGGTGATGCCGCCGCCTATATCAATTGCCCGATGGACAAGGCCCAGTACGAGGCTTTCATCGACGCCTTGCTGGACGGCCCTAAGTCAGAGTTCAAGGATTGGGAACATGTGCCCTATTTCGACGGCTGCCTGCCCATTGAAGTGATGGCCGAGCGGGGCCGCGAGACCCTGCGCCACGGCCCAATGAAGCCTGTAGGTCTGACCAATGATCACAATCCCCAGGAGAAGGCCTATGCGGTGGTTCAGTTGCGGCAGGACAATGCGCTGGGCAGCCTGTGGAACATGGTTGGCTTTCAGACCAAGCTAAAGCACGGGGCGCAGACGGAGGTATTCCGGACGATCCCGGGTTTGGAGAAGGCTGTGTTTGCGCGGCTTGGCGGCCTGCACCGCAATACCTTCCTCAACAGTCCCAAGCTCTTGGACGGGCAGTTGCGCCTCAAGGTGGCTCCGCGGCTGCGGTTTGCCGGGCAGGTTACCGGGGTTGAGGGTTATGTAGAGAGTGCGGCAATCGGGATGCTGGCGGGTCGGTTCGCGGCAGCGGAGCGGTTGGCCGCACCCCTGGAGGCTCCGCCACCGACCACCGCGCTGGGTGCCCTGATCGGCCACATCACCGGCGGACACCTGGACGGCGGCAAGGGTTCCTTTCAACCGATGAACATCAATTACGGCCTGATCCCGACCCTGGAAGTGGTCAAGCGTGGCGAAGACGGTCGGCGTCTGGGGGCCAAGGAGAAGAGCCGCAACAAGAAGCGTGCGGTTGGCGAGCGGGCCCTGGTCGATCTCCAGGCCTGGTTGGGGAGCTAGACACGACCGCGTAGCACAGCCGAGAGTATCCGCAGTCTGGCACTGAGTGGGCCGGGCCGCTGACCCTTAGCGCGCTGGCGGGCCAAGGTTGCGTGGGCGATAGCCGGGAACGCAGCGACAGATAGACCCCGGGCACCCTGCAAGGCGTATTGCAGAGCCCCTTGAGCCTCACTCCCGGCGAGCCCAGCGGTTCCCATCAACATGCCGATGGACCATGCCTGCCCGCCGGATTGGGCTGGTCTCATGTCAGCCTTGGGATCGAGAATGTGAGTGCAGAGGGTGGCGATGGTACCGCCGGTTCCTGCTGCCCAAGCCAAGGCATCGGTTAAGGCCATCGGCTTGGGGTCGAGTTCGCGGTAGCGGGCGTCGACAAGGGTCTCCAGTGCCTCGCGCGGCAAGCTGTGACGGGTGATGACAACGGCCAGGGCCTGAGCGGTGGGGTGCTGGCGGACGGCGCGCCCGTCAAACACCTCATCCAGCACCTCGCGCCACCAGGTCAACCGGATCTCGCCCATCAGGGGATTGGTTGCCACCCGCGGCGCACGGGCCAGTTCATAGTCGAAGGCGTAGAGGGTGATCACATCAGCCCGCGCCCCGGCATCGTTGATGAACCGGCTGGAGAGCCAGCGATCAGGATCGACGCGGGCGATCAGGGCGTCGAGATCAGAGGGGTCTTGGTCAGCCATGGCGCACATGAAAAGGCCCGCCAAATGCGGCGGGCCTCTCCTTGAATATTCGTCTAGCGACTAGCCGAACAGGGTCTGGTTCATGGTCATGGTGACCAGCATCGGGATCGAGAGGAAGGTGTTGGTTCGCGAGAACAACATCGCCGCCCGGCCCGCCTTGGCCTTGGCGTCAGCGTCGCCCTCGACGAGACCTAGAGCGATCTTCTGGTTGGGCCAGATGAAGACCCAGACATTGAAGAACATGACGGTGGCCAACCACATGCCCAAGCCGATGAAGGTGTGCTGTGGGACCTTGAAGCCCTCGGTCATGCCAAGGGTCGCGGCTTGCATCAGATATCCGCGATTGAAGGCCAAGATCACGCCCATCACCCAGGTGAACAGGGCCGACCAACGGAACCAGAACAGCGCCTCGGGTGCGATATACTTCGAGACTGCAGGTTTCAGCTCAGCTGGAATCTCCGGCATTTTCCGAATTTGGACGAAGTTGAAATAATAGAGCAAGCCGATCCACATGATGCCGAAGAGCACGTGCAGGAAGCGGAACGTACCTTGCCAGAAGATGGCGTCAGCACCGCCATTATGTTGCATATAGCCCGCAAGGATGATGATCGCGAAAATCGAACTGGCGATCACGGTGTTACGGAGATTGGAAAGAAGCGATTGGATCATGTCTAGCCCTCTGAAAATCTGCCCTAGGCTCAGACTATAGGGCATTTTGGTGCCGCGCAAAGACGTCGCCTAGATTGCAATCAGACCTGCGGCCAATCGGCGCCCTTCCGAGGTCAGCACATTGTACATGCGCGCGGCTGTCGGGGTGTCCATGAACTCCAAGCCGATGCCGGCCGCCGCCAAGGCTTCGCGCACAGCGCGCGGCGGCAGGGCGTTTCTAGCACCGACACCCAACAGCAGGAACTCGACCTGGCCGGAACCCGCCGCCAGCACTTCAGCGATATCAGCGGCAGTGAGGGCTTCAAGGCTGGTCACGGACCACGCCGTGGCCTGATCGCGCAGGATCAGGACCGAACCTTCGTGACGCATGCCTGACAACCGAAATCCGCCGTCACCATAGGCGTCAACCGAGGGCGCGTTGCGAGCCACCTTCAGCGGCGCATATTGGCCGGTTGCAGGGGCACAGCATCCTCATCGCCGCGCTTCACGCCCCAGAGCAGGATGATCGGCAGTGCCACATAGATAGACGAATAGGTGCCGATGATGATGCCGAACACCATGGTGAAGACCAGGGGGAACAAGACGGGGCCGCCGAGGAAAAGGGCACCAGCCAGGGCCAAGATGGCCGTGGTGCCGGTGATGAGGGTGCGAGACAGTCGCTCATTCTCCGAGCGGTTGATCACCTCGGCCAAGGGGGTGGTCTTGTACTTTCGCAGGTTCTCGCGCAGTCGGTCGAAGGTAATGACCTTTTCGTTCATCGAATAGCCGATGACGGTGAGCAAGGCGGCGATAGATGTCATGGAGAATTCCAGGCCGGTGACCGAAAGGAGCCCCAGGGTCAACAGCACGTCGTGTAAAACTGCCACCACCGCACCTAGGCCAAACTGCAGCTGAAAGCGGAACCAAATATAGGCCAGCATCAGTGCCATCGCGATACCCAACGCCATGAAGCCCGTCTTGACCAGCTCACCTGAGACCTTGGCTCCGACAGTTTCAACGCGCTTGAATTGGATGCCTGGGAAGGCTTGGGAGAGCTTCTGCTTGACGGCTTCAGTGCTCTTTACGACGTCACCGCCCTCGGCCGACCGAAACCGCAGCATAGCCCCGTTGGTCGAACCCAGGGCCTGAACCTGAGCGTCCTCGCCGCCCACGCTGGCCATGGCCCCGCGTAGGGCGGAGATGTCCGGCGGACCTTTGGTTTGCACCTCGATAAGCGTGCCGCCCACGAAATCGATGCCCATGTTCATGCCCTTGGAGAAGAAGGACACGCCGGTTCCGACAATCAGGATCGCGGAGAACACTGCGGCAATCGGAGCCAACTTCACGAAGTCGAAGTGAAACTCGCGGGGTAGGTTGCGGATGAGGGGCCAAGCCATTCTGATTCCTAGACTATCGGCAGGGATTTGGGCTTGGCGGCGCGATACCACCAACCGATCAGCAATTGGGTAATGACCACGGCGGTGAAGACCGAGGTGCATACGCCGATGAGCAGAGTCCAAGCGAAGCCGCGAACAGGGCCGGCACCGAACATCAACATGATCACCGCCGAAATGGCGCTAGTGATATTGGCGTCCAGGATCGAGACCAGGGCGCGCTGATAGCCATGATCCAAGGCCGAGATCGGGGTTCGACCGGCGTGGGCCTCGTCACGCACCCGCTCATAGATCAGGACGTTGGCGTCAACAGCCACGGCCAGGGTGAGGATCAAACCGGCGATGCCGGGGAAGGTCAGGGTCGCCTGAGTGAGCGACATGGCCCCAAAGATCAGCAGGACGTTGACGATCAAAGCGAAGGCAGCAAACACCCCGAACAGCCCGTAGGCCAGGATGATGAAGACGATGATCGCGGCGGCCCCGATGGCGAGTGAGACGGTCCCGGCCTTGATGGCATCGGCCCCGAGTTCTGCGCCGACGGTGGACTGTTGTTCGATATTCAACGGCGCGGGCAGGGCACCGGCGCGCAGCAGGACCGCGAGGTCATTGGCTGACTCCGGAGTGAAATTGCCGCTGATCTGACCTGAACCCCCAAGGATGGCGCTCTGGATCACGGGTGCCGAGATGATCTTGTTGTCGAGGACAATGGCAAATCGCTTGCCGAGGTTGTGTGATGTCGCCTCGCCAAACCTCTTCGAGCCTACCCCGTTGAAGCGGAATTGGACGATGGCTTGGCCGGACTGTTGATCGAAGCCTTGGCTGGC
>JANLPK010000047.1:0-2735 GCA_031367205.1 Alphaproteobacteria bacterium
CCGCGAGCCGTCCAAAAGATCAGCGGGGCCGGGGCGTAGCACGCTACCTGCCCAACTCCCGGCCCAAAAGACCAAGAGCGCACCTGCAACCGCAATGATCATCCGCCGAACCCACATGGGCTCAGCATAGCCGGTTCTTCGCCGCCGGTCAGGCCATTGCGCGGGCGCGAGCTGTGGCGCGCTCGATCAGGTCGCAGACCTTGCCGATCAGCGCCTTGGGGAGGTTGTGGCCCATGCCGTCCAGCATGTGGAGCTCCGAGCCGGGGATGACGGCGGCGGTGTCGTGACCACCGGTCGGGGGCACCAGGGGGTCATCGACGCCGTGGACAACGACAGTGGGCGCGGCAATGGTGGAGAGCGCCGCGCGACGGTCCCCGCTGGCGACGATGGCGGCCATTTGGCGTTGGAAACCAACGGGATAGAAGGACCGATTGAAGTTGGCTTCGGAGACCTTGCGTTGCTCGGCCTCGTCGATGGGGTTGCCCTCACCGGCCATGACCTTGGCGCTGGCGATGCTGTGGTCCAGGAAGGCCGGCATGTCTTCACGGGGATCGGGCCCGCGGTTGGAGAGGAAGGCCATGGCCTCAGGCTTGGCTGGGGGCAGGGCCGGGTTGCCGGTGGAGGACATGATCGAGGTGAGCGACAGCACCTTGGACGGGTGCTCAGCAGCCATCATCTGGGCGATCATGCCGCCCATTGAGGCCCCGACGATGTGGGCGCGCTCATGGCCCAACGCACTGATCAACGCTGCGCCGTCGGCGGCCATGTCGGAGAGCAGATAGGGGACATCGGGCTTCTGTCCGGTGGCCATGGCGGCATAGACCTTGGTCATGTCGGGTGCGCCGGCAGCATCGAGCTTCTCCGACAGGCCGATGTCGCGATTGTCATAGCGGATCACCTGGTAGCCGCGGCCCGTAAGGTCCTCGACCATGGCCATCGGCCAGGCCGTCATCTGCGCGCCGAGCCCCATGACCAACAGCACTGGTTCACCCGAGGCCGGGCCGTGAACGTCGTATTCCAGCGAAATGCCGTTGGCGGTGATCTGAGGCATGGGGGCGTTCCTGTGGATTGGTGACTGGCGATCACTGTGGCGGGGGAGGGGGTGGAGCGCAAGGTGGGTGTGCAGTGACTCAAATGAGTGGATGCTAGACAAACCAGAATATGACTATAATATTGGTCATAATAGGGAGGTAAGTTTTGGCGACTTACAGCGTGGCCGATGCGAAATCGGGTCTGCCTAGCCTGATCGACCGGGCCAATGGCGGTGAGGAAGTTATCATTACGCGCCATGGCAAGCCCGTGGCCGAACTGCGGCCCGTGACCGGCGCAGTGACCCCAGACGTAGCCGTGTCCCATGATTGGCTCCACGCACGACGCCGGGCGCGCAAGTCGGCGGGCATGACATCGGTTGAGTTGCTCAATCTCATCTATGACGACCCGTCGGTGTGAGCGCCTATCTCGACGCCAGCGTCATCTTGGCCATGCTGATTGAAGAGGCTGGAACGCCAGCCATGGTGTCGTTCCTAGCGGCCTCTGATGAGACCCTGATCGTCAGCGAGTTCGCCGCCGCCGAAGTGGCATCGGGGATTTCACGCCTGGTTCGCATGGGCGCGCTTGAGGCGGAGGATGGGCAGGCGCGGCTTGCGGACTTTGATGCCTGGCGGGGCTCGAACACCGACGACTTGGACATCCGGTCTTCGGACGCGCGGTTGGCTGGCACATTCGTGCGGCGATTTGATCTTGGGCTGCGAGCACCGGACGGACTGCATGCAGCACTGTGTCGGCGGGGCGGGCATCTGCTGGTGACGTTAGATCGGCGGCTGGCGGCGGCAGCAGAGGCTCTGGGGGTGCGGGTGTTGGTGCCGGGGTAGGTTGGGTTTTCTGGAACCTACTCAGGCAACAATAGATCCCAGTATTTTCGAGATTCGCGGTCCGGTGCTAAGGTGAACTGGACCAATGCAACTAAAAGCGAGCCCTAAGCTGGCGTTGCAGACACGGACCCAGATTTATGCCCCTGCAATCACGCCCCTTCGACCCAGCCGAATATCTCGACACGGCAGAGGGTGTTGAGGCCTATCTGGCTGACGCCTATCGTAGCGGTGATCAGGCGCAGATTGATCGAACCTTGGCCGTGGTGGCTAGAGCTCGGGGTATGACGGAACTGGGAGCAGAATTCCTTGCGGAGGCGACGCGGCAATCACAAGCGTTAGCCGCAAGCTCGCATGCCGCAGAGGATCAGGCGTTCATTGATGCAGCGTCGGCCGGGCAATTGGAGTGACCGAGATGGCGCTTGAGACCTATCCCGTTGAGCTGGCCCAGTACTGCGAGAGCGAGGCGGCGCAGGCGGATGATGCGCTGGCGACCGGCCATGCCGGATACATCGCCAACGCTCTGGGCATTGTTGCACGTGCCCGGGGAATGTCGGACCTAGCCGCCGAAATCGGCGTGAAGCGCCAGCAGCTTTACCGGGCGCTGAGTGAGCCCGACGCTGGAGACCCTGACCAAGGTGATTGGGGCGCTGGGGTTTCGGCTGAGCGTGGAACGTGGGCCGGTGGTGGGGGTTCGTACTCCGGCACCGTAATTCCGTCTAGCGGCCATCCTGGACATCCCGAATCTCGACTTCGCCTGCCGGGCCATTGTATGTGAGTTCGTAACGTCGGAGGAACGATCTACCCAAGATCACGCGGTGCCATTGCTCCCCTTGTTCCAGTTTCACCCCCGTAAAGGGCTGGAAC
>JANLPK010000052.1:0-71542 GCA_031367205.1 Alphaproteobacteria bacterium
GGATCCGATTGAGGGGCGTGACCGCCAGGGACAGCGGGTTCAGCCGGACTTCGGCGTCGATGTGACTGATGGGTTTGCGCTGAAGCGAGCCATGTTGGCGGCGCATGTGAGCCAAGATGCCTGGGTCGCTAAGCAGCATGGTATCAGTGATCACTTGGAGTCGATGGAACGCTGGACGCAGCGGCGGGGTCGCCATTTGGGCGTGGCCCTGGCCGAAGGGTTTCGCCAATACCGCCACCACCCCTATCCCCAGACCCCGCTGCTGCAGGATCTGGTGAAAGGAGCTTTGGTTGCAGTCCCACCACAGTTGACCTGATTACTTCGAAATGTGCAGCGCCTGCAGGGCTTCTCCGATCGCTTCGAAGGCGGCGGTTAATGCAGCTGAGTCGGAGGCGTCGAAGTAGTGCGCAACGTCGGTTGCACAGTTCCGCACAAGATCGCGGGAGATCGTATCCCCGACCGGGATGTCAAAGGCCACGGTATAGACCTCGATATTGGCTGCCTTGATATTGTCGCACAGCTCGGCCGTCCAGGTGTCGGCTAGGGTCGCCCGGACACCCGCTGGTGGGCTGGGCCAATGGGAGCCATTGCCGGGGTCCATCAATTTGGTATTGGCACCGTCGGTCATAAGGATCAGTACCTTGTGGGGGTTCTGGTTGGGGCCGGTTGTATCGTAGGCGGCACCCTCTGTCAGGGGTGCAGCGGAGGACAGCGCATTGAAACCCCAGGCTAGTCCGGCGGGGATATAGGTTTCTTCTGCCGCTGAGAGGGCGTTGATAGCGCTGATCACTGTTCCGGAATTGGAGGTCAGCGGCGTGACTTGCCGTGAGCAATCCAGGTTCAGGAAGCCCGGATATTGGCGGCCTAAGTCACTGTCTCTTACGTTTTGTGGATAGCTGGGCGAACCGTAACAGCCCCGGAAGGTATAAACATCATCCCAGCCGCCATAGTTGACCGTCTCCGTGCCGGGGCAGGGCGACAAGTGGGTTGTGCGACAATTCACAGGCGTCCAGCAGGTCGTCTGGTAGGCCACTCCGTCATTATAACCTGTGCAGCTATAGGACTGCCAATCACAGGTTTGCGGGTCGCAAGTCGGCGTATAATCGTAGCTCCCGCCGTCGTGATGGACCGTAAAGTCAGCCGGTACGCTGGCCCAGGGCTGGGTTCTTGAGGCGACTCCAACATTCACATAGTTGGCGAAAGGGATCACGGCGATCTTGACCTTGTTGCCGCCACCTTGGAACAGTTTTGTGGCTAGGGATCTTGATGCTGTGATCAGGGTGGCAATCTTGTTTCCAGCCATTGAGCCGGTAGTATCTAGGACCAGTGCCAGCTCCAGGGTTTGACCCTGGCCACGTTTCACTTCCGAATTGGCGGTGAGATGGACTACGGATCCGGTGAATAAATCCATGAAAACCGGATCGACGTCGGCCGTCGCAACGCCCTTCATGACCTCTTCATCCGGGGTAAAAGTTGAGGAGATGTTGGTTAGGGTCGCATTGCCGCTGAGTTGAGCCGCGAGGAACGCTCGCCCGGCAGTGTTGGCACGAGAGTTATTGTTGTTGTCGTTATCCCCGTGCCCCTCTTTTTCGCCGTTTTGCTTTGAAGAGGGGGCTTTCAGTGCCGCAGCCAAGGTTGCAGCATCAAGGGCATCCTGCAGCTCTGTGCGTGCCCCAGCGATGCGTGAAGCGTCAACGGCAGCGAAAGTTGCGCCTAACAACACCATGGCGCTCAGCGCGAAGGTGATGGCGGTGACCCCGCGACGGTCTTGCCGATAGCTGCGGACCCAAGTTCTCGCGCGTTCTGCAAACTTCATAGGCCTACGCCCCCTGAGCGTTCGAATTCGTCGAGGGGGCAGATTAGACGGTTAGCCTTAAAAGATCGTTTTGGCGGGCGAAAATTAACCTAAACTGTTGAAAACATATAAAGAAAAACGGGCCGGCGTGAGCCGACCCGTTGAATCTTTGGGGAAATATCCCCTCAGAAGTGTGGCTTAGCCGGCTTGCAGTTGTGCCGCCGACATTTTGCCGCTGCGCGAGTCGCGCTCCAGCTCGTAGCTGATCTTTTGGCCTTCGTGCAGCGTGCCGAGGCCCGCGCGCTCGACCGCAGAAATATGCACGAACACGTCGCTGCCGCCTTCATCAGGTTGAATGAAGCCGAAGCCTTTTTGGCCGTTGAACCACTTAACGGTACCGGTAGTCATGTTATGTCCCTTTCCGGGTGCAAATATTCACCTTGCCAATCGCGGCGAGGTGACCAAATTTTCGGAGAGGGTCGATGGCGGGTCCATGGAAGTAGTTCCGAAGAACGCGCCTGGAGAGCCGCCGAGCCAATGCGATATTCGATAGAGTAGCAAGGTCACATCTGGCCGCGCGATGCAAGATCATTTTCTAAGCTTGGTTCTTGGGAAACAAGTCTTACGCGCTATTCAGGCAAGCTGGGGTAGGAAAATTGGGATGCTGGATATTGGGTTAGGACGACTCCGGACGGGCTTGGTCGTCCTATTTTTTGCGACTTTCGCCAGTCTGACTGTCGAGACGGCCCAGGCGGGCATGCGAGGCCCGAATGTCGTGCTCAAAGGCGTTCTCGACCACCGGGATCATGAAACCTATCGCGAGGTTCCGTTCCGAGTTCCAGTCGGGGTGAAGACTCTGACCGTGGAATTTGACTATTCCGGGCGTCGAGATCGCAGCGTGATTGATTTGGGTTTGAGGGACCCTCAGAGGTTTCGCGGCTGGAGCGGCGGCAACAAGTCCCGATTGGTGATAGAAGAAGCCGACGCCACGCCCTCCTATCTTTCAGGACCGCTGCCCGCTGGAAACTGGCACTTGGTGCTGGGCGTGCCCAATCTCCGGAAGGATAAGACCGCCGCCTATGAGGCGCGCATATGGTTTGGGATGGGAGGTCGCGAGGGGGCTGACGCTTTGGCAATCCCGCGAAAGAGCGGATGGGCGTGGTATCGAGGCGACCTGCATCTCCATACCGGGCATTCCGACGGAATCTGCGCCTCGCATCGCGGCGTCTCAGTGCCCTGCCCCGTGTTCAAGACTCTTGAGGCCGCTGTGGCGCGGGGTTTAGATTTCATCGCGGTGACCGATCACAACGCCACCTCCCAAAATGCGTCGATGCGGGAACTGGAACCCTATTTTGACGATCTATTGCTGATCTCGGGCCGGGAGATCACCACATTCCACGGCCACGCCAATGTCTTTGGGGTGACCGGGCCCTTGGATTTCCAGCTCGGTGGGCCGCGCGCGCCCAACCTTGGTAAGATTCTAGACCAGGTTGACGACGCGCACGGCGTATTCTCGATCAACCATCCTGGGCTCCCCTCAGGTGAAGCTTGCATGGGCTGTGGTTGGACCGTGGCCGACACCGATTGGTCTCGGATCAAGAGCTTGGAGGTGATTAATGGCGGCGGGCTGGCCCTGCTCGGGGCCGAGGGGCCACTCTCAGGCTTGCCGACCTGGGAGGCACGCTTGAACGAGGGGTTTCGGATCACAGCGATCGGCGGCTCCGACAATCACAACCCTACTTCCGGGGCGGAAGTCGGAACGCCCACAACGGTGGTTCATGCCCCGGACTTGTCTGAGGCCGCTATTTTGCGCGCGATAACCCAGGGCCACGTCTTCGTGGATGTCTGGGGTTCTGGACACCTCAATCTGGAAGTTGAGGCGCACGTCGGTGCGCAGCATGCCGAAATGGGTGACCTTCTGCTGGTGGGAACGGGGGACCTAGCCCAATTTGAGGTGAAGGTGACGGGGATGTCGCAGGACGTAAGGCTTAGCCTAGCGGGTAGTAGGCCCTCGCCGCCTCAGCTTGAGGCCCCGATCTTGAGGCAGCCGTCCGCCACGCGGGCTTTCCAAATCGAAGCCGGCGGTAAAGCCCAATGGATTCGCGTCGATGTCCGTGATCTCCAAGGCAAACTCCTTGTGCTGGGCAATCCGATTTATCTGCGGCCTTACCCCAAGGCTGACTAAACGGGCCAATTTGCGAAATTGAAGGGGATGTTAACCCTGAGTTGGGAGGGTTCGCCTTCGAGCGACGTTGTATTCGGGTGCGGCATTGGCGAATTTCAAAGGTCAGAGGAGACCGCATGGGCCTAAGTCCTGAGTCGAAGGCCCGGTTCAACCTCTCGCGCGCCTCGGTGTTGGTGCTGGAGGAAAACCCACTGGCCATGAGCATATTGGTCCAAATCCTTACAGGGTTTGGTGCCAAGGCGCCTCGAAAGTGCAAGACCGTCGAGCAGGCAGAACAGGCTGTCCGGGACACCCAACTAGATCTACTGATCGTCGATGCGATGGGGCATTCGGGCGGCGGCTATGAATTCGTCAGGTGGCTGCGTCGAAGCGGCATTCAGCCCAACTGCTATGCGCCGGTCTTGCTGACTTCCGGGCATACGCCGAGCGGCGCAGTGCATGAGGCGCGCGACTGTGGCGCACATTTTATCATGGCCAAGCCCTTGACCCCAATCACGGTGCTGGAACGCATAATCTGGATATGCCGAGACGGTCGCAAGTTTGTGGAATGCGACACCTATGTCGGCCCGGATCGACGCTTCCGGACCAACGGCCTCCCGAAGGGGATCACCGGACGGCGGCGTGAGGACTTGGCGGCCGATCAGGCCGGCACCACGCTGCCCGATTCGGGAACTGAGACCGCCGAAACGGCGGATGAGTCACGACGGGTGCAGGTATGAGCGGTTCCGTACAATTTCACGTGCCTGAGGTCCGGTTAGCAAAGTTGTTGAAGGAGCCCGGTGGCAAGCCTGTCGTACAGGCGCTGAAGGATGCCGGCAAAGGTCTGGAGGGCCTTCGCGACGAGTGCCTGATCGGGCTTGGCCAAACTCTGGACCAAGCCGAGCTGGTCGTGAAGAACGCTAGGGGCGTGCCGCAACAAGCAGTGGTCAGCGAACTTTATCGCATCGTCAGCGGCGCGCTGGGCGCGGCGAGCGCATGCGGATTATCATCGCTGGATACGTTGTTACACAGTCTCTCTAATTTGTTGGACAATCTGAAGGTCAGGGAGGTCTGGGAGGGCAAAGCCGTTAGCGTTCACTTGCAGACGTTTCGGTTGTTGCTTCATACCGAGCGCACCGGCGATGAAGCAGGTGTTCAGACGATCCTGGAGGGGCTGCGGCAAGTCAATGCGCGGGTTACTAAACCCTGAGCTAAGTCGTCGGGACCCGGTCAGCCGGTTTCCGGTTCCGTGTAAACGGAACACGATCTAGAGGGATCTTGGCCCTGCCCTGACAGCACTATTGTGCAGAGATTTCGCCAACTTCCCTGAGGTCAGACTTGAAAGTCTCGCTCGCGGGTGGTGGGTTCTTGAGAGTACCCAGCGAGGCACCAAAATGGACCTTAGGCTAACGCCGGAATTGGCGGAATTTCGCGATGAAGTTCAGGCATTCTTGAGTGCCCATCGGCGGGACTATGAGGGAGGGGCCGGGGCTGAGCGGCCCCGCGAAGCCGCTTTGGCCTGGCAACGGTTGCTGATCGAGAACGGCTATGCCGCGCGGACCATTCCGAAAGCATATGGCGGCTACGGCGCGGAACCCGACATCCTGAAGTCTCGGATCATGGCTGAGGAATTCACCCGTGCCGGAGCGCCTCGTGGTTTTGCCAATCAGGGGATTTCCATGCTCGTCCCGACCCTGTTGGAGGTGGGATCAGAGGAACAGAAGCTGCAATGGATCGGTCCGACGCTGCGGGGTGAGGTGGTCTGGTGTCAGGGTTATTCCGAACCAGGGGCGGGGTCTGATCTTGCCTCATTGCAAACCAAGGCTGTCGAGGACGGCGAGGATTTCCTGATTCAGGGGTCAAAAATCTGGACCTCGACGGCGGCCCAGGCTGACATGATTTTCTGCCTGGTGAGGACCGAGCCCGCCGCGCCGAAGCATGACGGCATCTCCTATCTGCTGTTTCCGATGTCGACGCCCGGGATCGAAGTGCGGCCGCTGAAGACGATGACCGGTTCGTCAGAATTCAATGAGGTGTTCTTCACCGATGTGCGGGTCTCGCAGAGCGCGGTAGTGGGTGGCCGGGGCCGGGGCTGGTTTGTGGCCAATGCGACATTGAAGCACGAGCGTGGCATGTTGGGCGATCCCAATGCCACCGAGGCACGGTTGCAGTCGTTGATCACCCTGATGACTGAGGAGACCGTTGACGGCATTCGGCTGGTTGATGATCCGGTGATGGCTGATCGCCTAATGCAGCTGCAAGCGCGGGTGTTCTCGATGAAATTCAATGGTCTGCGGATCACGACGGCAGCTACGAGCGGAGAACCGGTCGGCATGGCAGCAATGGTGGTCAAGCTGCAGGGTTGCGAGTTGAACCATCAGCTTGCGGCGCTAGCGATCGATGCCTTGGGCGAGTTGGGCATCCTCTATGAGGATGGACCTCATCTGCGGGCCAAGGGCGGTTGGCAGCGCAGCTACATGTTCGACCTTGGCCTGATCATCGGCGGCGGGACGGCGCAGATCCAGAAGAATATTATCTCCGAACGGGGACTTGGCATGCCGCGCGAACCCAAATTGGCGGGAGTCTGAGTATGGATTTCTCGCTGACTGCCGACCAGAGGATGATGCAGGAATCCTTGACACGGGCCCTGTCTGAGGCGGCCTCGTTAGAGCGGGTTCGTAAGTTCGCCGACGGCGCAGCGTTGGGTTCGGATATCTGGAGCAAGATGGCCGACTTCGGCCTTCCGGGCATGATGATCTCAGAAGAGTTTGGTGGCCTGGGACTTGGGCTCTTGGACGCCGCTTTGGCCGCTGAGGCTGTTGGTCGCGCCGTGAGCCCCGGACCGTTCCTCGGCGCTATGCTGGCGCCCTTGGCACTCAGAGAGGGCGGCAATGACCTACAAAGGAGCCACTGGCTGCCTAAGCTCGCCGCTGGCGAAGCGACGGCGGCGATTGCGATCTCCGAGTTGGTAGCAGGTGCGCGGGACGGCGCCGGGGTGACAGCGGCAGGCGGCAAACTTACTGGAACCACGCAATTCGTCCTGGATGGGGCGACGGCGGATTTGATCATCGTGGCGGACAAGTTGGGTGACCTGCATTTGGTTTCGGGGGCGGCCAAGGGCCTGACCCGAGAGCCGATGATCAGCATCGATCAGACGCGACCGATGGCGGCGCTGCACTTCGAGAGTGTCGAGGCCGAGCCCTTAGTGGGCGGACCCACGCTACTGGCGCGATTGCGAGATGCGGGATGGGTCCTGCTGGCGGCCGATTCCTTAGGGGCATGCGACGCGATGCTCGAAAAGGCAGTGGCTTATGCCAAGGAACGCCAACAGTTCGGGCGGGTGATCGGGTCTTTCCAGGCGGTGAAACATCTGTGCGCAGAGATGGCCGCTGAGATTGAACCTTGCCGGTCCCTGGTCTGGTACGCCGCCTATGCCTTTGATGACGCCCCCGAAGAGTCGGCGCTGACAGCAGCCCACGCCAAGGCCCATCTCTCCGAAGTCGGGCGTTTCGTAGCGCGGACTTCAACCGAGGTACACGGCGGCATGGGCATCACCGATCTGTTGGGCTTGCACTTCTGGTTCAAGCGGCTCGGCCTCAATCGGCAAATGTTGGGCGGACCGGAGCGGGTTCGGCGATGGGCAGCGCAAATTCAGGGCTTGGTTTCCGCAAACTGATTCGCCGCTCCCATACGCCTTCCGAAGACCGAATTCCCTTGTGAGGTAAGGGAACTGCGACCTGCTTGTGATGACCACAGCATAGGTCCATGATTCCCTCCATGAAGAGGGAGGCGACTATGCGTTTCAGCATTGGCGGGCTCACGCTCGCATCTATCCTCACAGTATCAAGCCTTGTGAATAACGGCTGTTCGCCGACGGTCCCCGACGCCCCGGCGGGTCCGACCGCGCTTTCGATTGGCTTCAAGGAGGGCGATCATGGGGTGCTTCCCGCGCAGAGTGGGATGATCGCAGTGAAGGGAAAGTCAGGGGACTATAGCCAAACCGTCGCCCTGACCCCGGAATGGTGGGTCGGCGGCGGCGAGTTCAAGCTGGTTTGGTATGCCGGGATTAGCCAGACCAAGCGGTTCTTCCAGTTCAGCGATGAGATGGGCGACGCGGCCAAGCGACCAGCTTTCTTGAAAGCCCCCGAGGAAGGCGTTCGTAAGGTCAGTGTCAGCTTCGACGGTGGCCCCATGGTGCCGATAGAACCCAAAACGGCGCGCGCCCTGTTCAAGATTCCGGCAGGTGCCAAGGCGGTAACGGGCGTTGAGGTCGAATTCGGCGTAGAGGGCTCGCCAGAGACCTATCGCTGGAAGTAGGTAACGCGCTCCTGTCGAGAGTGAGTGTTCGCTTGCCATGCCCGTTCCATCTGCGCCACGGCGCGGCGAACTGATTGATATAGGCGGACGCAGGCTCCGAGCCGTTCGGGCGGGCCCGGCATCTGCAGCGCCCTTGGTGGTGTTCGAGTGCGGCGCGTTCGGCTGTGCGGCCGATTGGGCGGTGGTTCAGACCCGGCTGGCGGCTAAAGGCTTGGCGAGCTTGGCCTATGATCGCGCAGGGCTTGGGTTCTCTGATCCCGGTCCAGAGCCCCGCGATGGTCAGGCGATCACCCAGGACCTTGAGCAATTGCTCACGCAACTGGGCTCCCAGGGACCTCTGCTGCTGGTTGGTCACTCGATGGCGGGACAGCTGTTGCCGATTTTCATCGGGCGCAATCGAGACCGGGTGCGGGGTTTGGTTCTCGTGGATGCCATGTCTGCAGACGCCGTTGATGTGCCCGCCGTGCACCGGATGATCGAGGGCTATCGTCGGGCGATGAACCTGGTCGGTCGATGGTCCCACTTGGGATTTATGGGGCCAGTGTCGCTTGTGGCTGGCAATCTGATTGGACTGGAAGGCGAGGCCTCTAAGGAGAAACGACAGATCTACGGCATGGCCAGTCATGCGCGAGGTGCTGCTCTGGAGGTCCGTTCCTGGTTCGAGACCGCAGAGCAGGCGCGCGTCACAGGAGCCTACAATTCAAGCCTCCCCATTGCAGTGGTCTCTGCAGGGCAAACCCGATTGCCCAGGTCCCTAAAAGCCCTGCAGGCGGCACCGGCGGAGGCCTCTGAGCATGGCATTGTCGCCGATGTGAAGGGTGCCAATCACGCGAGCTTGTTGGGGCGCAGACACGCTGATGCGATCGTCGAGTGTATTTCGCACGTCCTGAAGCATATTTAGAACGCGTTCCCTTTAGACGGAATCGTCCAAAGGGGAAAAACTGGGTTCTCATTCAAAAAGTTAGAGCATGCTTGGATCCGATAACCGGCTTCCACTCATCGGAACATACTCTAGGTGGGTTCCGAGATCACGAGACCGGTCGCGGCGTAGAAGCGTTGACGTGTGAGGTCGGTGACCCGAAGGTTGGTGTCGTTTTCCAAGAGCGGGCATAGTGAGGTTTCGCCCTGCACCAGAGGCAGGCCACCGCGGGCGGCGGCGGGGATTGCGCGAAGCTGTTGGCGTGCATTCGCTGACAAGCCGGCCATATGGCCCTGGAGCGCGACAACCTTGCTGGGCCGGGTAGAGGTGATCTCATATCGGCCATCCCAAACCGCTGGAACATTGGGTTGGAGCTCTAGCGGCGCAACCTTGTGGCGGATGAGTTCACCGGGATTGCGCAGCCAACGCACCTGGCTTTGGCTAGCCTCGATGCGAGCACCGGCCAAGGTAGCGACGATGTCACCGTGGCTAACCAACTGAGCCACTAGGTGGCTGAGCTTGTCGGTGCGCGGAGGACGCGTGCCACCTGAAACGCAGAGGCTGGCGATGCCCACAAATGCGCGGGCGGCCTGAGGATTGACCTTGCGCAATAGGTCGCGCGATAGAGCCAGAATCGGCGTGAACGACGCCTGAGCCGCCAGGGCCACCAACACTTCGTCGTCCGGGAATTGAGGCTCCACTGACGCCAGCGGATCTATCATTGCCCTGGCCCGAGCTCGGGCGAACTTCGGGTTCTGGTTGGCTGGATCCTCGATCCAGGTCTCGGCTCGGGCGGTCAGCCATTCGCGCAGGTCGCCGCGACGAAGATCCAGCATCGGGCGTAGTATGAAGACACCGCGCCCTTCCGGCCAGACAGGCGAGGGGCTCCATTCGCGCGGGTCGGGTGTCGTGGAGCCGGCTTGGCGCATCGACTGCCCCTCCGCGCGGTCGTCGGCGGTGTGGCCAAGTAGGATAACCCTGGCTCCAATCTCCCGAGCCTGGTCCGCCAGCAAGCGATGGCGGGCTAGGCGCGCGGCGGCCGGCAGGCCAGTGGCGGGTTTGGAGCCCGTCCAACTCAGAACTTGATGAATTGCGCCAAGCCTCAGAGCAAACGATGCACAGGCTTGGTTCCACTTAACGCTAGCTGGATTAAGCTGGTGGTCGACGGTCAGGAGATGCAGGGCGCGACCCTGGGCCCTGGCCCAGACTGCCACCATCAGCGCCAAGGCCACAGAGTCTCCGCCGCCGGAGAGGCCCAGGGCGATGGGTGTAGTGGAGGTCTTTGCTAGGCGATGATCGAGGATCGCAAGCGTGGGTGACAGCAGATCCAGTGGCGGAGCTAGGCCGCGCACTTGGCTAGGGCTCGGGTCGACGCCGCCCGCGCCTGCACCGCCGCCGTTGCCTTGGGATATCGACGATCAAACTCGTCAAGGGTTCGACAGGCATCGGTAGGCTTGCGCAGCTGAACAAGGGTTTTGGCTAGCTCTACCACGGCGTCGGGTGCCCAGGCGGTTTGCGGCCAGCCCCGGATGGCGCCGATATAGGCCGTGGCGGCTTCGCCGTGCGCAGCGCGGGTAACCAGGGATTTACCGAGCCAATAACGAGCTTCGGGCGATTTGGGAGTGTCTCCGAACCGATCAACATAGTCTTGAAAACCCAGCTCAGCCTTGCGGAAGTCACCGGCGGAGAAGGCCTGTTTGGCCGCCGAGAACACCTCTGCCGGGGTCATGGCCGCCACGGCGGCGGCTTGTTGGCTGGCCGCCTGAACAGCAGCATCAGCTTCGGCCTTGGCTTGTTCGAGGCCCAGGATCCGATTGGTCAAGTCGCGGTTGGCCGTGCGTGAGGCTTGGAAGTCCTGACGAGCTTGGGCCAGATTGTGATTGGCTTCCTCCAGATCTCCGGTAAGCCGGGTCACCGTGGCCTCAAGATCCGACATTCGGCGGGTAAGTTGCTGCAGCTGGTAGTCGGTCTCCGCCGGTTGCACGACAACCGGCTTTCCGGAGTCTCGACCTTGGAAGACGATGGCGCGCAGTTCGCGCATCACCTGTTCCATCTTATCCACTCGTCGGGCGTCGCGGGCGTCAAGGGGATCCATCGGCGTCTGGGCGTAGCCGAGCGGTGCCATCAGGAGCAGCACCAGACCAGCTCCGACAACCAAACCTCGCTTTGAGGGGGATACCACCGTCATCAACCTGCTTAGCGAACACCGCCGCTAAGGACGGTGTGAGCATTGCGGTTGTTTTGGTAAGCACCTTCGTCCGTCCCACCGTCGATGGGGCGTTCCTTGCCATAGGACAGGGTCGAGATCCGAGACTCCGGCACACCACGCGAAACCAGATAGTCGCGTACCGAATTGGCCCGGCGCGAACCTAGGGACAGATTGTATTCCCGGGTGCCGCGTTCGTCGGCATTGCCCTCGATCCGCACCTGGACGCCGGGATAGCGTGCCAACCAATTTGCCTGAGCATTCAACAGTGGTGTGGCGTCAGCTCGCACTTCGTATTGGTCCAAATCGAAATAGACGCGGTCGCCGACATTGACCACGAAGTCCTGCTCGGAACCCGGAAGGGGCCCTTGGGCAACCGGTGCCATCGGCCTGGGAGGCGGGCGAACGACCGGCGCGTCTGGGGCACGGGGGGCAGTCACCTGAGGCGTGGTGACCGCCGGTTTGGGCCGCGAGGCGCACGATGTCACGGCGAGTGCAGCAACAGCCGTCAATACCAGCGGCAGGGCGGCTTTGAGTTGGAAGGTCATTTGGGGGTCCTTCTTAGGTGGGATGCGGGTGCAGTGCACTGGCGTCGAGTCACAGGATAACCGATGTTGGGGTGTGGCGTCATTTCAATCCGGCATCAATTCAAGAGTGGCGACCAAGCTGGATCGGATCCGGAGCCGGGATAGGGCGCGGGCCGTAGGATCCGTCCGGTAACGTCTACGGTCCAGAGCTTCGGCGGCCCGCCGGGAGTTTCGCGACTGAACATCAGCACCCGGCCGTTTGGGGCCCAGGTCGGGCTTTCATCGAGATAGCTGTTGGTCAGCAGTCGTTCGTCTGAGCCATCGGCGCGCATGACGCCGATATGGAACTGACCACCGGTTTGTTTTGTGAAGGCGATGAAGTCGCCGACAGGACTCCAGACAGGAGTGGTATAGCGCCCTGCCCCGAAGGATATCCGGTTCGCCGCCGACCCATCGGCCCCCATCACATAGAGTTGGGGGGAGCCTCCACGATCAGAATTAAACACGATCCTGCTGCCGTCCGGGGAAAAAGAGGGCGATGTGTCGATGGCCGGCGAGGTGGTCAGGCGGCGCGCCGTGCGGCTCTTCAAGTTCATCACGTAGACGTCGGAGTTGCCCCGGGTCTCGGAGGCGAATGCGACCGAGGTCCCGTCCGGCGAAAAGCGCGGGGCGAACACCATGCCCGGGAATTGGCCCAAGCTCTCCCGTCGCGCCGTCTCCAGATTGAACAGATAGATGGCCGAACCGGCGGGGCCCAGGGTCATATAGGTGATCTCCTGGCTGGTTGGCGAGAATCGAGGCGACATGACGATTGAGTCGCCGTCGGTGAGGAAGCTGGGATTGGCCCCATCCTGATCCATGATCGCCAAGGTCTTGGCGCGATTTATCCGGCCGCCACTTTCGGCAACGAACACAACGCGGGTATCGAAATAGCCCTTCTCGCCGGTCAGTCGCTCATAGACGGCGTCGGAGATCTTGTGAGCCACGCGCCGCCAATTTTCCGGGGTCGAGGTGAATTGAAGACCGAGAAGTTGCTGTTCGGAAAACACATCCCAAAGCCGGAAATCGACCCGCAGCCGTCCACCCTCCACTGTGACTTGGCCGTTCAGAAGGGCCTGGGCATTGATAGTCTTCCAGTCGGCGAACTGGGGTTGAACCGCAACGGTCACGTCCTGCGCAATGAAGGCTTTCGCATCAATGGGCGCGAACAGCCCGGACCGCTCCAGATTGCCGACAATGACCTTGGCAATCTCGGCACCGCGTTCTCCTGAGAAGGCGGGCACGGCGATGGGCAGGGGCTGAATATCGCCGCGGTTCACGTCCACCTCGATCTCTGCGCGCGCGGTGTCTATCGGCATGGAGGCTATGCTGACGACGAAGAGCGCGAGGAACAGGGTTTTCAGTCGCATCATGGGCTCTCTATCCACACGCTTCCCGCGCATTAAAATTTACGGCGATCAGCTGACCGAAGAAATCATGAGGTAAAGACAGAAATGGGGCGGCTTGGTGAACGGCGCGGATAGCGCGTTCTGCGGCGGCCCGAACGACAGGATTGCTGGAGGTTTCCTGGCCACCGGCTTCGACGGGGCCCAACAGTTGGCCGCCTTGGCCCAACTTGAAGATCACGCGGATGCGGACATCCCGGCCACCCTCGACCTCGCAATTGGGGTTCCAGCGGCGTTGCAGCTCATCAGCCAGACCGGCCATGGCGCTAGCCGAGACGCCTTGCCCAGCCCCGGCAGCATCGCGGGCGATTAGGGCTGTTTCTGTCCGGGCCGGGCCCTTTTTCGCGGCGGAGGGCTTTGTGGTCTTGGCGATGCTGGCAGCCAGCGCGTCAAGGTCTAGGGGCTTTGAGGGCATTGGGATGCTGGGCAAGGGTTTGGCCGTTGGGGCCGGAGCCGGCTTTGGCGTCGGAGCTTCTTTCTCGGGCGTAGGCGCGGGTGCCGGCGCCGGCGGCTCGATCGGGGGCGATTCTGCGGGCATCTCGGATTGGGCGGTTTGCACCTCATCGGCGACAGCCGCGGCGCGGAGATCGGTCACGGGAGCATTTGCCACGATGTTGATCGGCACCACGGTGCCGACCGGCAGATCCCGTGCCCAGGGGCGAGCGAAGAGCACGAGGGCGAACAGGCCGAGGTGAAATACGACCGAGCCCGTTATAGCCACCGAATAATCTGACCGCTCACGCATATCGGCGCCTACGGGGTCTGCGATGGGGCCACGCCGGAGGAAGGTCCGCCGGTGTCCGTAATCAGATTGATCGAGGAAAACCCTGATGTGGAGAGGGCGGCCATGACCTGGGCGACAATGGAATAGGGCGCGCGACCATCGGCCCGCACATAGATCGGCTTGGATGTGCTGGTTCCAGCCATGGCCTTCAGACGTGGGGCGAGGCCGGTGAAGACCACCGATTGATCCTGCACATGCAGCGCGCCATCGGCGCTGATGGACACTGTGATCGGCTCAAACTGATCCTGCATGGAAGCGGCTTCGGTCTTGGGAAGCTCCACTGGGACTCCGACCGTCAGCAGGGGCGCGGAGATCATGAAGACGATCAACAGAACGAGCATTACATCGACCAGTGGGGTGACATTGATCTCTGACAAAGTGCCGCGACGGCCGCCACCGGGGCGGCGACGACGCCCCCCCCCGGCCCCGGCAGAGAATGCATCATGGGCGGAGAGCGCCATGGCTAGCTCCGCTCCGCCAAGCGACGTTGGATGGCGGTGGAGAGGTCGTCGGCGAAGCCTTCAAGCCTGGCCGAATAGCGGGAGGCGGCGTTGGAGAAGTAGTTGAAGGCGATGTAGGCCGGAATCGCGGCAGCCAGACCGATAGCGGTGGCGAAGAGGGCCTCTGCGATGCTGGGGGCGACAACCGCCAGGTTGGTGTTTTTCTGAATGGCTATGGCTTTGAATGAATTCATGATCCCCCACACGGTGCCAAATAGCCCTACGAAAGGACTTGAGGTGGCGACGATCGCGAGGGCGCTGAGGCCGGCTTCGACACGCGAGGCCTCGCGAGCGATGGTGGTGTCGAGGACTCGGTCGATGCGCTGGATCAGGAAGGCGGCTTGGCCTTCGCTTAGGCCTCGGGCGCGGGCCTCGCGCCATTCCTTCAGGGCACCTTGCAACATGCGAGGGAGGGCGTGGGTGGGGGTTTCGCCAGCTTCGGCGGCGACCTCTTCTAGGCTCCGACCGGACGCCACCTCGGCCTCGAAGTCATCGGCTTGCTGGTTGAGTTTGCCCAGCCGGACTGTCTTGTCGAAGATGATCGTCCAAGACCACAGCGATGCGCCCGCTAGGCCCAGCATCACAGCCTTCACCACCCAGTCGGCGCGGAGGAACAGGGAGATCAGCGAGAAGGTGTCTGGGGTGATCGCGGCGGGGTCCATGGGTGCTCCGATTGGTCAGGATCCAGCCTGAGCCCCTCGCGTGGCGAAGTTGCGGCGGCGGCCTAGGTAACGAAAGGCAATAACGTGCTTAACAAAGTCTTACTGGGCTTGCGTGGTCGGCCTGTCATATCGATGCAGGCGGCCTCGATTTGGGCTTCGCAAATGAGATCATCGCCGCGCGAAATCATCTGCGAGAAATAGAGCCGGGGCCCCTTCATGCCGCTGCAGACGGTGCGGACCAACAGGGCATCATCGATCCGCGCGGGACGTTTGAAAGCGATGTTGAGGGTGACGACCGTGAAGGCGGCGGGGTCTTTTTGGTCGAGCAAGCTGGCATGTGCGACGCCGACCAGCCGCAGGAAATCGCTGCGCGCCCGCTCAAAGAACCGCACATATTGGCCGTGATAGACGACGCCGGTGAAGTCAGTGTCCTCGTAATAGATACGGATCGGAAGCCAGTGCTCGCGGCCCTCGAGCCAACCTGCGGAGGGGGCGGTGTCTTTCACTCGCTGTCCTCGAACAGACCAGCCTGTCCACCGGCCTGGATTTGAGGCGGAGGAGTCAGGCCGATGTGGGTATAGGCCCGACCAGTGGCCATGCGTCCCCGGGGCGTGCGCTGGATGAAGCCCTGTTGCAGCAGGAACGGCTCGATGACGTCCTCCACCGCGTCGCGGGCCTCGGAGATCCCGTAGGCCAGGGTTTCGACGCCGGTGGGGCCTCCGGCATAGTTCTCGATCAAACAGCGCAGGTAACGACGATCGAGCGCATCGAGGCCGGCGGGGTCAACGTCAAGGCGGGCCAGCGCCTGGGCGGCGGCGGCTTGGCCGATGACTTCAACGCCGTCGGCGGCGGCGAAGTCGCGGACTCTGCGGAGCAAGCGACCGGCGACGCGGGGGGTGCCTCTGGCGCGGGTGGCGATCTCGGCTGCACCGTCCGGAGCCAGCGCCAAGCCCATGCGACCCGAGGCGTGAGCCAGCACCTGGGAAAGCTCGGCATGGGTATAGAATTCCAGTCGGATCGGGATGCCGAAACGGTCACGCAGCGGCGTGGCCAGCAGGCCGGCTCGGGTGGTCGCTGCCACCAAGGTGAAGGGGGCCAGATCAATGCGGATCGAGCGGGCCGACGGCCCCTCGCCAATGATCAAGTCCAGGACATGGTCCTCCATGGCCGGATAGAGGATCTCCTCCACATTGGCCGGGAGTCTATGAATTTCATCAATAAATAGAACGTCTCGGGGTTCGAGATTGGTGAGGATGGCCGCCAAGTCCCCAGCCTTGGCCAGCACGGGCCCGGAGGTGGCGCGAAAGCCGACGCCCAGTTCGCGGGCGACGATTTGGGCCAGGGTGGTCTTGCCAAGGCCCGGCGGGCCGAACAGCAGCACGTGGTCTAACGCCTCTTGTCGGGACTTGGCCGCCGCAATGAACACGCGCAGATTGGCCTTGGCCTGGGCTTGGCCCACGAACTCGTCGAGGGTTTGTGGCCGCATGGCGCGGTCGGAGGGCTCGTGGGGCTCAGGGTCTCCGGAGATCAGGCGGGTCACCGGCCCAACTCCTGCAGGCCTACCTTGATGAGGGCTTGGACACTGGCGTCTTCGCCGAGGCGCAGGGCCGCGTTCTCGATGACGCGTCGCGCATTTACCTCAGCAACACCCAAGCCCATCAGAGCCGCGACGGCGTCTCCGGAGGCGGATGGAGCGGGAGGATTGTGCGGCATAGCGGAGCCGTGGAAGGCGGCGACTGGGCCCTCCGTGATCGGCTTCCCGGCCAGTTCAGTGACGATGCGCAGCGCCAGTTTCGGACCCACGCCGTTGGCGCGACCGACCGAGGCCTTGTCCTCACGGGCCACAGCGGCAGCGAGCTCCGGCGGGGGCAGGACGTCGAGCACCGACAAAGCGGCCTTCGGACCAACGCCTTGAATCGATTGCAAGAGTAGGAAGGCCCGGCGTTCGTCGCGGCCGAGGAAACCATAGAGCTTCATGCCTGCGCTCTCGGTCCACTGGGTTTCGACTTGGAGGACGGTTTCTTCACCGAGCGCCGGGAGATGGGAGAGGGTTCGTGAGCCGCAGCGCACCACATAGCCGACCCCGGCCACGTCGATCAGAGCGTCCTCTTCGCCCACCTCGATCACCAAGCCGCGGAGACGACCGATCATGATGTCTGCCTCAAAAGTCGGCTTGCTTGGCTCACCGGGGCAGCGGTCCTCTCGACCAATACGCGGGCCTTGCGGGCGTGGGCATGGGCGATGGCGACGGCTAGCGCGTCGGCTGCATCGGCGGTGGTCGGGCCGGCGGTTGGCAGCAGACGGGCGATCATGAAGGCCACCTGATCCTTGTCCGCCCCGCCGGTGCCGACCACGGCCTTCTTGACCACCTTGGCGGCATACTCGCCCACCGGCAGCCCGGCGCGGGCCGGGACCAGCAGAGCCATGGCACGGGCGTGGCCGAGCTTTAGCGCGCTCTGGGCATTGTTGTTCATGAAAGTTTCCTCGACGGCGGCTTCGTCGGGACGGTGAGTCTCAAGCACTTGGGTGATGGCATTGAACAGGTGCAGCAGCCGCTCCGGGAAGGGCAGACTGTCCTTGGGCGCGATCACCCCGTGAGCGATGTGGCTCAGCCGCGCGCCCTCACAGACAATCATGCCCCAGCCGGTGCGGCGGAGGCCGGGGTCGAGGCCCAGGATGCGGATGGCGGTCATGGCGGCCTGTGGGTGAGTCGGGTCGTTCGGGTATTGTTCTAGAGGTGAGGTGATGGGGTGGGAAGGGTTAAGGCGGGGTTAGTGGGGGAATCGGGTGAACGGCTCATTTGGCGATGAGGCTGACGAGGAAGGCGTTGTCCGATGCGGCGACTTTTCGCCTTAGCCTTAGGGTGTGCTTGCCGAGGGTCTTTTGGGCGATAGCCCGCTGAGAGCTCATAGCGTCGATGGTCACCACGGCACCCTCGATGGCCACGACCCCTTCGGCAACCCCGATCAGCGACGCCACCCAGGTCACCAAGCCGCGTTGGAAGTGCTCCGCGTCCAGGGTAGCCAGGATGTCGCCCAGGTGATCGTGCGCCGGGGTGCATTCGGCGAAGGGTTGAAGCCGGCGCAACAATTCCAGCTTCTTATCACCGAAGCGGGCGATATCGGTGATGGTCTGCCCCGGCCAACACCGCAAGCAGACACAACGGCAGCACTGCAGCCCCTTGTCACCTAATCATTCACCCGATTGCCCCGCGTTATCCTCGCGTTGCGTCCGATAGTTCGCCGGTATATCCTTGTTCGCATGCGTTTTGTCCTCGCCCTGGTGGCCATACTGGCCCTGCTCGTCAGCCCAGTGACCGCCGCAGCGACCCAGGTGGCCTGCGACCAAGCGGAGATGGCCGCTATGACGTCGATGGATATGCCGGGCACGGCCCAATCAGCGGGCATGAAGGCCATGTCAGATCCTTGCTGTGATCATGGCACCAAGCACCCCATGGACCAGAAGAGCTGCGCGTTGGCCTGTGCGGCCTCGTGCGCTGTCACTGCGGCACTTGCTGGTCCGGTCGTGGGCTCCCTGCCTGTGTTTTCTACTGCTCAACTAGCGCCCGCGCGCCTGGCTCCGGCTCATCCCTACGAGCCTGCGGGGCTCATGCGACCTCCCAAATCGACGAGGTAAGCCCGTCGGCGTTCGCGCCGATGAGCCTTTTTTGGTCGCGTCTCAATGACACTGCCGGCTGCGCCCCTAGGCTCAGCGCTCGGCAGGTCAATTGGCCGCGACCCTTGGCCGCACATCGCGGCCAGCCCGTCGTCGAACGGACCGTGGTGTCCGATGGAAGCCTTTCATGCGCTCTGCCTGGTCTCTCACGCTGCTCGCGGTGCTCGCCAAAGCCGCCTATGCCGCACCCCTCACCTATTCGGCGGCCCTGAAGCTCGCCGATGTGTCCGCGCCCGTGCTCCAGGCGAGAGCCGCTGACGTCCGTGCGGCGCGGTCGTCAGCGATCGCGGCCGGGCGTTTGCCCGATCCCAAGCTGGCCCTTGGGGTTGAGGGTTTCCCGGTCTCCGGCCCTTACGCTGGCCGGCCGAGCGCCGATGATTTCACCGATGTCCGCGTGGGCGTCATGCAGGACGTGCCGAACGGGGCTAAGCGCCGCTCAGCACGTGAGCGCGCGGCGGCCGACATCGGGGCGGCGCAGACCAGCCAGGTCGCCCAGGCACGAGAAGTTCGCCTGAACACCGCGATGGCCTGGATCGACCTCTTCTATGCCGAGCGCAGGCTCGCCGCGCTCGACGACATCGACAAGGCTCTGGCCCCGCTACGCGACGCCGCACCCTCGCAACTGGCCTCCGGCGCGATGCGGGCGGCCCAGACGTTGGAGCCCGAGCAGCTGACCGCAGTGCTGGGCGACCGGCACGCTGACCTAGTCGCGGCCGTGGCTAAGGCGCGCTCGGAACTGGCGCGCTGGACCGGAGATGCTGATGCTGAGGTCGTCGGCGACCCGCCAGACTTCCCGATCTCTGCTGCGGCCCTGCACGCGGGTCTCGATCAGCTTCCGGCGCTCGCGGTCTTTGACGCCGCAGGGCGCCAGGCGGATGCCGACGTCAATGCCGCTAAGGCCGACAAGCGCTCAGACTGGGGTTGGGAGCTGGCCTACCAGCACCGCGACCCTCGGTTCGGCGACATGGTGATGGTGCAGGCCACCGTCAGCCTGCCGCTGTTCGCGACCTCCCGTCAGGATCCCATCATCGCCGCTCGCACGGAGACTGCGGGCCGGACCCGGATCGAACGCGAGGCGGCGCGGCGAGAACTTCTGGCCTCGCTGGATGCGGATCTTGCGGACCACGCCATGCACCACGACCGTCTGCACCGGGCGCTTGGGACCCTTGTGCCGCTCGCCAAGCGCCGAGCCGACCTGGAAACCGCCGGGTACGCAGCTGGGACCGCGAGCTTGTCGGATGTGCTGCAAGCCTTCCTCGCCCTCGCCGAAGCCCGCATCGACGCCATCAACCGCGATGCCGATGTCGTCCGCGACGGCGCTCGCATTGTCCTGACCTACGGAAGCGACGCCCAATGACCGCCCCTTCTCTGTCTCCCGCCCGGCTGGTGCTCGCCGGACTCTCCATCGCGTTGCTCGCGGCGGCCGGCGGCTACGGCGTGGCGCATCTGCGGCAGCCGAAGTCTTCGGTGCCGATGGCCGCGAGTGAGCCTAGCGCAAGGCCGCTCTACTGGTACGACCCAATGGTCCCGGCGCAGCATTTCGACAAGCCGGGCAAGTCGCCGTTCATGGATATGCAGCTGGTCCCTCGCTACGCAGGGACCGGGGTCGCCGGCCAGGCGTCCGGCGTGCAGATCAGTCCGGCCACGACCCAGAGCCTGGGTGTTCGGCTGGCGGCGGTGCAGCGCGGGGATTTCGCGCAAAGTCTCGACGCCACGGGCGTCCTGGATTTCAACCAGCGCGAGGTGGCGATCGTGCAGGCGCGCGCGGCCGGCTTCGTCCAGCGGGTCTATGCCAGGGCTCCTGGAGATGTCGTCAGCGCGGGGGCGCCGATCGTCGACCTGCTTGTTCCGAGCTGGGGCGGTGCCCAGGCCGAGTACCTGGCCGTTCGCGGCTCCGGCAACCCCGCCCTGGAAGCCGCCGCGCGCCAACGGCTGCGACTGCTCGGTATGCCGGACAGCCTCATTGTGGCCCTGGCGCGTGATGGCCGAGCGCGGACGGTGATCACCATCTCCACGCCACAGGGCGGTGCCATCCAGACGCTGGACGTGCGCCAGGGCATGACCGTGAGCATGGGCCAGACCCTCGCGCAAGTGTCGGGGCTGGGAAAGGTGTGGCTGAACGCTGCCGTGCCGGAGGCCATGGGAGGGCGGGTGAAGGTCGGACAGGCCGCTCGCGCGGAACTCGCAGCGTTCCCGGGCGAGGCGTTTACCGGCCGGGTGACCGCGATCCTACCCACCACTCAGATCGACAGCCACACTTTGCAGGTTCGCATCGAGCTGGCGAACCGTGGCGGGCGGCTGCACCCAGGCATGTTCGCCACCGTCCATCTGAGCGGCGCGGCCCATCCTGCGCTGTTCGTGCCCTCCGAGGCGGTGATCCGCACCGGCAAGCGTACGCTGGTGATCCTGTCCGGCGCCGGCGGCCGCTACCAGCCGGTCGAGGTGCAGATCGGTCGCGAGGACGGCGATCGGACCGAGATTCTGTCGGGCCTCGACGAGGGTCAGAAGGTGGTTGCGTCGGGTCAGTTCCTGATCGATTCCGAAGCCAGCCTGGCCGGCGTTCAGGCCCGCCCCCTCGCAGCTTCCGGGGCTATGGCTATGTCAAATGCTCCGGGCGGCAAGTCGGCGCTCTATGAGACCCGGGGGCGCATTGAGGCGCTGACGGCGGATACGATCACCCTCAGCCATGAGCCGGTTCCGGCCATCGGTTGGCCGGCGATGATCATGACGTTCAAGCTCGGCTCGCCGAACCTGGTGAAAGCCGCGAAGGTGGGCGACCAGGTCAGCTTTGGGTTCGAGCAGAAACCAGATGGACCGATAATTCGCCGCCTCAGCCCGATGGCCGCTCGATGATCGCCGCCCTTATTCGCTGGTCGGTCAAGAACCGCTTCTTCGTCGTGATCGGCGCCCTGACCGTGCTGGCCGCCGGCGTGATGGCCCTACGCTCGACGCCCGTCGATGCGCTGCCGGATCTCTCCGATATACAGGTGATCATCCGCACCCCCTATGCGGGCCAGGCCCCGCAGATCGTCGAGAACCAGGTCACCTACCCGCTGGCCACCACCATGCTGTCGGTGCCGGGAGCCAAAACGGTGCGAGGCTATTCCTTCTTTGGCGACAGCTTCGTCTACGTGCTGTTCGCGGACGGCACGGATCTCTACTGGGCCCGTTCACGGGTGCTGGAGTACCTGAACCAGGTCCAGAGCCGGATGCCTGAAGGGGCTAAGCCGTCGCTGGGACCGGACGCGACGGGGGTCGGTTGGGTCTATGAATACGCCCTGGTCGACCGCAGCGGCCATCATGACCTGTCGGAGATGCGGTCCCTGCAGGACTGGTTCCTGCGCTATGAACTGAAGACCCTACCCGGCGTGGCCGAGGTCGCATCCATCGGCGGCATGGTCAAGCAGTACCAGGTGGTGCTCGACCCGGTAAAACTGGCCGCCTTCGGCGTGACCCACCAGCAGGTGGTCACCGCGATTCAAGCCGCCAATTCGGAAGCCGGCGGCTCCGTGCTGGAACTGGCCGAGGCGGAATACATGGTCCGCGCTTCCGGCTACCTGAAGACACTGGACGACTTCCGCGCCATCCCGCTGAAGACTGCGGCCGGCGGCGTGCCGGTGCGCCTTGGTGACGTGGCGACCATCCAGATCGGCCCGGAGATGCGCCGCGGCGTCGCCGAGTTGAACGGCGAAGGTGAGGTCGCAGGCGGGGTTGTGATCCTGCGCTCCGGCAAGAACGCTCAGCTGACCATAGCGGCGGTGAAGGACAAGCTGGCCGACCTCAAGAGGAGTCTGCCCGCCGGCATCGAGATCGTGCCGACCTATGACCGCTCCCAGCTCATCGACCGCTCGATCGGCAATCTGCGCGAAAAGTTGATCGAGGAGTTCATCATTGTCGCTTTGGTTTGCGCGCTATTCCTTGGCCACGTCAGGTCCGCGCTGGTCGCCATCCTGACGCTGCCGCTTGGGGTTCTCGCCGCCCTGCTGATCATGCGGGTCCAGGGGGTTAACGCCAACATCATGTCCTTGGGGGGCATCGCCATCGCCATTGGGGCGATGGTCGACGCCGCCGTGGTGATGATCGAGAACGCCCACAAGAAGATCGAACGCTGGGAGGTCGCCCACCCGGGTGAGCACCTCAAGGGCGAGAAGCGCTGGATCGTGATCACCGATGCTGCAGTCGAGGTGGGTCCGGCGCTATTCCTCAGTTTGATGATCATCACCTTGAGCTTCGTGCCGGTGTTCTCGCTTCAGGGACAGGAGGGGCGTCTGTTTGCACCCCTGGCCTTCACCAAGAGCTACGCCATGGCCGGTGCGGCGATCTTGTCGGTCACTCTAGTCCCGGTGCTGATGGGCTGGCTGATCCGGGGTGCCATCCCCGCCGAGAGCGCCAATCCCCTGAACCGCTGGCTGGCCTTGGCCTATCGACCGGTGCTGGACTGGGTGATGCGTCGGCCGAGCGCCACGCTGCTGATCGCCGTTCTGGTCTTCGCCACCACGGCCTGGCCACTGGCGCACCTCGGCGGCGAGTTCATGCCGCAACTGAACGAGGGCGACCTGCTTTACATGCCGTCGGCTCTGCCGGGCCTTTCCGTGGCCAAGGCCTCGGAATTGCTTCAGCAGACCGACCGGCTAATCAAGACAGTGCTGGAGGTGGAGACCGTGTTCGGCAAGGCCGGGCGGGCGGAGACCGCCACCGATCCGGCACCGTTGGAGATGTTCGAGACCACTATCCAGTTCAAACCGCAGAGCCAGTGGCGACCGGGGATGACGCCGGAGAAGCTGGTGGAGGAACTGGACCGGACGGTGAAGGTGCCGGGCCTCGCCAACGTCTGGGTGCCGCCGATCCGCAACCGCATCGACATGCTGGCGACCGGAATCAAGAGCCCGATCGGCGTCAAGGTCTCGGGGTCGAACCTAGCTGACCTGGACCGCATCGCTCACAACATAGAGATCGTCGCTAAGGGCGTGCCCGGCATCAGCTCGGCGCGGGCCGAGCGGCTGACGGGTGGGCGCTACGTCGATGTGGACATCGACCGCGTCGTCGCCGCCCGTTACGGGCTCAACATCGCCGATGTGCAGGCCATCGTTTCCGGCGCGATCGGCGGCGACAATGTCGGACAAACCGTCGAAGGCCTGGCTCGTTACCCAATCAGCGTCCGCTATCCGCGGGAGCTGAGGGACAGTCTGGAGGGCCTGCGGGCCCTGCCGATCCTCACCCCGGCCGGTCAGCAGATCACCCTTGGGACGGTGGCCAAGCTGGAGATCGCCGAGGGTCCGCCGATGCTAAAGACCGAGAACGGGCGGCCCTCGACCTGGGTCTATGTCGATGTGCGCGGGCGCGACCTAGCCTCCGTCGTTGGCGACTTGCAACGCGCCGTGGCGAAGGACGTGAAACTCTCGCCCGGCGTCTCGATCGCCTATTCCGGCCAGTTCGAATACCTGCAGAGGGCTGTCGAGCGGCTGAAGCTTGTCGTGCCGGCCACCCTGCTGATCATTTTCGTCCTGCTCTACCTCACCTTCGGCCGGTTCGATGAGGCCGCCCTGATCATGGGCACCCTGCCCTTTGCGCTCACCGGCGGGATCTGGACGCTCTACTGGCTGGGCTACCATCAGTCAGTTGCGACCGGGGTCGGCTTCATCGCGCTCGCCGGCGTCTCCGCTGAGTTCGGCGTGGTGATGCTGATCTATCTGAAGGACGCCCTGGCTGATCGCGGAGATGATCCCTCGGACGCCCAGGTCGAGGCTGCCGTGCGTGAAGGCGCGCTGATGCGGGTTCGCCCCAAGGCCATGACCGTGGCGGTGATCCTGGCGGGCCTACTGCCGATCCTGCTTGGCCACGGGACCGGTTCAGAAGTCATGAGCCGGATCGCCGCGCCGATGATCGGCGGGATGCTAACCGCGCCCCTCCTCTCCATGTTTGTCGTGCCCGCAGCATATCTGCTGCTGCGCCGACGCCGTCCGCCACGGTCACGGCAAAAGGCGTTCAGCTAGAGACCATGTTCCGATAAGTGAGGTTCGGTTGTCGGAACATGCTCCAGGTGGTTGGTCCCAGAGGAAGAGTTTCGCCAGGACAGGTTGGATTTTGCTTCACCGAGTATTTGGAGGAAATGCACTCCAAAATTCACGTCGTGTCGCGGGTCCATTCTCAGCTCTGATTGATTCGTAGTGGCTTCCTCAGCTGGTTTGGTTTTGATTGGCGTCGCATGCTGCTTTGCTAGGTAAACCTGCCGGAGCAACGCTTTGTCGGGGGACACCGACAACCGGGGTATTGCCGCAATTGAGGGGGTGAAGGTGACGAAGTTCGAGCAACGCAGGAAGGCGATCATCCGGGCTGCGGTCGGTGTCATCAATCGCAAGGGCGTGAGGGGGATGACCTTCAGTGAGGTCGCTACACGACTGGATTTGGTAACCAGTGCGATAAGTTACTACTTCCGCCGAAAGGAAGATCTGGCCGCAGCTTGCTTGATGGAGTCGATCGCGTGTTTCGAGCGGTTTGCGGATGCTGCTGACGCCGGGACCAACCCGAGGGAGCGGGTGCGACTTTACCTTTTGTCACTCATGCGCTTCTGGAGCGAATTGGCGACAGGCCAAGCTGACCCAGTCGTCCTGTTCAACGAAGTCCGCACGATCGGCGATCCCATGGTCGATGTCGCCTATCTCCAGATGTACCGACGTCTGCGTCGACAGCTCGACATATCGCCACGCCTTGGGCCACTGGAACGCAATGCACGCACCCACCAGTTCATTACCCAAGCCATATGGATGACCCTCTGGGCCGACCGCTATGACCCCCGAGATTTTGAACGAATTGCTGAGCGTACAGCAGACATTCTGATAGGCGGCCTCGCGGCCACAGATCACCACTGGAGCTCCGCCACGCTACCGGCAGACCTGTCGGCGACTCCGCCGGACGCATTCATGACCGCGGCGACAGAATTGATCAACGAGGAGGGCTACCGAGGCGCTTCAGTTGATCGCATCGCTGCACGTCTCAACCTGACTAAGGGTGCTTTCTACCACCGTCACGACGCCAAGGACGATTTGGTGGTGGCCGGCTTCAATCGCACGCTAGCGCTTATCAGGCACGCTCAGGACCGAGCTGAAGCGACTGGCACCAACAGCCTTGAGCGCCTGTGCCTTGCTGTGGATGACTTGTTCAGGGGGCATTTGGACAGGTCGGCACCGCTTTTGCGTATTTCGGCGCTCGCCGCTGTGCCCGAGGACATCGGCCAAGACATCTTCCTTCAGTTCAGCCGCGTTTCCTTGCACTTCGCAGGTATCATCGCCGACGGCGTGCGTGACGGATCGATCCGGGCGGTCGACCCCAATATCGCAGGCTTCATGATCACGGCAATGATCAGCGGTGCAACCGAGCTTACCAATTGGGTGCCCGGAGTGACCGCACCCAACGCGGCGTCTGCCTTCTTCCGTCCACTGGTCGAGGGCATGTTTTCCGACTCGGCTTGAGTGAAATATACTTCTATAGATTGAATTTGAAGTATGAGTATGTTTTCGGGGTTGATTTTCTGCTCAACATTGCTTGAATGCGTAGCGTAATTCCAAATATTCCGAGATGTTTTGACATTTTGGATAAGGCATTGGTGACGACCGTATCCAAGACCTGGGGAGAGTGGCTTGAAGGATTTTGACGATCACATCCGCGAGCTTGAATCGCATGGCTACTCCATCATGCCGGGTGCCGTGTCGTCGGCTCTGTGTGATGAGATCGTCAGTGAAATCCAACGGCTCGAGGCCGAGATGGAGCCCTCCCTGAAGGGCAACGCCTTCGTTGGCTACAAGACGGTTCGCTATTTCGATCTGTTGAATCAAAGCGAGGTCTGGCAACGGGTGGCTGCACATCCAAACCTACTGCCTGTGCTGCGCGGGGTCTTAGGCAGAGACATGCTGCTGTCGACGATGGGTACAGCCGTGATCGGGCCCGGCGAACGGGCTCAACCGATCCATCGCGACGATGAACTCTACGACATAGCCATGCCGCATCGGAATTTGGTCTGTAACACCATGTGGGCGCTGACAGATTTCACCGAGGAGAATGGTGCCACGCGGATCGTGCCCGATACCCATCGACAGGTTGCCGCGCCCGATCCGCGCGAGACCCATGCCTCTATCCCCGCGACAATGCCGAAGGGGAGCGTCTGCTTCGTATTGGGCACGGCCTATCATGGCGGTGGTGCCAACCAGACTGCAGATCGCCGCTGGGCGTTGACCATCAATTATTGCGCTGGTGCCATGCGCCAGCAGGAGAATCTGATGCTCGCCACAACCCGCGAACGCGCGGCCGGCTTCGCACCTGAACTGCAGGCCCTGATCGGCTATCGACAGACCTTGCGCAATGTCGGCCACGTCAACGCCGCCGACCCGCGTCGCCTACTGGAACCTTACACCGTGGGGACAGATTGATGGATGACCTTTCACACCCTCAGACAACCCCTCCGCGGCGCCCTCGCGACTTCGAATCTGCGCCTTATTTGAGCCAGAAACGCAACATCTCGCGCCTATATCCGGAATTGAAGGCGCTAGGATTACAGTCGCATATCGCGGACTTAGCGGTGCTGGGCTACACGATTGTGCCGCCGGACAAGGTTGCCCCTCCCGAGCATATCGCAGCCCTTCGCCAAGCCGTGCTAAGGGTCTCTGAGCAACGTACCCGCATAAAGCCAGACGAACAGGGCGGCTCGACCCACCTTGCCTCTCAGCATCCGCTCGGCCAATTTATGCGCTACGTACTGTTCGAAGATCAGATCTTTGAACCGATCCTGACCAATCCGGTTCTCCTGGGACTGATCACGCACCTCGTCGGATATGACGCCTTGCTCAGCCTCAACGACGCCATGGTCAAGGGGCCTGGCGGTGCGGCGCTTTCAATTCACAATGACAACGGTGACCTCACAACAGCGGTTTATCCAGATCAACCCCAGACGGCAAACATCAACCTGCTGCTCAACGACTACGAAGCCGGCAGCGGAACCATCGCCTTCCTGCCCGGAAGCCATCGCTTTCGCCGACAACCGACCCCCGGCGAAATGCGTGAACTGAAGGATGAATTGGTTCCGGTAATCGCGCCCGCCGGTTCGGCGGTGATCTGGCCTGCTAACACGTGGCACATGGCGTTTCCACGCACTGACCCTGGGCTCCGGCTCACCCTGCTGTACGACTTTTGCCGCGGGCATTTGCAAACCCAATCGCCATTCCGCGCAGATATCACGCCTGATATCCTCGCCCGCAACCCCGCTCGCTTCGCGCAGTTGATGCACGTCTACGGGGCTTTTCCGTTCCGAGAGGAAGACATTGACCGGAAACGAACCGCGCTCGGCTCTAAGCATCACAGTCTGTTCGACTGCGATCCCATATGGACCGATTTCCATGACCTGGAGCGCGTGCGACGAGCAGCTGAGTAGAGCATGTTCCGATAACTGGGAACCGGTGATCAGATCCAAACCTGCTCTAACTTTTTGAATTATAGACCTTTTATCCCTCTGGACAATTCCGTCTAAAGGGAAATGGCCTTAGTCGACGCCCAATCTTTGGCGCAGTGATCATTCATGTGCCGGCTTACCCAAGGCGATGACGATCAGCTTCGAAAACACGACCTCGAATAAGCGATATGACATGGAGCGAAACAAAATGACCGGACGTCTAGCGGGTAAGGTTGCCCTGATCACCGGCGGCACCAGCGGCATTGGTGAGGCGACAGTCGAGCTGTTTGTCGCGGAGGGTGCAAAGGTTGTGATTGTCGGCCGCAACACCGACAAAGGTGACGCGATGGTCGGATCTTTGGGCACCAACGCGTGTTTCTTCAAGGCCGATGTCACCCAGGAAGCCGAGGTGAAGGCCGCCATCGACCATGCGGTTACAAGCTTCGGACGCCTCGACATTTTGTTCAACAACGCGGGCGGCGGCACGCTGGGTGGAGTGGATACATTTACCGGTGTGCAGTTCGATCACGCCATGCACCTCCTGCTCGGCAGTGCCCTATTTGGCATCAAACACGCAGCGCCGATCATGAAGCTTCAGGGTTGGGGCGCGATCATCAATAACTCTTCGGTAGCTGCTCTGCGCACCCACATGGGCGGCTATCTCTATTCTGTGGCCAAGGCCGGCCTGACTCAGGCGACCAAGCTGGCGGGTATGGAACTCGGACGACATGGCATCTCGGTCAACTGCATCTCGCCTGGCGGTATCGCAACGCCGATCTTCTTCGGTGGCTCGGCTCGCGCCGCCAGCATGGAGGATGCGCGTCTTGATGCCACCATGGCCAAGCTCGAGCTCAACCTTGCCAAGGCGACACCGATTCAGAAATCCGGTCTCCCGAAAGATATCGCCGCTGCCGCCTTGTTCCTGGCCAGCGACGATGGCCATTACGTCAATTGCCACGACTTGGTGGTAGACGCGGGCATGACGGCCGGCGGGCGAACCAATTTCGAAGACGCGGCGGGGTAGCTCCAAGCTTAGCGAGCCAAGGTGGCCTCAGGGCCAGAGGGTTCCGTCTTAGGACGACGCATTCGGGCGACGCTCACCCCAGATTGGGTGTCGCCTGCTTGGGTCTCAAGTCAGCGCCCCACGTCACCACGGGTGGGTTGGCAGCGACGCTCAAAACTTCAGCTTGGCGACGCATCATGTCCGGCCAGAAGCTGCCGCTGAAAACGTAGAAGCGATCGCTCTTCAGAGCCTCCAATGTGTCTGACGCGATGGCGTCGGCCGAGATACCCCGGCCCTGAAAGACCTCCGAGCCCCGCACATGGGACGGATCATTCCACTCCCGATCGCTCCAGGGCTGATCAGCAGCAGGACGGTTGCGGCCAGACTTATGGATCATGGTATCGACCATGCCGGGGCATACGACCGAGACGCCGATCTTGGTGTTCCAAGCCTTCAGTTCCGAATAGAGCGATTGGCTAATCGAGAGGGCGGCTGCTTTCGAAGAGCAATAGGGGGAATGCTCTCCGGTCCCGCTAAAGGCGGCAAGCGAGGCTGTGTTGATCACGTGACAAGGCTCGCCGTGAGCAATCATTCCCGGCACAAATGCCTTTATGCCATGAATAATGCCCCAGACATTCACGTCGTGAACCCATCGCCAATCGTCCAGACTCAATTCCCAGAGCGGACCGGTAATCGAGACGCCGGCATTATTGACAAGCACATGCGCATTGCCAAACTCAGCTTGTGTGGTTTGTGCCAACGCCTCAACTGAGGCGTAGTCAGTCACGTCAGTGCGCACACCGATTGTCTCAAACCCAGCCGCGCGCAAGGCTCCAACCGCGCCATCTAGGGCATCCTGTTGAATGTCGGCCAGCACCAGCCGCATGCCTTCTGCCCCAAAGGATCGCGCCATTGCCAAGCCGATGCCGCTAGCGCCGCCGGTAATGACGGCGACCTTACCCTTTAAGTCATCCACGGTCAGAATTCTCGCGTTCAGAGGTGATTTTCGAACCAGTCGAGCGCCGCCTGACGCGCGGGCACCAGGTGCTTGTCATAGACTTGGTAATGGGTGCAGGGGAATGTGATGCGATCGCAGACGACGCCGTTGGCCTTAACGATCTCGTAGGCGGCACCACCTTGCAAGGCCGCCTCGTTATACTCTTCAAACTCCGCGTCAATAAACAGCGATGGCGCACGGATTCCAGCAGCGCCTAACAGGGGCGAGTGGCCAAATTGGCGGGCCAAGTCGGGCGTTCCACGGAGCCCAGGAGAGTTATCGACACCCTGCGGAACAGGTGGATCGATCCGACCGCGAGCCTTATCGGCCATCCGCTGATAGGCAAGGTCGCGGTACCAATTCTCACGCGGATGTCCATAACCGCCGATCTGAGCAACCATGGCCTTAATTCGGGAGTCGGTACCGGCGACGAAGGTGACGTGACCTCCGCCATAACTTGAACCCCATAACCCGATGCGCTCGGGGTCAACGCCAGGTTCGCTCACCAAGTAGGCCAAACATGCCCGGATATCCGCGATTTGATCAACCGGATCAACGACCTCTCGTAGCACGTGTACCGGCAAGACAGCCTCACCCGCAGAGGTCAACGAGGGGGTGTTGGCCGTGGAAATCAGCCGACCATCGCTTTCACCCCAACCGCGATAGTCAAACACCAGGCAAGCATAGCCGGCTGCGACGAACGTTTCAGCGTACAGCTGAGTCAGATGCTCCTTCAGCCCACCCCATCCATGACAGAGCAAAATGCCAGGCCGCGATCCATCAGCACCTCGCGGGTGCATCATCACAGCGGCGAGGCGCGATCCCTCCGACCATATGCTGACGGCCTCTCGTTCGCCCTCGTACGTCATGTGCAGCTTACCTTCCCGTGACCATCTACCGCCGAGCAGATCGCAACCCGCACAAACCACATGCTCAAATTAATTGCCTGATGTCACGAAAATATCCGTTTGTCAGGACAATTTTGTCTCGACTTCAATACCACACCAACAATTATGTAATTCGGTAAAGGCGTGGTGACGAAAACGCGATCGGTGAAGCGGTTGGCCGCCACTTGAAGGGTTCCGGTCGAGGGCGCGCGCTGTGACCGCGTTTGAGTGGGTTTAGTTTGAGGCAAAAACTACAACACCAATGGTCGACCCTGCGCATCAAGCGGGCCGACGGGGGTGATAGCCCGGCTCAGTACGCCGGTCTGAGTGGGCTTCTCTAGCCGCCCCAGCCCGTGCTGGATTGTGTAACCCAACCGCCGCAATAGGGCGGCGTTTTCAGGGGTCTCGTGCTGCGAATCCAAGCCCAGGAAAAAATTCTCCTGTTGGCGTATGAAGGGGCGGCAGAAATAGGTCAGGATCGCATGCCGCAACGTCGAGCTCGTCTGGTTTGCGCCCGTCCCATGTATCAGCCGCCCATCAAAAACCAGGGCCGAACCTGCGGGACCAGCAGCGGCCAAAGTCGGCGTTGTCTGGTCTACGGTCCACTCTTCTCGCGTGTGACTTCGCGGACTCAATCGGGTGCCGCCGTTCTCTTCTGTGAACTCGTCAAGCATCCAGGCAATGTTGGCGACCAGCGGCTTGGCGGTCGCAAACGGCACATAGCCCTGGTCGGTATGCAGATACATTGGCTCGCTACCCGGCGCGGCGATGTTCGCGGTTGCAGAGGACAGTAAAAAATCCTTCCCCAATAGATGACTCATCATTTCATCGACCAGTGGATGCAGCACGAGATCTCGAAACGCTTGGCCCTTGTTGACCAGCATCCAGACCCGTTGATTAGTCCCACTGTCGCGCCAGTCGAGCCCGGCAGCGACCTCCCCCGCCGCTTGCGCCACGACCCGCGCCCGCAGTAACTCAATTTGATCCGGTGACAGTGCGTCGCGCACGATACAGTAGCCAAATGTGTCGAGGTCACTTAGGGCAACACTTCGGTCGACCGTTGGTTTGGGCACGGAACGATTAGCTTTGGAATTCAAGTCCATGGATCGACCCTCGCTCAGAGACGGGTTGACACGCTGCGATTAGAGATGAGCGAGCTTAGGCTTGGTCCGGAAACAATCTCAATCCAGTAGCCGTCGGGATCGCGAATGAAGGCTAGCCCCTTCATGGCACCTTCATCCGGGCGCTTAACGAAGTGAACACCCATCTCCTCAAAGCGTCGGCAAGCCTCTTCGACATTCGGCACAGAAATTCCGATATGGCCGAAACCGCGCGGCTCGGTGTTACCGTTATGATAGGCGAACCCCGGATCAACCTCAGTGCCCCAGTTGTGGGTCAACTCCAGGAGCGCCGGCTGCTCGAATATCCATCGAGCGCGAGCGGCACTGTCCCTGGGCGGCTCGCCACCTGAATAGCCCAAAAAATAGAGGCTGAAACCAAGCTCAGTGAAGTCATATCGGTCAAGCAGGCGCATGCCCAGAACATCCACGTAGAACGCCAGCGAGGGCTCCGGATCCCGAATGCGGAGCATTGTTTGGTTGAAGACGTAACCCTCAGTGGCACTCATGCTTCAACGGATTTCGCCTGGGCCGTCCGCCGCATCCGCTCGACCTCTTCCCATCCCAGATAGGCCGTGAAGCGATCTCCATCAAAGTAGAGCAGAGGCCCCATGCAGATAAACAGGTACTCGGTATCCTCAAGCGCCTCAGTCGCACCGTGCAGCACACCGTTGGGTTCATAAACGTAGTCGCCGGTTTCCAGAATCCCATCGCGGACTTTCAGCCGCCCCTTCAAGATGAAAGTATGGGAGGCGGAGAGGTGCTTATGGGGTGGGGCCGTAAATCCCTTTGCCCATCGGTAGAGGACCGCCCAGGCGCCGCTCTCAGAGCCCGTATAGAGCACTTTCGTGGCCGACATTTCCGAGTGGACAATCCAAGGCGTTTGGCTGGCCGCCACAAGGGTATCCTGTAGATCGCCGTTCAAGGGACGAATGTCTTGAGGCAATGGCATGGAACGAATCTCCGATCACTTATTGTTAGCCCGATGTCGAGCAGTGGGCATGGTGCCGAGTCCTAGGGAGGCCCATACTTCAAGGCCTAACTTTTTCAACTACAACATCTCATTCGCCGAAACATGTCATTCCAACTTGACAAATGTGACTCCCACATGTGACGCCATACATACCGCAATGTCAAAAAAGAACGGCAGATACGCCGCCCGGGAGAGAGATGCTGGATATCTCGTCGACTTCTGAGTCTAAGTCCGGAACACCGACCGCCTTCGTCCCCACATCGACGCCCCCGAGCCTCGCGACAAAGCTGTTCTACGGTGCGGGATCGATGGCGTTCGGCATCAAGGACCAGGGTTTCGGCGTCCTGCTTATGCTATTCTATAATCAGGTGTTGGGGCTTCCGGCGCGCCAAGTCGGCTTAGCAGTTATGATCGCGCTGATGGTCGATGCGCTGCTTGATCCCACGATCGGTTATCTCTCTGACAACCTTCGCTCGCGCTGGGGACGACGTCATCCTTTCATGTATGCCGCAGCGCTGCCCATCGCC
Source organism: Alphaproteobacteria bacterium (assembly GCA_031367205.1). GTDB lineage: Bacteria > Pseudomonadota > Alphaproteobacteria > Caulobacterales > Caulobacteraceae > Phenylobacterium. The sequence continues at coordinate 33,939 of JANLPK010000052.1, forward strand.
GGCACTTATCTGTTACTTTGGAACCCGCCTGCCGGCCTGAGCCATGGTCAGCTGTTTGCTTATCTGACCGGCGTCTCCATCTTGGTGCGGGCGTGCATAACCTGTTTTGAGATCCCCTCTTCAGCGCAGGTCGCAGAGTTGACCGCCAGCTATGACCAGCGCACCGACATGCTTTCGTACCGGTACTTCTTCGGTTGGGTGACAAGCCTCACGATGTCGATCCTAGCCTTCAGTGTTATCCTCAAGCCGGACGCTACTCATAAGGTCGGACAGCTCAATCCGGAAGGTTATAGCCACTACAGCTGGATTGCTGCAGGCCTGATGCTGGCGGCAATCTTGGTCTCGGCTATCGGCACTCACCGCAATATCAAGACCTATGCAACTGCTCCGGCACGACCGAGAATGACCGCTCGCCAGATCGCCCATGAGATCATCACGACCCTTTCTGAGCGTGCGTTTCTGGTCATGGCCGCGGCAGGCGTGTTTGGTGCAACTGCGGCGGGCCTTGGCGGCGCGCTGATCATCTATTTCCGAACCTATTTCTTCGATCTGACCGGCAACCAGATCTCAATTCTGCTCTCGGCGAACTTTATCTCCGTCGCAGTGGCTGTCTTCGTGGCACCAAGGCTATCTAAACGGTTCGGGAAAAAGCGCGTTTCGATTGCCGCTTCGGTGGCTTCAATCCTGATCGGACCGATACCGGTGGTCTTAAGGCTTCTACACTTGGGGCCCGAAAACGGATCGACGGCAATCTTGCCACTGCTCTTCTGTTTCACAACCGTGACGGCCGGTTTGGGCATTGTCTCCAACATCTTGATGTCATCCATGATTGCGGATGTCGTGGAGCACAGCCAACTCAAGACTGGACGACGCAATGAAGGTCTTTTCTTCTCGGCCAACGCTTTCATACTCAAATGTGTCTCCGGCATCGGCCTCTTCTTTGGTGGCCTATTGCTTGACATCGTCGGCTTCCCCCAGGGCGCTCACCCGGGTCCTGAGACCCATGCGGCGCTCAGCAAGCTGGCGACGCTGGAGATTCCTTTGACGGTGGCACTCTATCTCGTGGGGGTCGCCTGCGTCGTCGCCTATCCGATCAGCCGCAGCTTACACCAAGCCAACCTAAGTCGGCTCGAGGCAGCGCAATGAGCCGCGACTTGTCACTGAGCGGGAAGGTGGCGATCGTCACCGGGGCGGCCGGCGATATCGGTGCAGCAAGCGTGCGATTGTTAGCCCGCCGCGGCGCAAATGTGCTGGCTGTAGACCGCGATGCCGCGGGCTTGGCAAGGCTTACAGCAGAGCTTGAAACCGATGTGGAAGTTGCAACATTCTGCGCAGACGTCACTGACGAGGCAGCAGTCGAAGCGTATGTGCAGGCTGCGATAGGGCGTTTTGGCGGGCTCGACATATTTTTCAACAACGCCGGGATCGAAGGCGACGCCGAAAATGCCTGGCGGTTGACCACCGAATTTCCCTTGACCTCATTTAACCAAACCATGGCGGTAAACGTCGGCGGGGTGTTCCTTGGCATGAAGCATGCCATACCGGCCTTACAAGCGCGTGGCGGTGGCAGCATTATCAACAGTTGTAGTCTGTACGGCATCAAGGGTAGCGCCGGACAGATCGCCTATGTGGCTTCAAAACATGCGGTATTGGGGATGACCAAAACGGTTGCAGCCGAGGTCGGAAAGGACGCCATTCGCGTCAACTGCATCGGACCGGCGCTGGTCGAAGGGCGCATGATGGACGAACTGATGCGTCAGATTTCGGCCCGCAATCCCAACGCGCCCGCGCCCAGCGAGCCGGCAATATCTGTGGTTCCAAGGCCTGCACCGTTTGCGCCTTTGCGACGTTGGGCCTCGCCAGATGAGATCGCTCCGTTGGTGGCGTTCCTAGCCTCGGACGACTCAGCGTTTATAACCGGTGCCTACTACGCCATCGACGGAGGGCTGGGCGCCATCTAGATGCGAGCTCTCAATAGGTTGTCCTTATCCCAACCCTGTCGATGACGGCATCAAAGCCTACCAAGCATCGATCCATTTCAGCTTCTTTTCTGTCCGCGCAGGCGGTGTGGGTAACGCTCTTAGAGCCCCCACGATCCACCGCCGCGTATCGGCTGGATCAATCACGTCGTCGATGCTTGGCCCTCTGCCGCGACTGAGCGCCTTGCCCGACTCATAGGCTTGGGCGACCATTTCGTCGAACTTGGCTTTGCGCTCGACCGGATCTTCAATTGCGGCCAATTCGTTGCGGTAGCCCAGCTTCACCGAGCCTTCCAGGCCCATACCGCCAAACTCCGCCGTCGGCCAAGCCACAGCAAACATTGACGCCTGGTAGCTACCACCGGTCATGGCGATGGCGCCCAAGCCGTAGCTTTTGCGCAGGATCACGCTGAGGATCGGCACCGTCAGGTTCGCGCCGATCAGAAACAGCCGCGAGCAATGCCTCACCAAGGCGGTCCGTTCGATTTCCGGGCCCACCATCATCCCAGGCGTATCCGACAGCGACAGCACCGGAATGTCGAACGCCTCGCAGACCTGCAGGAACCGGGCGGCCTTGTCGGCTCCGTCGCTGTCGATGGCTCCACCCAGATGCCGGGGATTGTTGGCAATAATCCCCATTGGTCGGCCCTCGATGCGGATCAGGGCAGTGACCATGGTTGGCCCGAACTGTCGCCGCAGCTCAAGCACAGATCCGTCGTCGGCCAGAGTCTCGATCAGGGCGTGGATATCATAGACCCGCAACCGATTCTCTGGGATCGCATTGCGCAAATGCCTTTGGTCTGCGCACGCCCATTCGCTCAGTTTCCCCTGGAAATAGGAGAGGTACTGCTTGGCCACCGCCACCGCCTGGGCTTCGTCCTCCACCACGATGTCAATGACCCCGTTGGGCGCCTGGATGTTGACCGGTCCGATCTCTTCAGGGCGGAACACGCCAAGCCCGCCCCCCTCGATCATGGCGGGCCCTCCCATGCCGATGGACGAATCCTTGGTGGCGATGATCACATCGCAACAGCCCAGCACCGAGGCGTTCCCCGCAAAGCATCGTCCCGAAGTGATCCCCACCAGGGGCACAAGACCTGATAGGTGTGGCCAGAACTCGAAGCCGCGCGTGAAGCCGCCGCCCTCGGTGTCTCCCGGTCGGCCGCCGCCGCCTTCGCAGAAGAAGACCACCGGCAGCCGCGCTCGCTCTGCGACCTCGATCAACCGGTCCATCTTGTTGTGGTTGTAAGCGCCCTGGGTGCCGGCCAGCACGGTGTAGTCATAGGCCATCACAGCGCACCGGGCGGTCTCATCGGCGAACTGATCACCGTTGATCCGGCCAATGCCCATGACCAGCCCGTCGGCTGGCGTCTGTTCGATCAGTTCCTTAAGGGTGTTCCGTCGGCGTCGCGCTGCCAGGACGAGGGCTCCATATTCGACAAAGGAGCCGTCATCCATCAGGTCATCGACATTCTCCCGCGTGGTCCGCTGCCCCGTCTTTCGCCGCCGCGCGACCGCTTGTGGACGGGCGGCATCCTTGGTCATCCGATGGCGAGCCAAGACCTCAGCTAGGTCCGGGCGCACGGCGTCCAGGTCGACCGTCTCAACCTCGCCGGCACCGGCCTCACCGAGGTCGGATGCCTCGATGAAGACCAAAGGATGGTCCTCAAATACTGTATCGCCCACCGCCACGGTAAACTCACGCACGAAGCCGCTGACGTGAGCGGCGACGACGTGCTCCATTTTCATCGCCTCCATGATCAGCACCGCTTGTCCCTCGCGCACCGCTGCTCCGGCGGCCACGGCCAGGGCCACCACAGTGCCCTGCAGCGGCGCGCGCAGAGAGGTGGTTCCATCCGGGCCGATGATCTCATCAGAGTTCGAAAGCACCGAATGTTCGGTGCGATCCGGGGCCGGGTCGCCGCTCTTTCCGTGAGTCAGGATCGCCAGCGGATCGACCGCGTCGACCTTGGCTCCCGCTCGACGCTGGGCCTGGGCTGTGTCGAAGTGCAAGCGCGGATGCTCGCTCGCGGCAGCCTCCACCAAGGTCGCAATATCCTCCTCCACCATCCGGGTATGCAGGGCCCCCGCGATGAAGGCAGGACTCTTCAGGATCGCCTGCAGGAACGCGATGTTGGTCGAGGCCCCGGTGATCTTGAACTCACATAAGGCCCGATAGGCTTTGGCTGTTGTTGCCGCCAAGTCCGGCGCGTGGACAATAAGTTTTGCCAGTAAGGAATCATATCGGGCGCTGGTCCGGTACCCGCCATAGCCGAAGCCGTCCACGCGCACCCCGTGCCCTGACGGCGGCTCATAGGCCGATAGAACCCCACCGGATGGCCGCACGTCGCCCTCAGATGTCATGGTCTCGAGATTGACCCGGGTTTGAATGGCCACGCCGCGCGGGACAGGGATAGCAGCCTGTGTCAGCCCTAGTTGCGCCAGGGTCTTGCCCTGCGCAATCTCCAGCTGGATGCGAACCAGGTCCAGCCCGGTAACCTCCTCGGTCACCGTATGCTCCACCTGTAACCTTGGATTGGCCTCGATGAAACTGAACTGCGGGCCGGCTCCTCTGACATTGACCAGGAACTCGATAGTCCCCAGCGACAGGTAGTTCGCTGCCTCGCCCAGCTTTACCGCCGCCGCCAGCAATTGGGCCCGCACCCCTTCGTCGATCCCACTCGCAGGCGCGATTTCAATGAGTTTCTGCCGCTGCCGCTGCACGCTGCATTCGCGGTCCCAGAGGTGACTGACCGTGCCGCGCCCGTCTCCGAGGATCTGCACCTCGACGTGTCGCGCTCGCGCGAAGAACTGCTCGACATAGAGCCCACCTTCTCCGAACGAGGCCAGGGCCTCTGACGCGCAGCGCTCATAGGCACTCGCCAGATCTGCCATCGCCGTTACCGGTCGCATGCCGCGACCGCCACCTCCGGCTAGCGCCTTCAGCATCACGGCCCCGCCCGCGCCCAATCCCTCAAGGAAGGCACCTGCCTCGGCTAGGCTGGTCACCTTCCGCGTGCCCGGCAAGATTGGCACGCCGCATCGCTCGGCCAAACCCAGCGCTTGGGTCTTGTCGCCGAATAGGGCCAGGGTTTCAGGTGTAGGCCCCACAAAGGTCAGACCCGCCGCCGCGCAATCGCGCGCGAACTCGGCGTTTTCCGAGAGGAATCCATAGCCCGGATGCACCGCGTCGCAGCCGGCCTCCAGGGCCGCCGCGATCACTTGCGCCCGATCCAGATAGGCTGCTGCACCTGACCCAGTCAGTCCCACTGCCCGATCGGACTTGCGCGTGTGCAGCGACAGCGCATCATCCTCGGCATAAATCGCCACCGTCTCCAGCCCAAACTCAGCCGCCGTGCGGGCAATCCGGATGGCGATCTCGCCCCGGTTGGCGATCAACAGACTTTTCATAAGACTCTCACTTCCGCCATCACCTCATCGGTGTGTTCACCCAGCACGGGGGCCGCTCGCCGTACAGCAGGTCGCAGGCCATCAAATCGAATTGGTGTCGCGGGCGTCAAGTGTTCGCCTACGTATTGGCGCTCCTGACAAACCCAGAAATCCGACGTGGCCAACTGCGGATCAGACGCCAAGGTGTGCGCTGGCTGTACCGGGGCCGCTGCAATCCCGGCCGCCTGCAGCTCTGCCGCCGCCTGCGACGGCGTGCGGATTGCTGCCCATTCCGCCAGCGCAGCTTGAAGGCCGCTGACCCCCGACTCTGACGTTCCGCGCTTGAGCACATCCCACAAACCGACAATATCGACTTCATCCGCCGACACCGCCAACCATCCATCGCCCTTGCTGCGAACCACGCACGACAAGGTTTTTGTGGCGCGCGCGCTTCCGGTTCGACGCGAGGCCGCGCCTGTCACTTGTTCGCCGATGATCGCGTCCGCCCCAAGCTCAAACAGGCATTCCACCTGGCAGAGCTCGATTTCGGCCCCGCCTAGAGAATCCCTCGCAAACAACGCCGTCATCGCTGCAGCCACCGCATAGAGCCCTGCCACAGGATCGCCGTAGGCCACGTGCTGAAGGCAGGGTACCCAATCCTCAAAACCGTTGACAAACGGCATGCCCGACGCCTGCTCCACTGTCGATCCATAGGCTCTAAGCCCTGCCAGCGGCCCTCGCTTGCCAAACGGCGGCATCGAAATTGACGTTACAGCGGGGTTCAGTTTTCGCTGTGCCTCCGGTCCCAGGCCCAGCCGGTCCATCACTCCTGGGCCCAGGTTCTCGATGACGATGTCGGATGTCGCGATAATCGAACGCGCAGCGCTAAGTCCCTGTTCTGTCGTTAGATCCAGGTCCAGTCCCCGCTTGTTCCGGTTGACCGCAAGGAAGTTGCGCTGGATCTCCGTCGAGGGTGGTCCATCGCTTGCAATGTCCTCCCAACCTCGCCACCAATCCGGTCGTGTTGTGGACTCGATTTTTCGCACATCAGCACCTAAATCCCCGAGGTACCGTGCGGCCAGCGGCCCGGCCCAACCCATGCTGAAGTCGGCCACCTTGATCCCCGTCAAAGGCCCGGGTGCGCCGCCGCTGGGTCGATCTGATTTCACGCCGCTCCAAGTCTGTCGGAACGGAAGGTCAGGGCCCATCACGTCGCCAATTGGCGCAAAGGACTTCCGCACCTTCCAATGCTCGACGAACGGTAACTCGCCAGGCCTCGGCACCGGCGTAGTCGGAATGCGCAACCGATCGCCATCGCTCACCCAGTCCATCGTCGCGCGCTGCGCAAATATCGGCATCAGCAGTTCGTCGACGAGATCACCGTTCATGAGCCGCTGGAAGGTCGTCGAGAAACTCGGGTGACTTGCAAGCTCGGGTCGGTCAATCAGGCCGCACAGCGAAGTCCACTGTGCCGGCGTAAGCGCCGTTATCCCCACATACCCATCCGCTGTCGGATAGATGGAACAGGGATATGTGGGCACGAACCGGTTCACCCCCAACCGCAGCGACGCGGTTCCGGTGTAGGCTGCGGCCACCGCCGCCGTTTCCGTAAAGCACATGGCGGCCTCAAAAACATTGACGTCGATGCGTGCCGGTCGCGGGCTCGAGACCAAGGCCGCCATCGCCCCGACGAACCCCGTCAAGCCCGCCACGATCTGCGGCGAGTGCCCGTGGGCCAGTAGCGGTGGTCCCTCCGGTAGGCCGAAGCCGTAGGCGCAGCCGTTGAGGGCATGCAGCACGGCGTCATTGCCGCGCCAGCCGCAATAGGGGCCCGCCTTGTCGAACCAAGTTAGGCCTAACACCGGTGGCGATCCGGACAGACCCGCTGCGACCTGATGGGCCGCCTTCACAGCTCCCTGGGACTGGCCCGCAATTACGAGGTCAAAAGGTCCGCCGTCGCCCACGTGCGATGTGCTCTTGCCGTGGTCCAGCCAGCGGCCGAACACAACGCCCGCTTCGCCGCCCTGCCCCAGAAGTGTATCGTCCGATGCGCCGACCCTGAAAACCGACGCGCCCTGACGGGCAAACAGGCGACCACAGTACCGCACTGCCACATCGTCCCCAAGTTCAAGAACCCGCAACTTCGACAGCGGTGACATCTGGTGTTTCCCTCCCGTGGCCCTCTTATCGGAGCTCATCGCGACATCGCCAAGGGTGCTGCCTCGCGAAAAAATGCTACCGCACCCTCTTCAGGCATGCACTCCCAAAATACCAGTCTATCAAATCAAGCACTCATCGGCTTATCAACCGGCGACCAAACTGCGGCCTTTGGGGCCGAGGCCGTCGCCCCCTGTCGGGTGCCGATCAAGGCCGAGCACTGGCAATTGCTCGCGGGCTTCTAGGTCGACTTGGTCGGCATCCGAGTTGGGATTGACCATCGGTGAATGGCGACGTCCAGGCGCAAATGGCGTCGGGTGGGATTTGTCGCCATCCATAGGCAGAGTGAGCTGCTCGCGCAGAGCAAGGATCAGGCGTGCTGGTTCGGAAAACTTGGCGTCTACCTCACAGCAGATGATCGTAACCCTCGGCCAACGGTCGCCTCAAAGAAAGGCGGGTTTCGGCGCGACCTTAAAGTTACTCCGCAGACTTGGTCAGGCCGAAGCTCATCGGCCTGTCCGCATCACAGATCGACGACCAACCTACCAGCTATAAGCAACGTTGAAGCTGATCCGGCGAGGCGGCGCTGGGAAGCCAATTCTCGTCCCAGTCTGAGCCGGAGCCTCGAAGCGATAGTACCAGCGTTGATTATCGAAAACGTTAGTCGCAACCACCCCAAGGCTCCAGCCCTTGAGTGAATCGGTCGAGCGTAGGGTCACTCCCAGATCCAAGTTTTGATATGCGGGTTCGGTGATCGTGGGGTCCAAGGCGAACTCACCATGCGCCTGGAACGTTGCGTCTGCACGGAAGAGTGCCTCCATGTTGCCGCTTATCGGCTGGATGTAGCCAGTGCCTAAGGTAGCGCTATACTTCGCGGCGAACCGCCGACCGTTGAAGTCCTGCACCGGCGTATTCTGGGCGTTAAGGTGGCAACCTCCACCTTGGCCGAAGTTGAGCTGAGCGATATTACAGGCCACATCGACGCTCTTGGTATATCTCGCATCAAGCAGGGTAGCGGCCCCGGTAAAGCGCAGTTGCGGCGTGGCCTGGTAGGCAAAGTCGCCTTCCACACCTTGCGAGCGCGCTGCGCCGGCGTTTGTCAGGAAAAAGCCGGTGCCCTGCCAAATCGAGAGCTGGAGGTCTGTGAAGTCCGACCGGAAAGCTGCCAGATTGATGGCGAGTTTGCGATCCAGCAGCCGCACCTTGGTGCCCAGTTCATAGTCGATGGAGTGTTCAGGCCGGAAGGTTTGGTCCGTCTTGTTGGGTGTGATCGAGTTGGCGTTGAATCCACCGCCCTTGAAGCCCTTGGTAACAGACGCATACATGTTTAGATTGCTGTCGGGCTTCCAGGATACCTTCAGTTCGGGCGTGACATTTTCTTCGGTCAGCGTGCCGAACGAATTGTGTGCCTGGCCTGATATGCCCGGGGCGAAGGTGTTTCCGATGGCGATCAGCGCGGCGTCGGCTGGGTTATTGGTATCGAGGAAACGAGTTGATCCAAAAGCAGCACGATTGAACTTGTCCTGGTCGTGCTTCGTCTCCCGACTCCATCGCAAGCCGCCGATCACATCGACTGAAGGCGTGAGGTGAAATGTGCCTTGTCCATAGGCGGAATAGGTTTCGGCGGTCTGATTCAGGAAGCGCAGGTTAGCCCATTTGAAGGCGTTCGAGTTGTTCGCCGGGTTGATGAACAAATTGATGTCGATATCGGTTCGCCGATCCACGAAGAAGTCGGTCTTGAACCAATAGAGGCCGGCTACATAGTCGAAACGGTTTTCGCCGGTTGAGACGATCCGAAATTCTTGACTGGACTGACTGAACCGTTGGGTGATGGGCTCGAACAGGAAGGGCGTTGGGCTCCAATCCACATCACGCTGATCATTGGAGCGATAGGAATTATAGCCGGTGATGGATCGAAGCGTGGCAAAGCCGATATCATAGGTGATGTCTAGGGCTGCATTTTTCGAGATGACGTGCGCGGACTCTTGCTGCTTTGACGTATTGTAGTTCAGGCCGGGGCTGAAGGCCGGGTCATAGAAGCGATAGGTACTTCGGTTCGCGGCAGCGCCCACGTCCAAGGGGGTTGGCAGGGGCAGCAGCGTCACGGCGTTGGTGATTCGCGGGCGACCCACAGCGGTTCCGCTGATGTCGGAGATCTTGAAGTCACGGCCGATGCGGTTGTATTCGGACCATTCGACTTTGCCGCGCAGGCTGAGGTCGTCAGTCGGTTTCCAGAGTAGGGTTCCGCGGACGATCTTGTCTTCTTCCTGCTCCTCCTTCTGGCCAGTGAGCGAGTTGTTCAAATAGCCGTCTTCCTTCGCCCAGCGAAAAGCAAGGCGACCGGACAGCGTGCTGGTGATCGGGCCGTTGACGACCGCCTCAACGGCGCGTCGGCCTGTCACGGGACCGTATTCCCCGCGCACCGAAACCGACGGATCCGCGGTTGGCGTGCCCGAACGCACGATAATAGCGCCGGCAATGGTATTCTTGCCGAACAGGGTGCCCTGGGCTCCCTTCAGCACCTCAACATGCTCAACGTCGAGGAAACTTCCACGAAATTGACGTTCGCGGCCAGCGTAGATCTCGTCGGTAAACAGGCCCACATCCTGATCGATGCCGAAATTGAGGCTGGCCCCGAAGCCGCGGATCGATATTCCCGTCTGTTCACCGCCTTCCCTGACCACCAGGCCTGGGACATAGTTCGACAGTTGATCCAAATTCTTGATCGCCAAATCTTTGATCGTCTGACCCGATACGACCGATACGGAAACCGGAACGTCCTGCAGGGTCTGCGGTCGCTTTGTGGCCGTGACGATCACTTCACTTACCTCACTTGCCGCAACTTCTCGCGGCACCGACTGGGCCTCGGCGGCCAGAGGCGACATCAATGCGCCTGCAGCGGCGAGAGCAATAATTGAACAGGCGGATTTCATAAGCGGTCTCCCATGATGTGCCCAAACCCGGTTAGCGGGTCCTGGCACCCAGCGTCACTCGGCCACTGGCCGGCACCTCAATGGCGCGCTGTTGACCCGACATTGCGAACCACTGTCAAAATTGTCAAGACGATTTTATTATGTGGGTTACATACCCGAGTCACTTATTTTTCGAAATCTCCCCATTTTACAAGGAGTTCGGTATATTGTAGGTCATACTATTGAACGAATTTTAGTAATCGGAATGCTTTGTTGATCGCTTCGCGATCGACCGCGGGGAGCAGGAAGCCATGACTGCGGAAGCCCTCGAACCTCGAAATGACTAGATCGGGAGCCTCTCGCTACAGATGGACATCGCTTCGTGTCCTTTGTCCTGATCGCCCCAGCCAAAGTCTCTGCAAGGGGTCTGGGATGGAGCGAGAGGTCGGCCTTCGGTATGGCTTCGCCTGCGCGGGCCCGCGATATCGCTATGGCTTCGGCAGCGCTCCCCTTTCGAAACCCGCGTGGCCCGACAGAGTCGCCCAGTTAAGCCAGTCTGGGGCAACGAAATAGATACCGGATGGTCAAATTAGCATTTGACGCTTGAACGAGAGAGCCGCACGATCATGTGCCTTCGGTGGAATTGGCCCCACGGCTGGAGAAACGCCTTGGCGACCCATACCAAGCCCCAAATTGAGGCTCGACGGCTATCGATGCCGACCCGTGTTTTTTACGGCTTCGGCTCCGTTGCCTTCGGAGTGAAGGACAACGGCTTCTCCTGCTTCCTGCTGATCTTCTACAATCAGGTGATTGGGCTGCCCTCGGTTACCGTTGGCTTGGCCATCATGGTAGCATTGGTCGTCGATGCCTTTCTTGACCCGATCGTTGGCCAGATCTCCGACAACTGGCGCTCAAGGTGGGGCCGTCGTCACCCGTTCATGTATGCTGCCGCGCTGCCGGTTGCGGTGTCGTACCTGCTGCTGTGGAACCCGCCGCGTAGGTGGAGCCACGAGGCGTTGTTCTTCTATTTGATCGGGGTCGCGATCCTAATCCGGAGCTTCATCACCTTCTACGAAATCCCCTCATCGGCGCTCGCGGCTGAACTCAGCACGGACTATGATGAGAGGACCCGTTTGCTGAGCTACCGATATCTGTTCGGCTGGATCGGCGGCCTCACCATGTATTTCGCTGCGTTGCGGGTTTTCCTCACTCCAAATGCCGTTCACCCGACGGGGCAACTTAATCCTGAGGGCTATGCCCACTACGGCATCGCTGCTGCCGTGCTGATGCTCGTTGCCATCCTTGTCTCAGCCGCCGGTACCCATCGGGAAATTCCCCATTTGCGAGAGGCGCCTCGCCGCAAGGCAACCATGGCGATCTTGGTGCGTGAGATGGTCGGCACCATGGCCCATCCGTCCTTCCTGGTGATCCTGGTCGCCAGCATTTTCAACGCGATGGCCATCGGCCTCGGCTTCGCGATCAATCTCTATTTTCAGACTTTCTTTTGGGAATTGCCGGCCGATCAGATTGCAAATTTCACCTTCTCAAGCCTAGCAGCTGCGCTGTTCGCCTTTGCAGCCGCCCCGTGGATTTCCAAGCGGTTTGGCAAGAAGCGCGCGGCCATGACCCTGATCCTCGTCTCGCTGGTGCTTACCGTCGCGCCCATTGTACTGCGGCTTGTGGGGTTCTTCCCAGCGAATGGATCAGCCTGGGTTTTCCCGTTCTTGCTTGTCCAGAACACGATTGCCTTGGGCTTTGGAATCATCGGCCAGATCATGTTCTCGTCGATGATCGCCGATGTGACGGAGGACTCCGAACTGCGTACCGGCCGCCGTCAGGAAGGTCTGTTCTTTGCCGCTGCCGCCTTCGTTGCCAAGGCCGTGACAGGCCTAGGAATTTTTGTTTCCGGATTGATGTTGGCCGTCGTCCACTTCCCCGAAGCCGCCAAACCGGGACAGGTGGCCCCCGAGGTGGTGCGAAATCTGGGCCTCGTCTACGTGCCGACCCTGGCGGTCCTATACGGATTAGCAGTCCTAATTCTCTCCGGATACCGCATTAGTCGGGCGAGTCACGAAGAGTCGCTGCGAAAGCTCGCGGCGGCGGCAGACCTCGTCGCCGAAGGGGAACCCGCATCGCAAATGGGCAAGTTACTATGACGTCCTAAGCCGTTGGTACGCACGCGGGTTCGCCCAGAGCATGTTCCGATAAGTGGGAACCGCCCATAGGACGAAAGTATGCTCTAACTCTTTGAATTAGAGCCCAGTTTCTCCCTTTAGACGTGACCGTCTAAAGGGAACGGGCTCTAGCCTGGTCTTAGGTGCAGACCGGGCGACACCGCCTGGATAACTTGAGTGGCCGCAGGAGATATTCGATGTCCGTCGTTGATGTGCTGAGCCGGGAGTTCGCAACCCTGCCCGAGGTGATGACCGAGTGGGCCAGAGAGGCACCCAGCCGGCCGGCCTTGGCCGATCTCGATCAGCAGATGACCTATGGCGAGCTCGACCGGATGATGGACCGCATCGCCGTGGCCTTACGACGTGACGGCGTTGCACCGGGCGAGGCGGTGGCTATCTGCGCCGCGAGCTGCATTGCTTACGCGGCGGCCTTTTTCGGCATCCTGCGAGCCGGTGCCGTGGTCGCGCCGCTGGCACCGTCCTCGACGCCGGAGAGTTTGGTCGGCATGATGGCCGACTGTAAGGCTAAGGTGTTGTTCCTCGACGCGGCCGTCGGAGAGGCGCTGGCCGGTATGGCTGATAGCATTGCAGCACGACGCGTGGCCATTGACGGATCGCAAGCCGGGGAAGCCTTCGACGGATGGCTCGCGCCGCAGGGTGCTAAGCCGCCGTTAGTTGATACGCCGCCCGGCCAGGGCTTCAACATCATCTACTCATCAGGCACCACCGGCGCACCCAAGGGCATCGTCCAGCCTCACAGCATGCGTTGGGGCCAGATGCGCTTAGGGGTCTATCCGCGCGATGCGGTGACGATGATCTCCACGCCGCTATACTCCAACACAACCCTGGTGAGTTTCTTGCCAACCCTGACCAATGGTGGGCTGGCGGTGTTGATGGCTAAGTTTGACGCCGGACAATTTCTGGAGCTTTCGCAGAGATATAGGGCAACACACGCCATGTTGGTGCCTGTGCAGTATCGTCGCCTGATGCGGCAGCCGGATTTCGACTCCTATGACCTCTCGAGCTACCAGGTGAAGTTTTCGACCAGCGCGCCCTTCTCTGCAGAACTGAAAGCTGATGTGCTATCGCGCTGGCCTGGTGGCTTGGTGGAATACTACGGTATGACTGAAGGTGGTGGTTCTTGCATGCTGCTGGCGCATGAGCATCCTGATAAGCTTCACACCGTCGGCCAGCCCATCCCCGGCCACGACATACGGCTGATCGACGAGGACGGCAATTTGCTGTCACAAGGTGAAATCGGCGAAATTGTCGGGCGCTCACCCGCCATGATGGTCGGCTACCACAATCAGCCCGGCAAGACGCGCGAGGCCGAGTGGACGAGCCCGGACGGGTTGCGGTTCATCCGAACTGGGGATGTCGGCCGGTTCGACGAGGACGGCTTCCTCACCCTGATGGACCGCAAGAAGGACATGATCATCTCCGGTGGTTTCAACATATATCCCAGCGACTTAGAGGCCGAGATCGTCCGGCATGACTCTGTGTTGGAAGCAGCGGTCGTCGGCGTGCCCTCCGACCAGTGGGGAGAAACGCCCGTCGCCTTCGTGGCCCTGAAACCCGGTCACGAAATCGTCGCTGCCACCTTGAAGGACTGGATCAACTCCAAGCTCGGCAAGACCCAACGCCTGGCCGACCTGCGACTGATCGCGACACTTCCACGGAGCCACATAGGCAAAGTGCTCAAGAGGGAGCTGCGCGAAGGCTACACGACGACCCCAGCAGCGGAACCAAGCCTGTGAGCGTTTGGCTTGGCGCACGGCAGGAGGCTATGAGAGCTCCGGGGTCTAGACACCTGGACCAGAGGCTGGACGCCCAATGACCCGCGACCCGAGCCCCCGCTTTCTGAGACGCCGAAATGCCATCGTGGTGTCGGCGGTGCAGGCGCTCAATCGCAAGGGCGTGCGCGGCATGACGCTCGCCGACGTCGCTTCCAGTCTTGGCATCGTGCCGACCGGGATCATCTACTATTTCAAAAACAAAGAGGCACTCGCCGCTGCATGCTTCGAGCGCGCGATCGCGCTCTATGTCGAGCTGATTGGCGTGGGCGAAAACCATGTCACCAGCCGCGAGCGCATTGAGGCGTTTAACGCCGCCTATTTCGAATACCGCCGTTCAGAAGCCCTGGGAGGGGCCAACGAGATTGCCACCTTCAATGACGTGCGAGCGCTCAATCTCGAACCGATCAATCAAGCCTATATCGAGATGTTCCGCGCTGCGCGCCGCTTGTTCGACGGACCCGAGCCGTCCGGCCTTTCCCGCGCAGAGCGAAACGCTCGAACTCACTTGCTGCTGTCCCAAGCCTTTTGGTCGGTGGTCTGGCTGCCGCGGTTTGAGACCGAAGACTACAGCCGCGCCGCTGCGCGAGCCTCGGCGATCCTAACGGACGGGCTGGCGACGCCGGGCTTGGCCTGGGCACCCGTACAGCTCCCGCCGCTGGTCGAGGTCGGGCAGGATGTGGATTCCGGCGAGATGTTCCTGAAGGCCGCCACCCAGTTGATCAATGAGGAAGGCTATCTGGGCGCATCGGTGGAGAAAATATCTGCGCGGATCAATGTCACCAAGGGGGCCTTCTACCATCACAACGAGACCAAGGATGAGTTGGTAATAGCCTGCTTCGAGCGCACTTTTGATGTGATGCGACGGGCGATTCGCGCTGCCGAAGCGGTGTCGAGATCCGGCTATCAAACACTGTCCACCGCGGCTTCCGCCCTCATCGAGCATCAGATGTCTGGCGCAGCGCCGTTGTTGCGGACCTCGGCGCTCACCTCGGCTCCGGAATCGATACAACCGCAGCTTCTGGCCAAGTTCGACCGGATATCCGACCTTTTCGCATCGATGATCTCCGACGGTATCGCCGACGGTTCCGTGCGGCCGGTCGATGTCAATATCGCAGCTCAGATGATCACCGCAGCGATCAACGCCGCTGCGGAACTGACCTACTGGACACCCGGCGCGTCAGCGGAACAGGCCAGCCTGTTCTATTTGAGGCCGATGTTCGAAGGGCTTCTTTCGCCTGCCGACTGAACAGAGCCAAAGTCGAGATCACAACGGATACTCTAGAGCCTGTTCCGATAGGTGGGAACCGGCTATCGGAACAGGCTCTAACCTTTTGAATTAGAGTTCAGCTTTTCCCTTTAGACGATTCCGCCTAAAGGGAACGAGCTCTAGGCGAGGAAAGCTTGGCGATTCATCGGTCAAGCCGTTGTGGCGCAAGGCGGTCGACTCGGAACCATCGCTAACGGCGCTACAAACACATATTCTCAATCTTACCGGCTTCGACAGCTGCCGGAGTCCAATCGAAAATGCCGCCATCGCCGAAGTAGTAGTAGGTTACACCTCCGGGCAACAACACAACGGAGATGCCGCCAAACCCTGACATGAAGGGCACCCAAATCGGCCGCGAACACCCCAACGGGCCGCTGATGTCCCGCGCCCAGAAGCCGGCTTTGTAGCGATAGGTCGGGCCGCCCGCCGGCAATCCGGGGTGGTCGGGGTCCTTCTGCATCGCGGCCAGCAGGAGGTCTTGATCAAGCATTGGCCGCCCATCGACCACGCCCCCGTCCCCGTCCCTAAGCCAACCCGCGATACGCAGGATATCGTCGCGATGGTAGGTCAACCCCCAACCTGTGAAGGGCTGGCGGGCTGCGTCGCCGGTCCGGCGCGTGCCCATGATCGTCGGGCTTAGCCGAAGCGATCTCCACAGCGGCGCGACCAGGTCGTCGTAGAGATCACCCTCCCCTGCTTGCCGAAGCAGGTCTGACATCGCCGTACCCAGCAGGTACGAGTCGGAGGTGTGATAGACAAAAGTCGTTCCGGGCGCGGCGCGACGATGATACTGTCCGCAGGCGAATACCGCCTTTGCGGTACTATCGGCCAGATTGAAGAATGCCTGACTTCCTGGAGCGTTTTCGTCGACCTCGAAGGCGGTCGAACCGTAGACGCCGGTAGCCATATCCAGGGTGTCGGCCAGAGTCACATTGGCCCAGTCGCTGCGTTTGACGCAGGCCGGCACATGGTCACCGATCAGCGCCATCCTGCTCCCGGGGTGAAGCGCCTCAAGCCGCATCAGACCGACGCCGCCGACAATCGATTTGGCTGTTGAATAGGATGGCAGGTCGAGGACATCACAATATGGGTTATCACCATGTCGGGTCCGGCAGGGGCTCGCATATTGAACCCCATTGACGACCAAACCAAAAGCCGTCGGTGGATCGCCATCCTTCGGTGCGCCTAGGGCAAACGCGGCTAGGTTAACGTCCGGTCGCAGCTGGACCAACTCGGTGAGGGAGCGGACAGGCAGCCGCGCGGCGACCTCGTCCCGCCATGCCCCAATGACTGCGTCACCGTCCGCTATCGCAGCCGAAGTCAGGCGCACTGGGACAGTGGCCCAGGCGTCGAATTTCAGATAGGCGCAAGTCTCCGAGGCGACCTCCATCGCTCCTTTGGAAACCGATCCATCCGGCTTGAAGAGGAAGGTCAGAACACCGTTGTGCAAGCAGTTGGCATTATGCTCCTGCAAGGCGAACGGCACGGCTGCCCGCAGCCATCCGCGGTCACCCTCCTCGCGCCAGACCTGCCCGGGTTCGAGAACCCAATCCCAAGCAGGATGCTCACCGACGATCACGCCGCGCTGGATCGGAATCAGATCGACCCCGTCCTGCACGAACTCGAAGTCGAATGGCGGCAGAGTCACGCGGGCGGCCAATGCAGAACGGGTGTCGCCGGTCTCGTCGTGGAGCACCGTCATCGAAAGGGTCACACTGGACAAGTCCAGGGCCAATCGCATAGCAAACCGCCCTGTCGGCACGGCGGCTCCGGCTGGCGGACCGAAGGCCGCGAGACTGACCGGCGCTGTGAGCGCGGGGCCGCCGAACAGACTGTCGAAAGTCAGGTTGGATCGCGGACCGGCGACGGCGGTGGCGCGCTCACCCGTCACGGTAACCGCATCGGCCCAGCAGGCCACGCGGTTACCGCCATCGGCGCGGGCCCTGACCAGGAGTTGAGCATTATTGTCCGCGCCCGACGGGGCAAGGGTGCCGCGTTTGAGGGTGACGCCATCATCGGCACCATCATGCAGCGAGACGACCTCCTGCCAGGTTCCGCCGGCGTCGGTCGAGGTCTCGATCAGGCAAGCATCGGCCCGTCCCAATCCCATCGCTGCGAGCGATCCAGAAACCGACACCTGGACGAAGCCGCGCGTCGAGACCGACGTCGTTGCCATCGCGCCGCCCATCACGCGCAACGCGACATTGTCGCCATACGAGGTCAGGGTCACCTTGCCGGCACCGGTCGCGCCCCAACCGTCGGCCCTGCGGTCCTGGAAGTCATCGACGAAGATCGGGTCAGCCAAGGCTACCGTATCGACGCAGAGCCACACCGCCAGCATGGTCGCAACAAGGGGGGCAACCCGCATCAGAGCAACGTGCCAGTGTCTACCGGGCTCACCCCTGTCATTTGAATTCCTCTCTTTGGGCAGGTTGAAGACACGTGTGAAAACCGGTCACAAGGGATTTGTGGCGGCGATTGCCACGTATTTTCAAGCCCACTGGCGTTTGCGGGGGTGCCCCGCTGGAACCCGCGAGATTCATCTTAGCTTGGCCGTCGCCGAACAGGTGGACGTGAGCCGACTCCGGGCCGTCGTCGCAAATGACGGGGCTCAGGCCGTGAGGGCGTCGCCACAGGGGGTGGTGTCGGAAGGTTATCAAACTCGGTTGGCGATGTCCGACCTCTATGGGAAGGCATCGGCGATTGATTGCACCGTCACTGTTCTTCTCCCTGCATAGGCCCTAAGCCTAGATCGCTCGCATCCTATTGTTTCGCGGATTGTGCTCCAGCTCCGCGAGACCTAGGGCCTCCATCAGCGGCGGAACATACATCCCAAAACGGCCCCGAAGGCCCTTCTTCAGCCCGTACCAACCCCCAATAGGATTGTCCGAGGCCCGTCCCCAGGCTTCGACTGTGCCGTCCTTGGCTTCCTTCTGCTCGTCGGCAGAACCTAGGTCCATCCAGTCGCCGTGCGCCTTGAGCATAGCCTGAAGGTCCTCCAGGCAGCGAGCGTCATAGAACAACACCGTCTTGCCCACCGTGCAGACCAAGACCTGTTTGCCGTCCTTCAAATCGCGATGCATCGTGAAATCGGAGCTCAGCGGTGGTGTCTTGAGTTGCCAAGGCGACTGTGGCGTTCCGTCGCCGTTCGGCGTGGACAGAGTTGCCATGGGGTTTCCTCCAGCTCAACTAAGGTGAGCTCATAACCTATAACTCGGGCGGCATGGATCACAAGAGTCCCCCAATCAGGGTCGGGTTTTCGGGGTTGGGCATGCCCCAGGTGATCCGCCCAGACGGGGTCTATAAGTCCCAGCAACGACTTGGCCTCTATCACTGGTACATCACGGCCCCGGTCCGTTTCCAAACCGACCTACGCGTGACCATCCAAGCGCTTGGTTGGCGCACGCACAAGGATCGACAATACCTGCCATTGCAGACGACATTGCCTCAGTGGCCTTCTGGTATCAGACCCTGCCGACGGCACAGTTTCCGGAATTGCCGGATCGCGATGATTTGGAGGTCATCTAGGCTGCAGGTTCCAGGTGAAACACGGCAAGTTCTCCGGCACGCAGGACCGGTAGCGGCAAGCCCATGACCATCAGCAATTGTCCGCTGACGACCACCGGGCTTCCAAGCAGGATCGGCGGCACTGATTTCATTGCAGCGCGAGGACGGCTGGGAGCATTCAGCATTGTAACCCGGTAGTTGGTCTGCGCTTGCAGGCCCACCAGGCGCAAAGCCATCGGCGCGGCCAAGGCCGAGGTCTCCACCTGGGCGTAGCTGATCAGGGCACCCGCCGCTCCCCCAATCATCATGGCTGACACCGCTGGATCCGGCGCATCAAGGCGCAGGGTCTGTCCTGAATGGATCAGGCTGCGAAGCTGCTTGTACTGGGTAATGGCGTCGGCTAGCCGTGTCTGATCAGCCTGCGAGAAGGCTCGAACATCAGCCTCAATCCCCATGTGACCGAAGAGGGCGGTATAGGCACGGAAGGCGAGACCGCTTCGTCGTGCGGTGGTGTGGCTAGCCTCAGGACCGACATGGGCTCCCATAACCTCAGGTGGGAAAAAGATGGAGAACCCGCGTTGGATGGACTGGCGCTCAATGGGGTCGTTGCAGTCTGAGGTCCAGACGCGGTCGGTGCGTTTAAGGATCTCGTAGTCGGCACGTCCACCCCCGGATGAACAGCTCTCAATCTCGACGCCGGGGTGAGCGGCCCGCACGCGATCGAACAAGGCATAGACGGCGAGGGTCTGACGGTGCGTCGTCGCCCGACCGTGGCTGGCGGCATGGGTCAAGTCGCGGTTCATGTCCCATTTGAGATAGCTGATCGGATGAGCGCTCAGCAGAGCGTCGAGCTGTGCAAAGATATTCTCCGCCACCTCGGCACGCGTCAGGTCGAGCACATACTGGCCCCTACCCAACGGCTGGACCCGGTCGCCGACATGTAGGGTCCAATCGGGATGGGCGCGCAACAGATCAGAGTCCGCATTGGCCATTTCCGGCTCGACCCACAGGCCAAACTCCATACCTAGGCCCCGCACGTGATCAATCAGGTGCGTTAAGCCGTTGGGATACTTGGCAGGGTCAACCGTCCAGTCGCCCAGGCTGGTGGTGTCGTTGTTGCGTCCTGCAAACCAACCGTCATCAAGGATGAACCGCTCGGCGCCCACTTTGGCGGCTAGGCTTGCGAGGTCCCTCAGCTCAGCCAAGTCGTGACGGAAATAGACCGCCTCCCAGGTGTTGAAATGGACCGGGCGGGTTTTGCCCACCAACCGGCGGCCAAGGATCGTGTCTCGGACAAAGGGGTGGAACCGGTCGGACAGGCCATTCAAGCCCGCTTGGGAGCGCGCGGCATAGAGACAGGGCGTTTGGTAGGTCTCGCCGGGTGCCAGAACCATTTCACCGGGATGGAACAGCTCCCCAGCCTGGATCTGAATCCGACCATCTCGCAGCCGCTCCGCCAACATCCGGTGATCGCCGCTCCAGGCAAGGTGCAAGCCCAGAACCTCGCCTGCCTGTTGGCGAAACCCCGGCTCTCCAACCGCGAGGAACGGTGGAGCATGGTGCGACGTCCGCCCTGTGCGGTTATCCTTCAAGATGAGCCCGGTCTTCAGCCTCTCGCGTACGGTCTGGAACTCGCGCGCCCAGCGGCCGTCGAAGAGCATGAGTTCGTCTTGAACGCTGGGCAGGGCCGCCGCGGCCATCCAATCGACGCTTAGGGCCGTGTGCCCCTGATTTACGATCCGACTTCTGAAACAGATGACGCCCGTCAGCAGGTCCATCGTGATGCTGAGGACCACCTCAATCTTCGCCGCCTCGTCGGCCAAGACCAGTTCGTACCCACCGGCGATCGGGCAAGCCGTGACGAAGGTCAATTGGGTGACGAAGCCGCCCTCCTCGCGATGGATCTGCAAGGCCGGATGCCCCGTGAAGCCACGTGCCGCTTCGGGGAACAGATCCAAGACCTCACCGCCATCCAGCATGCCGTTCGGCACGGCGCGACCGGCCAATGCCGCAACCGACGCTGCGTCAACATCTGCCGAAAGAGACGGGCCCCAATAGGCCAGTACCGGTGGTCCATCGCGGGCATCCAACAGAAGAGTGTCTCCGCCGCCATCAAGCCTCAACATTTCCGCGCCTCACCCTTGAAAACCCCGCCGCGCCAGATTGACGACGCCCCCCGAAAACCGCCAAGTCGCAATCACTCGGAGGCAGATTTGTGACAGACGTTCGGTGCGCAGCAAAGAGCCAGGACATCTTGGGCGAGGGACCAGTTTGGGTCGCTGCCGAGGGCAAGCTCTATTGGTTCGATATTCAGGGGCGGCGGTTGAACTGGCTGTCGCCTGGGACGGACGATTGGGGTGGGTTTGAATTGCCCGCGCGCGCCAGTGTGGCGGCTCCTCGAGCAGAAGGTGGCTTGATCCTGGTCACCGAACTGGGTCTTGCCCATATGGACACCGAGACCGGGGAATTTGAGCTGGTCCGGCCCATGACCTTCGCGGCCGGTTTCCGCACCAATGATGGCAAGATCGACGGTGCCGGACGCCTGTGGTGGAGCACCATGGACGACGCTGGCGGAAAGCGACCCGGCACAGTCTTCCGAACTGATCCGGACGGCCAAACACATAGGGTCCTAGACGGGATTCACATCGCCAATGCCGTCGCCTTCGACGCCGCAGGCTCCACCTTGTTCCTCGCGGACTCGATGAAGGCCACCACCTGGACTTTTCCCATCGCACCGGACGGAACCTTGGGCGAGCGCGAAGTGTTCTCGACGACGCGCGGCGAGCGTGGAGCGCCCGATGGGGCGGCCATCGACGCCGAGGGCTATCTCTGGAACTGCCAATGGGGTGCCTGGCGCATCGTGCGCTACGCCCCGGATGGGGCAATCGATCGGATCGTCGAAATGCCGGTTCAGCAGCCCTCGAGCTGCATCTTCGGCGGCCCGAACCTGACCACCCTCTACGTGACCTCAGCCCAAGAAAATCTGAGTGCGACGGTCCTTGCCGACCAGCCGCTGGCCGGGAACCTGTTTGCCTTCGAGCCGGGGGTCGCGGGCCTATCTCTGCCCAGCTTCGCAGGCCGTCTTGAGCGCACGCCATGAGCCTGTTCGCGACCTATCCCAGCCTGGACCGCAAGGTGGTGTTCATCACCGGCGGAGCCATGGGCATCGGTGCGGCCTTGGTCGAGGCGTTCCACGCGCAAGGCGCCAGGGTGGCTTTTGTTGACCGCGCTGAGGCAGCGGGTCAGGCCTTGGCCGCAGCCTTGCCGGGCTGCTGGTTCAACCCCTGCGATGTCACCAATGCGGAGGCTTTGCAGGCCGCCATCGCCAAGGCGGCGGAGGACTTGGGCACGATCGGGGTCTTGATCAACAACGTCGCCAACGACACCCGCCATGTCGCCGCCGAAACCGGCGCTCAGGCCTGGCGAGCCCACCTGGCGGTCAATCTCGACCCGACCTTCATCGCCGCAACCGCCGTTCAACCCGGCATGGTCGCTGCAGGGGGCGGGAGTATCATCAACTTTAGTTCGATCACCGCCCTGCTCGGTGCCAGCGGCATGCCCGCCTATGTCGCCGCGAAGGGCGCGATCCTCTCCCTGACCAAAGCCCTGGCGCGAGAGTGGGGCGTGGCCAATATCCGGGTTAATGCCATCGTCCCCGGCTGGATCGTCACTGAGCGGCAATTGGACCTATGGCTGACCCCGGAGGCCGAGGCCGAGCACATGAAGCTGGTGGCCCTGAAGCGTCGCTTGATGCCGGAAGACGTCGCGCGGCTGGCTCTGTTCCTAGCCTCGGACGACGCCGGAGCCATCACCGGCCAGAACTTCGTCATCGACGGCGGGCGCACCTGATGGAGCCTGCGTTGCTCGCCTGCGACTGGGGATCAACCAACCTGCGAGCCTGGGTGATGGACGCGCAAGGGCTGGTGCTTGATCGCCGATATTTTGGATTCGGCGCGGGCCGGATGGTGCCCGGCGAGGCACGGCTACGATTTGTGGATGAGGTGCGTCCAGCCCTCCAAGCCCAAGACCTGCCAGCTCTGCTCTGCGGAGCTATCGGCTCGAATATCGGCTGGCAGGTCGCGCCCTATGTCGACTGCCCGGCGCGCCTGGAGGACGTCGCTGCAAATCTGATCCAGCCAATGCAGCAGGTCTGGATCACGCCAGGCCTTAGGTGCGAGGTGTTTGGTAATGCCTGCGACGTCTTGCGCGGTGAAGAGACCCAGGTGATGGGCTGGATCGCAAGCGACCCCGCCAACGCAAAAGGTCGCCATCTGATCTGCCAACCCGGCACCCACGCCAAGTGGCTGGTGGTCGAGGATGGCCGGGTCACCCGTTTTCTCAGTGCCTTCACTGGCGAATTGTTCGCAGTGCTCTCGGAGCACTCGATCCTTCGAAACAGCGGCCCCGGTTATGACCTGGATGTTTTTGATGAAGGCTGCGCCGCCGCTGCCGAAGGTGACGGACTGCTCAACCGTCTCTACACGGCGCGCTCAAGGGTGGCCGGCGGTGACGCCGATGGAAAAACCACCGGCGCTTATCTATCGGGCCTGTTGATCGGTGCAGAGGTTGCCGCCACTCCACGCCTGCTGGGCCTCGAGGGCGAGACGGTGACCTTGCTCGGCGACGCGCCACTCTGCGACCGATATGCTCGCGCCCTGGCAAGGCGAGGTGTGCAAACACGCTCTATTGATGGGGAGCCCGGCGTCCGCAAGGGCCTCTTCGCGATCGCACAATTGGGGGGCCTGATATGACCTTAGATGAAGCGCTCGCCGCCTGCCCCCTGATCGCCATCCTGCGCGGGGTGCGACCCGATGAAGTGTTGGAGCACGCCAACGCCCTCTATTCCGCCGGCATCCGCGCCATCGAGGTGCCGCTCAATTCGCCTGATCCCCTGGAAAGCGTGGCGCGACTGGCCAAGGCTTATGGAGACACCTGCGTCATCGGAGCCGGGACGGTGCTCAATGTGGCTCAGGTCGAAGCGGTCTTTGCAGCGGGCGGTAAACTGATCGTCTCGCCCAATGCCGATGCCGCCGTCATCGCGCGGACCGTGGCGCTTGGCATGTATTCCGCCCCTGGCGTCGGCACCGCTACGGAGGCCTTTGCCGCCATCGCCGCTGGCGCACGGCACCTGAAGCTCTTCCCCGCCGCCACCTATGGCCCGGGTCATCTGAAGCAATTGCGGGCCGTGCTTCCGGCGGAGGTGGCGGTCCTTGCGGTCGGGGGCGTCGGGCCTAACGCCATGGCGGATTGGTTCGCTGCGGGCGCGCTAGGGTTCGGCCTGGGATCGGAGCTCTACAAAGCTGGACAGAGCGCGGCAGAGACGTCGGAGAAGGCGGGTCGGTGCACCGACCATCTAGACCGTCTCCAGTAGAACAATCCCCTCCGCCCTCGCCGCTGCCACCAACGCGCGATCATTCGTCGCCAGCGGCAGCTTGAGGCGGATGGCGAGTTCGAGATAAGTCGCGTCATAGGCGGTGAGCCCGTGCAATTCCGCGAGCCGTGCCGTCGCCGTCCAGAGCTGCGTCGCCGTTTGATCGTCCAGCGTGATCGGCAATTCCGCAAGAAGGCCTGCCATGCGAGATCGCGTCTCAGGTTCAATTCGGCCGCGGCGTTGAGCGGTGAGCAGACCGTTCAGGGCCTCGATGGGCCAGAGCTGCGGGACCATGGCACCGCCTTCAACGACCCGGTCCAGTAGGGCCATTACGGCCGGAGTTTGTTCATCCTCAAAACACCAGGCGAGCGCGACGGAGTTATCCAGGACAAGGCTCACCTCCGCCCCTCTGAGATTAGATCCTTCAACGAGATGCCGCCCAGGGTTTTACCCTTGCTTAGGGCCCGGAGACCTTCCGCAGCGACTTGGGCCCTTGCGCGATTTCGACCATCGCCGATAGACGATAGACGGGCCACTGGTCTGCCGCGACGGGTGATGATGACCTCACCACCACCTTCCACCTCATCAAGCAGCGCAGAGAGTCCATTCTTGGCCTCGAAGACTCCAACAGAATGCATGTCATCCTCCATCCGATAAATTTATGCTAGCTAGCTATCTATCTAGCTTAATTGACCATTGATTAGGAAGCTACCTTCGTCAAACCTGCGCAGAGAGATTGGCAACACCCCCAGTTTGCGTTCAGTATGCAGCCTCAGTAGCCACTAGAGCTGCCCTGCCGGAGGACCAACCAATGAACGTCCAAACCCCGATCACTGAATCCAAGCCTTGGCACCTGTTGGGCAACTGGGCCCCAGTTTCCGACGAAATCGACAGCGGCCCGCTCAAGGTTCGCGGCAATATTCCTCCCGAACTCAACGGCACCTATGTGCGCAACGGCATGAACCCCAAGTCTGGGGTCAGCGACCACTGGTTTGCCGGCAACGGCATGTTGCACGCGGTTAGCCTGGCTGACGGCAAGGCCAGCTACCGCAACCGTTATGTGCGCACGCCCTATTACGACAAAGACCTTGGCCAAATGTCAGCCATGTTCGATCCGGCAGCGTCTCCGGCCAATACCAGCATTATCCAGCACGCAGGCAAGTGGTTGGCCCTAGAGGAGGCACACCTTCCTTGGGCGGTTGACGATCAACTCAATACCCTTGGCGTCCACGATTTCGCCGGTGCCGTTACCGGGCCCGTCACGGCGCATCCGCGAACATGCCCGATAACCGGTGAGCTGTTGTTCTTCGGCTATCAATTGGGCAGCGCGCCTTACCTCACCTATTACCGCGCCGACGCAACGGGTCAGGTGGTGGAGGCCCAGCCCATCGACCTGCCCAACCCCGTGATGATGCATGACTGGAACATCACCACCAACCATGTGGTGTTTATGGACCTGCCGGTGGTGTTCGACCTGAAAGCCGCGATGCGCGGCGAGTCACCCTTGGCCTTTCGCGCAGAGGCCGGCGCGCGCTTGGGCGTGATGAAGCGCAATGGCGCGGGCGGTCGGGTACGGTGGTTTGAGATCAATCCCTGCTACGTTTTTCATCCGGTCAATGCCTACGAAGACGGTGACAAGATTGTGCTGACCGTTTGCCGCCAAAAGGAAGCCATGGCTGGCGGGTTCGAGGAACTCTACGGAGGCGACGCCACTGCGGCGCGGCTCTGGCGCTGGACCATCAACCTGGCGACCGGAACGGTGAAAGAAGAACAGCTCGATGATGCCACCGGTGACTTCCCACGGATCAATGACAGCCTCGTCGGCCTATTTGCCCAATATGGTTATACTGCAGCGCTGGACGCCACAGCCCCGACCCTGACCATGGGTCGTAACCTCTATAAATATGACCTGACCACCGGCGCGCGCACCACCCACGATCTGGGCAACAACACGCACACGGGTGAGGCCGTTTTCGTTCCCCGTGAAGGAGCCAAGGCCGAGGACGACGGTTGGGTCATGGCGATCTATCACGACGAGGACGTCGATGAGTCCCGGCTGGTGATCCTAGATGCCCAGAACTTCGGTGACGAGCCGGTCGCCGAGGTGATCATGCCCCAGCGCGTGCCTTACGGCGCGCATGGCAACTGGATGCCGCGATAGGCCTCGGCGGGTCGTTTCCAGCTGAACCTCAGCTCCAGAGCCCGGACGACGCCTTCAATAGGCGCGACATCAGGATCATCCGCGCCACGGGCCGCTTGTCCTTGGCGTCCCTCAGGGTGGTCTCGTACCAGATCACCTCGGTCTTGGGTGAGTCTGAGAGGGCCAGCACTTTTCCGTCACAGTGATAGTCGTGGTCCACGAACATCGGTCCATCTAGCATCTGCACTTCGATGGCCCCGAACAGCCCCACATAGTTCGAGGTAGGCCGCCAGAGCGGCACCTCAATAGACCTCATAGCGTCCACCACCATGGTCGGTGCACAGACGATCTCGCCAAACAGCGCAGCCTCACGATAGGCAGGCAGGTCTTCGGTGATCAGTTTCACCCGTTCGAGCGATCTCTCCAGAGTCACACGGACCGGAACATCCCTGACAACATCAGCCACCTTTGAAGACTTCAGCAGGCGCAGCTCTCCAGGCGCTCGCACCGCCGGAATGCGAACCCGCAGGTTCGACAAATCGTCTGGCGGGCCAACGCTGGCACTGCCTTCCAGAACCCGCAGGCCGGTGGTTTCGTCGATCAACCAGACGTCAGCCCGACGCCCGCCTTCGGGTCGATCGGTTGCTGGCCCGACGAAGGCCCGCACCGGCTCGCCGTCTGTGGTGGCGTTGA
The DNA here is from genome assembly GCA_031367205.1 of Alphaproteobacteria bacterium. Taxonomy (GTDB): domain Bacteria; phylum Pseudomonadota; class Alphaproteobacteria; order Caulobacterales; family Caulobacteraceae; genus Phenylobacterium. Next base: position 61,325 of record JANLPK010000052.1, read on the forward strand.
GAAAATAGGTTGAGAGCGACCCGGTTCGGTGCCAATCGTCACCGAAGGCCTGAGCCAACAGCGGCGGGAACTGCTCCATATGGATACTGCCCGCCACCGTGCCACCCTTGAAGCCGAGCTTCTGGGCCGTGGCGTCGTCGTGGATCGAGCCCTTGGCGTCGCGGGAAGCGTTGGTGGGTCGGCGGACCTGACCGCAGATCACAGCATCGAGGGTCGTTTCCATTTGAGTCGTTCCCTTTGGCAATGCGGCACCTAGCTCCAGAGCGGCGAGGAGCCCTTCAACAGGCGGGTCAGCATGATCATCTTGGCTACAGGGTCGCCGCCGCCCGCAGGCCTTAGCGTGCTTTCAAACCAAGCCGTTTCTGTTTTCGGCGACTCTGACAGCGCCAAGATTTCGGCGTCGCAGAGATAGTCCCGGTCGATAAAGATCGGGCCATTCAGGAACTGCAACTCAATAGCTCCGAACATGCCCACGAATACCCCGTTGGCATTGAACAAGGGCCCCTCGACCGGACGCAGCGCATCGATCGCCGCGGAGGGCGCCGCGACCAGCCCGCCCAAGATCGAGGGGTCAGTGTAAATGTCCAGAGCCTCGGTGACGTTTTCCACGCGGGGACTGGTCTTCTCACTCTCCTGGCGCGAGGGGATGTCGGTGACTGCGTCGCCGACTTTCGAGCTGGCTAGGATGCGCAGGTCGGTGGCCGGGCGGGCGGCTTTCACCCGGTTGCGCAGCTCAGAGTCCATGTCCGGGGGGCCGACCGCAGCCGTGCCTTCACAGACCCTCACTCCCTCCGGCGTCTCCATCCAAACCTTTGCGCGCAGGCCGCCCTCGGGGCGTGGCTCGGGGGCACCGACAAAGGCCTGAACCGGCTCCATGTCACTGGTGGCATTGAGGAAATAGAGCGAGAGATTGCCGTTCTGTCGCCACTCCGATCCCAGCACAGACTCCAATAGTGGCGGGAACTGCTCAAAGTGAATATTGCCGGCCACGGTGCCACCGCGAAAGCCCAACTCGCGCGCCCGGTCATCATCGTGGATGGAGCCCTTGGCCCCCTTGGAGAAATTGGTCGGATATCGGATAGGCCCGGCACTGACGCCGTCAGTTACCTCAATCGCGAAAGGAGCGGCGTTGGACATAGCTTCCTCCATCATTGACCCCCTGCGCGGGGCTTCTATCGTGGCAACCCTACAATAGCGGGTGCGCGTGTCCATGGACCTTGGATTCTCAAACGACGATCTAACGTTTCGCGATGAGGTGCGCGAGCTGATCGCTCAGTCATTTCCAGATCACGACTATGACGGCAGCCGCGAGCATGAGGAGCGCTGGCGCAAAGCCATGGCCTCCAAGGGATGGTCTGTAAACAAGTGGCCGGTGGAGTATGGCGGACCAGGTTGGTCACCATCGAAGAATTTCATCTGGGAACGGGAGACCACAGCGGCGGGCCTGCCGCCCCAGGTCGGCGGCATGGGAATGGGCATGCTGGCCCCGATCCTGTTTGGCTATGGCTCCAAGGCCCAGCAAGAACGATTCTTGCCCGACATCCTGGAGAATAGGGTTCGCTGGTGTCAGGGCTATTCCGAACCCAGCTCCGGCTCCGATCTTGCTTCATTGCGCACCAAGGCGACCCTAGAAGGCGACCACTATGTGGTGCAGGGCGAGAAGGTGTGGACCAGCGGGGCGCACACGGCTGACTGGATGTTCTGCCTGACCCGCACATCCACCGGCAACAAGCCGCAGGCCGGTATCACCTTCCTACTGATCGACATGAGGTCACCAGGTATCTCGATCATCCCGATCATCTCCATCGACGGCACCCACCCGTTCAACCGAGTGGTCTTTGATGATGTGAAGGTGCCGGTCGCCAACCGCATCGGTGTTGAAGGCGAAGGTTGGACCTATGCCAAGGGCTTACTGACCCATGAGCGGACCGGTCAGGCCTTCGTAACGCTATCGCTGGATATGGTCGCCAGGATCCGAGCGGCGGCCTCGCAAATCCCTGGGTCAATCGGCGAGACCCTGATGGACGATCCAGGGTTCGCCGGTCGCCTAGCCCTGGCTGAGATTGAACTCAAGGCTCTGGAAATGACGGAGCTGCGCACGCTCTGGGAGGTGCAGGCAGGATCGGCACCCGGCGCGCAATCTTCGATGCTGAAGCTGAAAGGCACCGACATCGTTCAGCGCATGACGGAGTTCTTCGTGGAGTGCGCGGGGCCTTATTCGGCACCCTGGTTCCCGAAGATCAACGGCCCGGCGGATCACCCCGGGCCGGGTTGGGTCTTGAAGGAAAACGAGCGCTACTACGAAGCTCGCGCGGCCAGCATCGCCGGCGGCACCGACGAAATCCAACGCAACATCATCGCCAAGCAGGTGTTGCGGCTCTGAGATGGTGGGCGCAGCGAGCCGCGCCCACCCTCAAAGACCTCAGAACTCCTTGCGGACGCTCAGGCCGTAGTAGCGATCATTGTCGCGAGGCACGAGACGCACGAGGCCAGCCAGCGTTCCTCCACCCAAGGTGGGAGAGTAGTGCTGATTGCCGATGTTCTTGACGATCCCGCGAACGGTCAGGCCGTTGTCCACACCCAACAACGCGACACTGGCATTCCAGATGCCATAGGCGGGTTGAATGGTGTCGGCTGTCTGGGCCAGAGCGTACTGGGTCTTGTCTTTCCAACTATAGTCAGTGGCAAATTGGAGATCGAAGGCGCTGTTCAGGCTGGTGGTGTACTCAATTTCGCTGTGGGTCTTCAGCTTTGGTGCGAAAGGCAGCGGCTTGCCATTAATGTTGCAGCTGACAGGTGAGCCGACAGGGCAATTGAAGCGATCAACCTGGGCATCGGAGCTGGCGAAGGCGAAAGCCAAGCGCAGTCCTGACATCGGACGGGCGGTGAAGTCACCCTCAATACCCTTTGACGATACCTTGCCGGCGTTGATCAAGCGCGTGACGATGGCCGGTGGCGTACCCGCTGTGTCGGTGAAGTTAGCCTGATAATTGTCGAACTTGGTATCATAGAGCGCAATCGCGCCCTGCAGTTTACCGTCAAACAGACTTCCCTTGATGCCAAGCTCGTAGGACTTGGAGGTCTCTGGCTTCAGAGCGATCTCATCGACGGCCTGCATGTTGAAGAAGGCGTTGAAGGCCGGGCCCTTGTAGCCGCGTGAGGCGGTGGCATAGACCATCATGTTGTCGCTGATGTCGTACTGAACGCCGACGCGGCCACTCCAGCCGTCCTCAGAGATCGAACCCTTGCTGACGTGGTTGGGGCGAACGCCGGTAATGGCCGCAGCCACGGTCGATGCGCGATTGTGATAATAGGCCAGTTCATCGCGGATCAGACGACCGCCAACCAGAGCCCGGAATTGCGGGGTGAAGTTGAAGTTGCCTTCCCCGTAGACAGCATAGTTGCGACCCCGCACGCCATACTTCGCCAGGCCGTTGTCATTGACAATTGCACCCGCCACGACCCGCGAAACCTGACGGAAGTAGGTCTCATCGGTGTCAGCGCCCATATAGAAGAGGCCGGCCACGTAGTCGAAGAACCCGCCGGTCGGCGAGGTGATCCGAAACTCTTGGCTGAGCTGGGTGAAGTCGACAATGCCATCGTCCCGCACGTCCGGGAAGGACGCGGTCAGGGCCGGCAGCATGTCAAAGTCTTGGTTCTGATGGTTCTTCCAGAACCGGTAGCCGGTGATGGAGCTCAGAACGAACTCTCCAAGCTTGTAGTCAGCTTGCAGGCTGAGGCCGCCATTGCGGTCCTTCACGGTAGTGCCCAGGCCGGCAGCAGCTTTCAGGTTATTGGTGCCCGCAGTGATGCCGTAGCTGGTCAGCAGGGTCGCCAGGGCTGCATTGTTGGTGAACACGCCGCTGGGATAGGCCACACGACCGGTGGCCACGAAGACGCCCGTGGGTTGGCTTTCCTTGCCGGCCACTGTGTCGGCACCGAGGGTCAGGGTCAGCTCGTCGGTCGGCTTGGCGATGAACTTCACCCGAACGCCCTCGTGGGCGTAACCATTGACCTTGCCGCCATGAACGACGTCCTCGACATTGCCGGAGAACCGGGCACCAACCACCGAAATCAAGCCGGTGAGCTTGTCGCCCATCGGGCCGGAGATCGAGGCCTTGATGCGTTTCTCATTGCCCTCATAGATCGAGATATCGCCGTAACCGTGGAACGAGTCCGTCGGGTTCTTGGTGACGATATTGACCACGCCGGCCGAGGCGTTCTTGCCGAACAGCGTACCCTGCGGGCCACGCAAAATTTCAATGCGCTCTAGATCCATCAGGTCCAGGGTCGACTGACCTGGGCGAGCCAGAACCACGCCGTCGATCACGGTGGAGACTGACGGCTCAACGCCGGGCGAGGTGGTGATGGTGCCGACGCCGCGAATGAACACTGTGCGGTCCTTGTTGGACGCACCGGCGCGGAAGTCGACCGTTGGGATGGCTTGAGAGATATCCTGCAGATTGTTCAGGTTCTTGGCGGCAACCTCGTCGCCGCTAATGACGCTGACGGCCACCGGCACGGAGCTTAGCGTCTCTTCCCGGAAACGGGCGGTGACGGTGACTTCTTCGACCGTGGTAGCATCGGACTTGGCGTCTGCGGCATAGGCCGATCCGGCCCCAGCCATGACGACGAATGCTGCGCCCATCATAAGAGTGCGCAGATAGGCAGACCGCGTTTGAATTGGATTTGACATACTGTTTCCCTTCATCCCGGCAGAGCCGCCGTCAGATTAAGGGCGCTGGATAGCGCAGACTTGACGCAAGGTATGTGTCATTTTTGTTACTTAACGCCAAGCTCTACAGTGTAAACGAATAGATCGGCTCTGCCAGAGTGCTCAAATTGGGTCGGGCTCGGCAATTTCCAGGCGCGGAAGCCAGAGGTGTAGCCAAGCCAGGGCTGCGAGGTAAGAACAGGCGGCGATGATCAGCAAAGGAGCATAGCCCCTCCCCGCCGTTAGCAGTTCGCCAGCCAACAGTACAATTCCCATGCCGGCAAAATTGCCACATAGGGCTCCGAAACTGGTCACCGTGCCGACCCTGGTCTTAGGAATGATATCGGCGATGGTAGAGAAGATGCTGACTGAGAAGCCCTGGTGCGCGGCGAGTGTAAGGCCCAGCAGACCAACCGCTACCCAGAGACTATCGGCATAGATCGCAAGCGGCACCGGGGTCACCAATAGGGCACAGACAAGCATCATGCCCTTGCGCACAGTATTGAGGCTGTAGCCCCGAGCCATAAGCCGCGAGCCGATCCACCCAGCGCTGATCGAGCCAATCGCCGCCATGCCATAGACCACCGCCAAGGGTGCGCCGAGCAGCCCTACGGTAAGGCCGAATACGCGATGGAAAAAGTCCGGGGCCCAGAACAGCAGCAGCCACCAGACTTGGTCAGACATCGCCTTGGCACCAGCCAGACCCCAGGTGCGCCGATCAGAGAACATGACCTTGAGATCAGCTAGGGTGTTGCGCGGCTTGCCGGTGTCAGCATTGTTGACGAAAGTTACGCCTCGGGTCACCACCAACCATAGTATGACCCAGATAAAGCCGATCGCGCCCACCACCACATAGGACCCGCGCCAGCCTATCGCGGCGGCCAGGGCGGGCAGGATCAGAGGCGTAATGATTGCCCCGACATTGCTTGCACCGTTTGATATACCAAAGGCGACTGACCTCATCTTGGCGGAGAAGACCGAGCCGATGGTCTTGACGAAGGAGGGGGTGCCCATCGACTCCGTCGCGCCCAGTGCGAGCCGCGCGGCGGAGAACTGACCCATGGTCATTGCCCAGCCATGCGCCATCGCCGCCAAGCTCCAAGCTGCAACGCCGGCTGGTGTAGCCCACTTGACCCCAACACGATCGACAATCCAACCTGTTCCGATAAAGGCTAAGGCTGCCGCGAGCTGGAATAGGGAGGCAAGCCTGCCGTAGTCGGCATCCGACCAGCCCATATCAACCTCGATCATAGGCTTCAGCACCGCGATCACCTGACGGTCCACATAGTTCAGAATGCCGGCTAGAATGACGAGGCCCAAGAGCAGCCACCGCCGTCGCTCGGCAGCACTCGGTCTTGTCGTCGCTGTCGCATCATCCATAGTTCACCTGCACGCCGTCCAAGATCAAAGGGATGGCATTGCGGCGCAGTCGCCGGGTGCCGGGATTGAGCATCACTTCGGGGGTATACTGCGCCAGATAGACCCGGCGCATGTCTGTCGTCTGATTGGCCCCGCTGGCATGCAGCAGGTGGCTGGAAAAGGCTACGACGCTGCCTGCAGGCACCTCGATAGCCACACCCTCTTCACTGCCGCGCCAACCTACTAGGTCGTTGGTCCCGGTCTGACGCTCATGCGGCAATATCCAATCGCGCGAGATCGGCACCTGCGAAAAGGGCAAGACTCGGATCGTCCCATTCTCGATGGTCGCGTCATCCAGCGGACACCAGCAGGTGAGATAGGCGGCATGATCCACCGGCCCGCCATTACCCACCACATAGCCGCTATCTTGATGCCAGCTGAAGGGCAGCCCCCCATCCGGCCCCTTGACCACATATTGGTCGAAGAAGAAGTAGGCGTCTTCGCCCAAGGTAGCCCGGCAGACATCGGCCATCACTGAACTGAACAGCATTCGGCGCAGTGCCGGTTGCTCCCGCTGGCACTCATTGGCAAAGTAGCGCTTGCCGCGATGGCTGATCCCCAGACTATCAACCCCAGCAGCGTCCATGCGATCGTCCTCACGGGTCACGAAGGCTGCGCACTGGGCGCGCAAGAGCTCAAGCAGCTCACCCTCAAGCACACGCTCGAAGACGGCATAGCCCTGGTCGGCGAACTGTCGCCGCTGTTGATCGAAATCCATGGTTTCCACCCCGGTCCGGATCATCCCCAGAAGCTTGGGCCAGCGCAAACTAAAACCCGAGCTCGGACATTTCGACCACCCGCTTCTCCCGCGCGCTGATCTCAGCGGCCATGCCCATGGCCACAGCGCGCAGGCCGTCATCGGCGGTCACCTGCACCGGTCCTCGTCCCCGCACGGCGTCAATAAAGGCTGCGATCTGATAGTAGGTGGAGCCATGGTGGGTTCCCGCCTGCAGGATCGTCGGATCGACGGGCACATGGGTGCGCACCGGCGTCTTGGGCGCGCGCAGAGCCACACGCGGAGAGAACACCAAGTCGCCGGATGGGATGAAGGCCTCAAGCTTCGCCTTGTCGCCCACGGCCGTCAGCGCCTCCTGCTCCTCCGATCCCTCGGCGAACATGTTGAGGTCCAGCATGGCCCGCACCCCATTGGCGAAATCCACCACGGTGAAGCTGTTGTCGAGGATGTCGGGCTGCTCACCGCCATAGCGCTCGTCCAGGTGATTGACGTCCATGGCTCCTGAACAGAACACCCGCACCGGCTCGGCCTGCACCACCAACCGCATCAGGTCGAAGAAGTGGCAGCACTTCTCCACCATGGTGCCGCCGGTATTGCGCGAGAAGCGGTTCCAGTCACCCACCTTCACCAGGAAGGGAAAGCGATGCTCGCGGATGGAGAATTGGACCAGACGGCCTACGTCGCCATCCTTTATCGCCTCGATGAACTTTGCGGCAGGCGGCATGAAGCGATATTCCATGCCGGTCCAAAACACCCCGTGGTGCGTCTTGGCTTGATCGGCAGCCCAGCGGGCATCCAACACAGTCGTGCAAAGCGGCTTCTCGCAGAGAATGTGCAGACCAGCCGCGAACAGCGGCTCCAAAACCGTGCGATGAGTATAGTTCGGCGACACCACCAGAACCGCATCAAGAGCAGCCTCGGCGAGCATCTGCTCGACAGTCTCGTAGGTCGCCACCGGGGACCCCAGCTGCTTGACCCCAGCGTCCAAGGACGCCGCCACTGGGTCTTGCAAGGCGACAATCTCCGCCTCCGGATGGAGTTTCAGGTTGCGAATGTGCTCGCGACCCATCATTCCAACGCCAACGAGGCCGAAGCGAAGCTTACTCATGCTCGCAATCCTTAGATGATTATGCGGAGGGTGCTGATGACCCAAATAGATGCTGGCCTGTCGCACGGGCGACGCGCCTTCGGCAAGAGTGGGATCGCGGTATCCCCCTTGGCCTGGGGTATGTGGCGCTTTCGCGGGAGCGACGTGAAGGCCGCCCGCACCCTGGTGGAGGCCGCCTTAGAAACCGGCATCGACCTGCTCGACACCGCCGACATCTATGGTCCTGACAACAACGAACCCTTCGGCGCGGCAGAGCTGTTGCTGGGCAAGGTATTGGCAGAGGCACCGGCCTTGCGCGACCGCTTCACCCTCGCGACCAAGGGGGGCATCGAGATGGGCACGCCCTATAATTCGAGCTCGGAATACCTGGTGTCCGCCGTCGAGGCCTCGCTGAACCGCATGGGTGTGGAGCGGGTTGATCTGTGGCAGATTCATCGCCCCGACCATCTGGCACACCCCGCCGAGATCGCGCGCACCTTCGAAACCCTGCGCCAGCAAGGCAAGGTCGCCGAGTTTGGGGTCTCCAATCACACACCGGCCCAAGTCGCGGCTCTGCAGGCCCACCTGCCCTTCCCGCTGGTGTCGGTGCAACCTGAGTTCTCGCCCCTGGCCATTGAGCCGCTCTATGACGGGGTATTAGATCAGGCCTTGGAAATGGGCCTCACTGTGCTGGCCTGGTCGCCGCTCGGCCAAGGTCGCCTTGCTGACCCCAAAGATGATCGATCGCGAGCCGTCGTTGCGGAGCTGCGTAAGGTGGCCGAACGCGCCGGCGTCTCGGTGACCGCTGCGGCCTATGGTTGGATCATGGCACACCCCGCGCGGCCGATCCCCATTGTCGGCTCGCAGCAGGTCGGCCGCATCAAGGAAGCCGCTCAGGCCCTGACGTTCACCTTTAGCCGCGCAGAATGGTATGCCGTGCTGACTGCCGCCCGAGGAACGCCCCTGCCATGAGCCCCTGCGAAGTCTCTTGGTTTAGCGCGCTCTGTGATGACGACTACGAGTTCCTAGGTGTCCCGGATCCGCGCCTGCAATCGAGCTTTGACCACTGCCGTGACATCGCCTTGACCGCCGAGAATGGCGGGTTCGATAATCTACTGCTGCCCTCCGGCTATGCCCTGGGGATCGACAGCCTGGCTTTCGGGGCCGGCATCGCCCCGATGCTCAAGCGCATGCGCTTGCTCGCCGCCATCCGCTGCGGCGAAATGTGGCCACCGCAATTGGCCCGCCAATTGGCCACCCTGGACCAGATGCTGGGCGGTCGCCTGACCGTCAACATCATCTCGTCTGACCTGCCCGGCGAGACCCTGCCGTCGGCGCCGCGCTACCAGCGCACGGTCGAGGTTATGGAGCTGCTGAACCTGATCCTCAGCGGCCAATCGGTCGACTATCAGGGTGAGTTCTACAAGCTCAAACTCGAGCCGCCCCGCGTCGCCAAGGCCGCAGGTCGTCGCTTGCCGCTCTATTTCGGGGGCCTATCCGAGGACGCCCGCGAAGCTGCTGCCAAGGCCGCCGATGTCTATCTCATGTGGCCCGACACCATGCCCGCGGTTAAAGAAATCGTCGACGACATGACCGCCCGCGCCACCAAACATGGTCGCAAGCTGAAGTTCGGCTACCGCGTCCACGTGGTGGTCCGCGAAACCGAGACCGAGGCCCGCGACGCCGCCTCTCGCCTGCTCTCCAAACTCGACGACGCCGAGGGCGATGCCATCCGAAATCGCTCCCTCGACTCCGCTTCCTATGGAGTCCGTCGCCAAGCCGAGCTGCGGGCCGGGGCCGGCCATGACGGCTATGCCGAAGACAACCTTTGGACGGGCATCGGTCGTGCGCGATCCGGCTGCGGTGCAGCCATCGTCGGTGATCCAGACCAAGTGCTGGCCAAGCTTAACGCCTATCGCGCACTCGGCATGGAGGCCTTCATCCTCTCAGGTTATCCGCATGCGGCAGAGGCCGACCTGTTCGCGCGGCATGTGCTGCCGAAACTGGACCACGGACCCCTGACCTTCTGATCAGGCGGCAACCGTTTCCCGCCGGCGACGCAGGCCAAGCCCGACCGCGCCGAAGCCCATGACCATCAGTGCCCAGGTGGCGGGTTCGGGAACGCCACCGACCCCACCTCCGACGATGGTGAAGGTGCCGATATCGCTGTGACTCACTGCCCCACCGAGGGTCCGGCCACTTAGGGAATCATACCATTTGAGCGTTTCATGCGGGCCGCTGACACTATCGAAATAGAACTCC
>JANLPK010000099.1:0-4393 GCA_031367205.1 Alphaproteobacteria bacterium
GCATCAGAAGATCCTCGATACCATCCGCACCCAGAAAGAGCTGAAGGCCGACACCGAAAGCGACCTCAAGGCCGCCCTCGAAGCCTTCGTCACAAGCTTCGCCTAAGACGCTGCTGGAGCAATAGGAGATGGCCAGCGTCAAAGAGATGCGCGATCGGATCAAAAGCGTGCAATCCACGCAGAAGATCACGAAAGCCATGCAGATGGTCGCCGCAGCTAAGCTGCGTCGCGCCCAAAGCTCGGCCCAAAACGCGCGGCCCTATGCCCAGCGCATGGCGGCCGTCATTGCCAATTTGGCGGCGGGCGTCTCTGGTGACGGCGCGCCAAAATTGTTGGTGGGTACCGGAGCCGACCATAAGCAACTGATCGTCGTCGCGACCTCTGATCGGGGCCTCGCCGGCGGCTTCAACACCGCCATCCTCCGCGCCGCCCGTGAGAAAATCCGCACGCTGATCGCGGAAGGCAAGGACGTCAAAATCCTGACCATCGGTAAAAAGGCCCGCGATCTGCTGCGCCGTCAGTACGGCGAGCGGTATGTTGAAAACTATGAGGCTGGTGTGCCCTCTATGGCGGTCGCTCAACCCGCCGCTGAAAAGATCACAGCCCTGTTCGAGGCTGGCGAAATCGACGTCGTCACCTTGATCTATAGCCAGTTCAAATCGGTGGTCATCCAGACCCCAACTGTGCGCCAACTGATCCCGGCCCAGGTCGAAAGCTCTGCGCCGACCATCGATCTCAAGGGTGCGTCATACGAGTACGAGCCTGACGAGGGCGCTATTCTCGAAACCTTATTGCCGCGAAATCTTACCGTTCAGGTGATGTCGGCCATGCTCGAAAACCAGGCTGGTTTCTATGCTGCCCAGATGGCGGCCATGGACAACGCGACCCGTAATGCTGGCGACATGATTGCCGCCCTAAACCTTCTCAAGAACCGTACCCGTCAGGCGCAAATCACCAAGGAGCTGATCGAGATCATCTCCGGCGCCGAAGCGCTCTAACCGAAAGCATCCGAACATGGCCACTGCCCCCAAAGCCCCCGCAAAGAAAGCCGCCGCGCCTAAGGCGGCAGCCGCACCCAAAGTCGCTGCGGCCAAGGCCCCAGCCGCCGCAAAGAAGGCCGTTGCGCCCAAGCCTGCGGCGACCTCCGCTGTCGCCACCGGCAAGATCAGCCAGATCATCGGTGCCGTGGTCGACGTGGTGTTCGAGGGCGCACTCCCCTCGATCATGAACGCGCTGGAAACCACCAATACCGACCAACGGACCGGCGCGCCCTTCCGCCTTGTGCTGGAAGTGGCCCAGCACCTGGGTGAAAACACCGTCCGTACCATCGCCATGGATACCACCGAGGGCCTGACCCGCGGTCAGCCTGTCACAGACACCGGTGCAGGCATCACCGTTCCAGTCGGCCCAGCGACCCTTGGCCGGATCATGAATGTCATCGGCGAGCCGATCGATGAAGCCGGTCCGATCAATTCTGAATTCCATAGCGTGATCCACCGCGAGGCGCCGTCCTTCGCCGAGCAATCTACCTCGGCTGAAATTCTGGTCACCGGGATCAAGGTCGTCGATCTGCTCTGCCCCTATACCAAGGGCGGCAAAATCGGCCTGTTCGGCGGGGCTGGCGTGGGCAAGACCGTGACCATGCAAGAGCTGATCAATAACATCGCTAAGGCCTACGGTGGCTATTCGGTGTTGGCTGGAGTCGGTGAGCGGACCCGCGAAGGCAACGACCTCTATCACGAGATGATCGAGTCCGGCGTGAACCAGGCCGGTGGCGGTGGCGAAAGCCGTTGCGCGCTCGTCTATGGCCAGATGAACGAGCCCCCCGGTGCCCGCGCCCGCGTCGCCCTGACCGGCTTGGCCCAGGCCGAATACTTCCGTGACGTGGAGGGCAAGGACGTTCTGCTCTTCATCGACAACATTTTCCGCTTTACCCAAGCCGGTTCAGAAGTGTCGGCTCTGCTGGGCCGCATCCCTTCGGCCGTGGGTTATCAGCCGACGCTGGCCACCGAGATGGGCAATCTGCAGGAGCGCATCACCTCGACCAACAAGGGTTCGATCACCTCGGTTCAGGCCATCTACGTGCCCGCCGATGACTTGACCGACCCGGCCCCCGCCGCCTCCTTCGCCCACTTGGACGCTACCACCGTGCTCAGCCGTGATATCGCGGCCCAAGCGATCTTCCCCGCCGTGGACCCGCTGGACTCGACCAGCCGGATCATGGACCCCCTGGTGATCGGCGAGGAGCATTACAACGTCGCGCGTCGCGTTCAGGAAACCCTGCAGGCTTATAAGGCTCTGAAGGACATCATCGCCATCCTGGGCATGGACGAGCTGTCCGAAGACGACAAGATCACGGTCGCCCGCGCCCGCAAGATCTCCAAGTTCCTATCGCAGCCGTTCTTCGTGGCCGAGCAGTTCACCAACATGCCCGGCGTCTTCGTCAGCCTGGCCGACACAATCCGGTCCTTCAAGGCCGTGGTTGAAGGCGAATATGACCACCTGCCGGAAGCCGCCTTCTACAATGTCGGCACCATCGAAGACGCGGTGGCCAAGGCCGAGCAATTGGCCTCGGAAGCGTAAGATATCATGGCTGACAAACTTCAATTCTCGCTCGTCTCGCCCGAGCAGGAACTCTTCTCCGGCTTGGTCGATCAGGTCGATGCGCCGGGTTCTGAGGGTGACTTCGGCGTCTTGCCCGGTCACGCGCCGTTCATGACCGCATTGCGTGAAGGCCTTGTCCGGGTAACCTCGGATGGCCAAAGCCGGACCTATGATGTGCGCGGCGGGTTTGCCGATGTCACGCCCGAGGGTCTTACCATTTTGGCCGAATACGCTGTCGAGGCCTAATCCTCGCCACGCGATAGTCGCAAAGTCACGCTAGACGAAAGCTCGAGGGACGAGTGTAATATGACTCCAGTTAGGGGAACCCACATGCGCTCCACCATTGCCACGATCGTTCTTGCCGCCGGTCTTGCCACCGCTGCGGTGGCCCAAGTCACCGCGCCTGTTATTGCGCCAGCGCCTGCGGCACCTGAGGTGGCTCCCGCAATCGCTCCAACTGCGCCCGCCGCAATGCCCGCCGCTCCGGCTGCAGAACCCGAAGTTGCTCCTCCCGCGCCGCCAGAGCCGACCTTGCCCACAACCGGCGATGGCGCGGAACTTGCCGGTATCTTGTCCAAGGTTTGCATGCCTCTGCTCAAGGGCGGCAACATCGACCAATTGGCCGCGAGTGCGGGCATGAAGAAGGTCAAGAAGCGCGGCGTCATCAACTATGTGGCGCTGCTGGGCGGCATCAAGGGCTACACAGTGACCCTAGAGTCCCAAGGCTCCAACAAAGACGTCTGCTCAATTATCGTGAACTACGCCATCAATGGTGAGAAGCCGATCATTGAGGCCCTGAATATTTGGTCCTACCTGCACGACCCCTTCATGGCCGTGCAACGGAATGACTATCGGCCCGATGCGGAATACAAGTTGATCACCAATTCCTGGGAATATTTCAATGAACACGAATCTCAGGGCCTGGTCTTCCTTCAGAAGAAAAAACCTGACGGCAGCCCGGTGAGCGACAAATACGACCTCGCAACCTTGCTCTACAGCGAGCGAAAATTCTGAAGCGTTTTCAGTCTTAGTGCGAACAGGTTCAAGGCGTCGGAGATTGCTCCGGCGCCTTTTCTTTTTGAGGGTCTAGGGTATGGCTTGGCTGGTTTTGTTCCTCGCGGGTCTCTTTGAGATCGGATGGGCTGTGGGCCTGAAATATTCCGATGGCCTCAGCAAGCCGATACCCACCATCGCCACGGGGTTAGCCCTGGCGGCCTCCATGGGGCTGTTGGCTTGGTCGGTGAAGACCCTGCCACTTGGCACCGCCTATACCGTTTGGACGGGCATTGGAGCCGTCGGAACGGTCCTGCTGGGTGTGGTCCTGTTCAAGGAGCCTGCAAGCGTGGCCCGGTTAGCTTGCATCGGCCTGATCCTAGCCGGAATCGTCGGGTTGCGGCTCATTGAGCCGAACCAAGCTTAGCCTCGGTCAGGCATCCTCGGTTAGAGTCTCCAGCCAGCTTGAGACAGCATCAGTCCCATCCTGCCAACCCGTCTCTGCCGGCAACCAATGGCTCATGCCAGGTAGCTCTTGATACCCAGCACCCAGGCGGGTGGCGATCATTCGGGCGGTGCTGGGCGGATGTACGACATCGCGCTGCCCAACGATCACAAGACTAGGCGCTACCTCTGGCCCCGGACCGAGGCTCGTGGTCATGAACGGGTCCAGCCACCAATTCAGTGTCTGCCATAGTGCCAGCCCGCTTTCGGGCCGCAACCGCCCGACGACCGCTTCCTGCTCGGCGGGTTCCATACGATCCAAGCTATAGGTCCGCATCAGCGTCCGGTCAGG
>JANLPK010000154.1:0-2632 GCA_031367205.1 Alphaproteobacteria bacterium
CCCGCGGCGATGGCCTTGGCGTAGACGTCATTGACCACGCCCTGCGAAGCGGCGGGCAGGGCGACCATTGTTCCGTTGCCAGCGGTCGCGGGCGCGTTGTCATGGGGGACCGTGATTACGAGCATGGGAGTGCTGCCGCCAACCGTGTACCAGGTGCCGAATTCACTCGAATAGTCAGTGTTCACCTGCGCGCCCAATAGGGCCATCAGAGGGTCGTAGAAGGCCTTCGCGCGGGCGTGGTCGCTAGTGCCAAGCATGGTGTAACCGATCATGTCATCTCTCCACTTTGAAACCTAAGCCGCGTCTAAAGCGCGGCTTACATCGCGGATCAGGTCGCCCGCGCCCTCCAGACCTACGCTCATCCGCACCCAGCCTTCCGTGAGGCCGATTTGTAGGCGTTCGGCCTCCGGCACTGATCGGTGGGTGGTGGTGCAGGGGTGGGTGGCCATGGATTTGGCGTCGCCCAGATTGTTGGAAATGTCGACGATGGCGAGGGTATCGAGGAACCGCCAGGCGGCCTCCCGGCTGCCCAGATCGAAGGCCACCACATTGCCGGGGCCGGTCATCTGATTGGCGATGATATTGGCTTGCGGATGGTCGGCGCGCCCTGGGAACATCACGCGGCGCACCTTGGCATGGGCGGCGATGGCGTCGGTGACCTTGGTAGCGTTCCCCGCCATGCGACTGACACGGAGCTCTAAGGTCTCGAGCCCCTTGATGAGCACCCAGGCATTGAACGGCGACAGCGCCGGGCCGGTATGGCGCAGGATGTCCTTGTAACTCTCCGTCATTAGGGTCTCGGCACCGAGAATGGCCCCGCCCAGCACGCGGCCCTGGCCATCGATATGCTTGGTGGCCGAATAGACGACGATGTCGGCCCCCAAAGCCAAGGGCTTCTGGAAGATCGGCGTGGCGAACACATTGTCGACCACCAGCTTGGCCCCGGCGGCGTGGGCAATATCGGCCACAGCCCCGATGGCGGTGACTTCCAACAGCGGGTTGGCCGGGCTCTCCACCAGAAATACCTTGGTATTGGGGCGGCAGGCGTTTTTCCAGGCCTCCAGATCGGTGGCGTCCACATAGGTCACCTCGACCCCGAAGCGCGGCATCCATTCCGAGAGGATCCACCTGCAGGAGCCAAAGAGGGCGCGGCCCGCAACGATGTGATCGCCAGCCCGCACGAGGCCTGTCAGGGCCACATGCACCGCCGCCATGCCCGAGGCGGTGGCGCGGCAGACATCGGCACCTTCCAGCAGCGCCAAGCGGTCCTCGAACATCTGGGTCGTGGGGTTGCCGAACCGCTGATAGATGAAGCCCGGATCCTCGCCGGAGAACCGCCGGTCGGCCGCCGCAGCGCTCTCATAGGCAAAGCTTTGGGTGAGGTAGATCGGTTCTGAGATCTCACCGTAAGGAGAGCGGGCCATGCCGCCGCGCACCAGCTTGGTCTCTTGTTCCCAGTCTCGGGGGTTCTCAGCCATGGTTAAGCTCCTGCGGAAAGGTCTGGCGCGCATCAAGCCGTGTCATCGCGCGCGGTCAAGTCTTGCCAAGCCAACGCGCACCAGCCAGGGTCCGCCGACCATGACGAATGACGCCTCCGCGGGGATTCTCCCCTGCCAATCTATCGACGACTTGATCGCCCAAGGGGCCATCGGCTCAGCCACGCCGTTCGATGTCGATCAGGTGCAACCGGCCAGCCTGGACCTACGGCTTGGCGCGCGCTGCTGGCGGGTGCGGGCTTCGTTTTTGCCGAGGCTGGGCCGCACCGTTGAGAGCCGGTTGGCCGATGTGGCCATGCACGAGCTGGACCTGACCAAGGGCGCGGTGCTGGAGCGGGGTTGCGTCTATATCGCGCAGCTTCAGGAGCATTTGAGTTTGCCCAAGGGCGTGTCGGCGCGGGCCAATCCGAAGAGCTCTACGGGCCGGGTCGATGTGTTCGTTCGGTTGCTGTCTGACCGCCAACCGGCCTTTGATGACGTGGCGGAGGGTTATGAAGGCCCAACCTATATCGAGATTGCGCCGCAGACCTTTTCCATCCTGGTGCGCACCGGCACGCGGCTGAACCAACTGCGGCTCAAGCGCGGCACCACTTCGCAGCTGCGGATCAAGAGCGTGGGTGTCGACCTCTCCGACGGTATTGCCGGGTTCCGAGGACGTCGCCATGCCGGGGTGATTGATATGGACAAGGTCGACGGTCACGATCCGCGCGACTTCTGGGAGCCGCTGATCCCCATTCGCGGCGAGCTGCTGCTGGATCCCGGTGAATTCTACATTCTGGCGTCCAAGGAGGCCATCGAGATCCCGATACTGGAAGCCGCCGAGATGACGCCGATTGATCCTTCGGTGGGTGAGTTCCGCGTCCACTATGCCGGCTTCTTCGATCCGGGCTTCGGCACGGCGGAGGCCGGCGCGGTGGGCTCAAAGGGCGTGTTGGAAGTGCGCAGCCACGAGACGCCCTTCCTGCTGGAAGACGGCCAGACCGTGGCGCGGCTGGTCTATGAGCCGCTAACCGCGAAGCCCGAGCGGCTCTATGGCGAGGGTGGCAGTCACTATCAGCGGCAGGGCTTGAAGCTCTCGAAGCACTTTTCGCAATGGACCGCGAACCACTGAGGTAAAGGGTGCTTGACCCGGTTGA
>JANLPK010000162.1:0-5326 GCA_031367205.1 Alphaproteobacteria bacterium
CTAGCTTGATCTTGCAGCATGCGGGCCATGTCCATGCCGATGAGCACCAACTGACGCAGAGTCCTGGCCCGCCACTCGGCGCGCTCGGCGTCGATGTCGTCATCGGTGAGGGTGTTGACCATGTCCATGAACGAAACAAGAACATGACCGAGACCGCTTGTCAACAGACTTTCAGTCCGCAGCTAGAAAAATCAAACCACGGTCATCACTTACAGACACGAACGAAATCCCCCGCTCAGCCTCATCCCCCACGAACCCAAGCCCGCCACCCTTGCGCCACCGGCCTCAATGACCTAATCGCCGAGCCTCTGAATTCGAGGACGAGATGACCGATCCTGTCGCCAAGGCTGCTGCGCCGTCGCTGGACGCTGTGCGTGCGCGGCTTGATGAGATTGACGGGCATTTGCTAAGCCTGATCGACGAGCGGGCCGGATTGGCGCGGGATGTGGCGGCGGCCAAGGCGGCGGCCGGCGATGGCGGCAAGTTTGCCCTGCGCCCGGTGCGTGAGGCGCAGCTGCTGCGGAGACTGTTGGCGCGGCCGCGCACGGCGGCGACGCCGTCGCTGATCACCCGGATCTGGCGCGAGCTGATCGGTGATAGCCTGTCGCGGCAAGGGCCGTTTCATGTGAGCGTTTATGGCGGCCAAGCCCCGGCGCGGGCCGTTGAGGTGGCACGGATGCGCTTTGGGGCTGCACCGGTCTTGACCCCCGTGACCAAGCCCGAAGACGCGATCGCTGCGGCAAAAACGCTAGGTGGGGTGGCGGTGTTGTCGCTGAGTTCGCCGAGCCCCTGGTGGGGGCGGCTTTTGGCCGAACCGAGCTTACGGGTGTTTGCCGCCCTACCCTGCCTCAATGCTTGGGGGCCGCTGAACGCGCTGGCCGCAGCCCAGGTGGCGGTTGAGCCGACCGGGCGAGACCTGACCTATTGGGTGACCGATGCTGCTGGTCCCGTCAGCAAGATTGAGGAAAGCCTGAGCCGCGACGGGGTGGCCGCTGAATTGATCGCCGATGCCGGGGGGCTGAAGCTATTTGCCCTGATGGGGTTTTATCAGCCGCAGGATGAGCGGTTAGCCCGCGCGCCGGGGCGACTGACCGGGGTGATCGGGGCAGCACCCGAACCGCTAGACGCCTAGGCCCCTTAGGCGGGCAACGCTTCGAGGTTCGAAGATATCGCCTTTCACGCGAACCTGTTTGCAAGCCAAAGCCATTGGAGTAAGTTAACGATCAGTAGGGCCTATTTTGGCGCAAATTGATTCCGACCAGTGGGGGAATGTCATGCGTATGCGTTTGGTTTGTGGGGCCGCGATTACCGCCTCTTTGTTGAGTTTCGGGGCCGCCAACGCGGCGGCCTATAATTTCTCAGTCTTGTGGAACGGCACTACCGCATCCCTAGCAGGCGGAAGCGATGATCCGTTAACCACCACCATGAATGCCGGTGACAGCTTCACCTATAGCCTGTCGGCGACTGGTGGCGGCAAATGGAATACCATCTTGGCCGGCAGTCTGTTCCCGTTGTTTTCAATGCCTCTCGCAGAATCGGGAACCCGCACAGGGGACTTGTCGCTCAACCTTCTAAACGGCGTTACGAACGTGTTCTCCTATTCTGAGAACGGAGCCAGCAATAGTTTTGTTCACCTCGGCACAAACACGGTTTCGATCGCCAGCGGTCTGATGTTTGATTCTTGGGTGCTGAACTACAATATCCTCACAGCGGACACGACCAGCACACCAACGTCATTGTTGCCGTGGCCGGGCAATGCGCCGGAGGCTCAGTTTGGTGACAACATCACCTTCACTGCGGGCGGCGTTCCAGAGCCTGCGACCTGGGCGCTGATGATCTCCGGCTTCGGTCTGGTGGGGGCAACGCTTCGCCGCCGCAAAGCCATTGCTGCCTAATCAAGGTTAGCCACAATCTCGCGCCGCCGGTTTCATCACCGGCGGCGTCATTGTTTCCGAGAAGGGTTGAACTCGTCGCGAGCGGGTTTCACCGCGGCGCTGAGCCGTGTAA
Source organism: Alphaproteobacteria bacterium (assembly GCA_031367205.1). GTDB lineage: Bacteria > Pseudomonadota > Alphaproteobacteria > Caulobacterales > Caulobacteraceae > Phenylobacterium. The sequence goes on from JANLPK010000162.1 coordinate 2,008, forward strand.
GAGGCGGGCCTTGAATTGAACTAGGCCCCCATGTCCGACACCTTCGCACCCATCGACCGCGCCAGCGCGCCCCGCCCGGTTCCCAAGCCCGGGATCATGGCCATTGCGCCCTATGTGCCCGGCAAGTCGACCGTCGAGGGGGTCGAGAACCCGCTGAAGCTGTCAGCCAATGAGAATGTGTTGGGCTCGAGCCCAAGGGCCAAGGAAGCCTTTGCCGGGGCGATGGACCTTTTGCACGTTTACCCAGAGGGTCGCTCCAATGTGCTGCGCGATGCGATTGCCGCCCGGTTTGGTCTGGAACCGGAGCGGTTGCTGTTCGGCTGCGGTTCTGATGAGATTTTCCAGCTTCTGAACCAGACCTATCTGGAGCCGGGCGATAATATCGTGCAGGGCGAGTTTGGGTTTGGGGCCTATGCCATCGGGGCGCGGGCCTGCCAGGCGGAAGTGCGGATGGCCCACGAGCCCAATTACCGCATTGATGTAGATGAGGTTCTGAAGCTGGTGGACGACCGCACGCGGCTGGTCTTCATCGCCAATCCGGCCAACCCGACCGGAACCTGGATTTCGGGGTCGGAGGTGAGGCGTCTGCATGCCGGATTGCCGGCCAGCGTGATCCTGGTGCTGGACGGGGCCTATGCGGGTTTCGTCACCGATCCGACCTTTGAGGACGGGTTCTCGATGGTCCGCGAATTCGAGAACGTGGTGGTGACCCAGACCTTTTCCAAGCTGCACGGGCTAGCGGCTCTGCGGGTGGGTTGGGCCTATATGCCGGTGGAAATGGCGGGGGCTGTGGACCGCATCCGCCTGCCCTTCAACATCAATATCCCGGCGCAGCTGGCGGCGGTGGCGGCGCTGGGTGACCAGGAGTTCGAGCAGGCGACCCTTGATCTGGTCAATACCTGGCGGCCATGGCTGACCCAGCAGATGGGCGGGCTGGGGCTGGAGGTTGCGCCGTCCATGGCCAATTTCGTGCTGGCGAAGTTCCCCAAGACGGCGGGCAAGACGGCGGCGGATGCCAATAATTTCCTGAGCGCGCGGGGCATTATACCCCGGGTGGTGACGGGCTACGGCCTGCCCGATCACTTGCGGATCACCATCGGACTGGAAGAACACAACCGCGCCGTGATCGATGCCCTCTCTGACTTCATGAAGGCCTAGGGGATGGCGAGTGTGATCTATCCCCGCATGGCGGTGATCGGCTGCGGGCTGATCGGGTCGTCGGTAATCCGCGCGGCGCGGGAGGCCGGGGTCGTGGGCACTGTGGCGGTGGCCGATGCCCATGAGGGACACCGGGCGCAGATCGTCGAGCTGGGCTATGCCGATCTGGTGACCGCCGATATCGGCGAGGCGGTGGCTGACGCCGACCTGGTGGTGTTTGCCGTGCCCGTGCTGGTCATGGGACCGGTCGCAGCCCTGGCGTCGGCGGCCTTGAAGCCGGGTGCGACGGTAACGGATGTGGGGTCGGTTAAGGGCTCAGTGGCCGGCACCTTGGTTGCCGCCCTGCCCGACCACGCCATGATCATTCCGGGCCACCCCATCGCCGGGACCGAGCAATCGGGGCCGGATGCCGGGTTTGCTGAGTTGTTCCAGAACCGCTGGGTGATCCTGACGCCTTTGCCAAGGGACGATCAGCCCTATCTCGATGCAATTACGAAGCTCTCGGCATTCTGGACGGCTTGTGGTGCCGATGTGGAGCAGATGGACGCAGTGCACCACGATCTGGTGCTGGCCGTCACCAGCCACCTGCCGCACCTGATCGCCTACAACATCGTCGGCACGGCAGCCGACATGGAGGACGTGACCCAGGCCGAGGTGATGAAATACTCCGCAGGCGGCTTTCGCGACTTTACGCGCATCGCCGCCTCGGACCCAACGATGTGGCGCGATGTGTTCGTGGCCAATAAGGACGCGGTGTTGGAGGTCTTGGGCCGGTTCACTGAGGACCTCCAGGCGCTGAGCCGGGCCATTCGTTGGGGCGAGAGTGACAAGCTGTTTGAGCTATTCACCCGCACGCGCGAAATCCGGCGCGGCATTGTGGCGGCAGGCCAGGAAAGTTCGGAGCCCAATTTCGGGCGCGACCGGGGCAAGCACTAGACGAAGGCGGGACCATGGTTGACCAAGGCCGATTTGAAACTCTGGCCCGCATGGGGGCCGACACCAGCGAGATGACGCGCCTGGCTGCGGCCTTGCGTTGCGGCGAGGCCGGTGCGGCGCGCGACCTGGCCGCCCTTTGGATGCACGGCGCGGCAGCGGCGCCGGGGCGGGTGGCCCAGATCTATGATGCGTCGGCGCTGGGCTGGTTGGGGACCGCGCCCAAGGCTTCGGATATTTCTTGCGCACTTGACCCGGCCCCAATCCCGGCCGCGTTCTGGGGTTCGTTTTGGGAGATGGTCTTGGCACCGCCGGGAGCCGGGCCCGATGCATTGGCCGTGACCCAGCAGACGGCAGCCCTGGCCGGCGGCCTGGACGCCGGGTTCCGCGAGCTGGCGGTGAGTGCGGCCCTGGTCTATCCCGGCGTGACGCAGGCCGCAGCTCAAGGTTTCCCGGAGCGGTTCACCCTAGAAGACCTGTCCCGCGCCCCGAGTGGCTCGCTGGGGGCCGCGTTCCACTGCCTGATCGTCGACAATGGCTTTGACCTGGAGGTACTGGACCGCGACGCGCTTGGCTTGGCCGACCTACCGCCGCCGCTGGACTATCTGAATGCGCGCATCCTGCAGTGCCATGACCTGTGGCACATCCTGGGCGGCTACCGGACCACAGGGCTGCATGAGGTGGCGATCTCCGGATTTCAGGCCGGTCAGTTTGGCCACAACTATTCGGCCATGTTCTTGGGTATGGTTCTGACCAAGTTGAGCATCTCCGAGGCGCCGGTCCTGCCGATGATGCTGGACGTCATCTTGAGCGCCTGGACCCATGGCCGCGAGAGCCCGCCCCTGCTTGGCCTGGATTGGCCAGCGGTTTGGGGGAAGACGGTTGAGGATTTGAGGGCGGAGATCGGGCTTGTCGCCTATGCGTCGCCCTATCCAGCCGATCTGTTTGAGCAACTCCGAGCTGCCTAGGGAAGAGCCAACAATGGGTGTGACGATTTCTGCAGCCAATACTTTCTCACACTCAGCAGAGGCCGTGTTTGATGCCTGGCTCGACCCCAAGACCGCTGGGCGGTTCCTGTTCGCGACGCCGGACGGGGTGATGACCAAGGTGGAGATCGATGCCAAGGTCGGGGGCAAGTTCATCATCACTGAGCGGAGGGGCGATCAGGACGCGGTGCATGTGGGCGAGTATGTGGAGATCGAACGACCCCGGCGTTTGAAGTTCCGGT
>JANLPK010000183.1:0-1617 GCA_031367205.1 Alphaproteobacteria bacterium
GCCGCCGAACGCGGCAGGTCCGCCCAAATCCAGCCCTGCCAAGCCCCGCAATGCCAACCGTGGTTCGCGGCCCAAGCATTTGCCGCCCCTTCGGGCGCGGGCCTGGTTCCGCGCGCCACGACAGGCTGATCATGGGATCAGCGCCCAAAGGGGCCATGGTTTCCAGCGTCATGTACCGGGCGCGTTGAACCGCCCATTCGTCGTTCTGTTCCAGCAGCAGGACGCCGACCAGCCGCAGGATGGCGGCGTCATTCGGGATAGATGCCGACGACATCGGTGCGGCGTTTGGTCTCGCCGTTCAGGCGCTCGGTCGGGTTGGTCGAATGCAGCTTGGCGCGGTGTTCCTTGGGGAAGGTCATGCAGGCCAGCACATCGGGTTCGGCCCTCGCCATTGTTCTCGGAGCAATGGCGGACAATGGCGCGGTCCCTGATCACGGCCAGTTTCGGCACCTTGGGCCGGATCTGGTCGGCGACGGCGCGCCACTTTGTGCTGGCCGTTTCCGCTGTGTCCTGGACAAAAGCAGTGGCGATGAAGGCGGAGACGACCCTGCGCCGGCTCTTGCCGGCATGGGCCAGCATGCAGTGGACCCGGCAGCGCTGCCCAGGTTGAGGCGGATCAGGCGATGATCCGGGGGATCGCCGCCCCGCCGGACAGAGCCCCTTGGTGACCCCTGATGCCCTCATGCGCGTCGGAAATCACCAGTTTGCCCCCCCGCAGGCCGCGCCGGGTCAGTTGGCGCAGGAACTCCGTCCAGATCGGATCGGCCTCGGAAGTACCTGCTTCCATTGCCAAAACATCGCGGCGACCATAGGCGTTGACGCCGAACGAGATGATGACCGCAAAGGATAAGATCCGCCCGCCCCGGCGCACCTTGAGGTCGGTGGCACAGGTCCACAGACAGGGCCAGTCGCCCTCGATGGGCCGGTCGAAAACAGCCTTCACCTTGCCGTCGATCCTTGCACAGGCGGCTGACCTGGCTCCTGGAGATGCCCGTCATCCCCCTGGCCTTGACGAGGTCGTCGTCCGACCGCGTGGAAATGCCCTGAACAAAGGCCTCCTGGATCACCGCCGTCAGCGCCCATCATATCGTCGGTCATCGGTGGCCCTTTCGGTTCCAGGTTGGCGTCAGCAACCAGACCCTAGGTGTGGGACCTCAACAGGTTGTCCACGGCAAAATCAAGTCGGCTGATCGGTGGCTTGGAGTTTAGACTGCCGTGCGGGCGATGCCAATTGTACATGTGGGTCCATTCTGGCAGGTGGTTTTTGCGTTGCTCGGAGGTGGAGTAGGCGCGGGCATAGGCCCATTCGCGCAGGGCGGTCTGGATGTCGAGCGGCCAGCCGCCACCGGTTCGAGGCAGCCGCGAGGGTGAGGCCTTGCCGTTGGTTTTGGGCGTGTAGGGTTTGGTTCTGATGTGTTTGAGGCTCAGATCCTTGCAGGCCGCCGCGAAGGTTTTCGCTTTGTAGCACGAGCCATTATCCATTGCCCCCTTCTCGCGCAGGCAAGCCTGCGCTGTCAGGCAACGGGCAGGCGATTGCCTTCAATCGCCGAGAGGGGGGCATCACGCGGGTCACGGTGACACCAAGGCGTTGATAGTAGGCCACAGCGGCGTGCAGTG
>JANLPK010000248.1:0-2351 GCA_031367205.1 Alphaproteobacteria bacterium
CCCTCACCGGAGATCCGCTCGCGACCGATCTCGAGCAGGATCGGCACCGCAAAGGGCGACAGATGCTCCAGCGCCGTGTGCCTTATCTCTCCTTTGATCCGCGCCAGCATGTCCCCCAACCGCGCCACATCGACCAGTCCGGTGGCCGCGTCCTCCCGCGCGCAACGCAGCAACAGGTGGTCCGGCTGTGGCGGCGCAAAACGTCATAGATCAGGTCGGTGGAAAAGGTCACTTGCCGTCCGGTCTTCTGATGCTCGCCGGGGAATCGGCGCTCGATCAGCCCTGAAATGATGGCACATCCTTTGAACGCCCGCTTCATCATGAAGCTCTCGGCCAGCCAAGATTCCAGATCGTCACCCAGCATGTCCTGATCAAATAGGTCGGCGAAATCCAAACCGTCCAGAGGCTTCAACCCCCAGATCGCCACCGCATAGTCATTGCAGACAAACCCCATGGGCTGGGCCCCGATCCGCTCAAGACGCCGGGTGAGAAGCATAGCCAAGGTGGTATGCGCTAGCCGACCCTCAAAGGGGTAGCAAACGAGGTAGTGCCGCCGCCCGTGCGGGAAGGTCTCCAGCAACAGCTCGTGCTCCTTGACGATCAGCGAGCGATCGCGCTGCGCCTCCAGCCATTCGCGCACGTCGCGCGGCAAGACCTGCCAATGGTCCTGATCAAACATCAGCTCCCGCACCCGCTTGGCCAGGAAGGTGGACAGCGCAAATTTCGAACCGCCCCAGGACGGCATCTTGGGATCCTTGTCATTGGCCGCCCGGACCAGAACGTCCAACCCCGTCACGGCCACGAGGCTCCAGACCTGACCGGCAAACACGAAGGTGTCGCCGGGGTCGAGCATCTCCAGATAGCCTTCCTCGACCTCGCCGATCTTGCGGCCCCCGCGCAGGGACTTGCCCATGGCGATCCGCATCGACAGCACGGCCGGTGACAGGATCGCACCCACATTCAGCCTGTGACGCTGTGCCGTGGCACCGTCCCGCACCCGCCATAGCCCGTCCTGCCCCTTCACGATCCGCCGAAACCGGTCATAGGTTTTCAGGGCATAGCCGCCGGTGGAGACGAAATCGACGACCAGCTCATAGTCTTCCCAGCTCAGGTCGCGATAGGGGCCGGCGCTGATGATCTCCTCATAGAAATCCACCAAATCAAAGGGTTCGGAGACCGCGCAGCCCATAACATGCTGGGCCAGCACGTCCAGCGCGCCGATCCGCTGCGCATCCCCGTCAAACCGGTTCTCGGCAATGGCTTCCCGCGCCGCCTGGCACTCCAACATCTCAAACCGGTTGGCCGGCACGAAGAGGGCACGGCTCGGCTCATCTAACCGGTGATTGGCCCGCCCGATCCGCTGCACCATCCGACTGGCCCCCTTGGGCGAAGCCAGCTGGATCACCAGGTCCACATCCCCCCAGTCGATCCCCAGATCCAACGTCGAGGTGCAGACCACTGCGCGCAGTTCGCCGCGTGCCATGGCCGCCTCGACCTTACGCCGCCGCTCAGCGGCCAGGCTGCCATGGTGTAGCGCGATGGGCAGACTGTCCTCGTTCAGCCGCCAAAGCTCCTGAAAGGCGAACTCCGCCTGGAACCGCGTGTTCACGAACACCAGCGTCGTCTTGGCGCCCTTGATGGCGGCATAGACCTCGTCCATCGCATGTTTGGCCGTATGCCCGGCCCAAGGCACCCGCCCCTCCGACAACAGCATATCGACAATCGGGGCCGCGCCTTTGGGGCCGCGCACCAGATCGACAGATCTCCCAATTCCTCCCCTTTTGGAGGAGGTGTCATTCGCGAGCCGCGAATGACGGAGGGGGCTGCCTGGCAAGGCGGAATAGGCTTCAACCCCCTCCACCCCTTCAAGGCCCCCCTCCCCCAGCAGGGGAGGATTCCGAGCGCGACCCATCCACCGCTTGATTACCTCTGGATCATCGACCGTCGCCGACAACCCTACCCGCCGCATTCCAGGCGAGAATTTCGATAGCCGCGCCAGGTCGAGCGCCAGCAAATCCCCGCGCTTGGACGCATGGATCGCGTGGATCTCATCAATGATCACGCAGGATAGGTTCTCGAAATAGAGCCGCGCGCCCTCCCAGGCGCAGAACAGCGCCAATTGCTCCGGCGTGGTCAGCAAGATGTCCGGGGGCTTCACCCTCTGGCGTTGCCGCCGCGAAATGCCGGTGTCGCCGGTTCGGCTCTCGGCCACAATCGGCAAGTTCATCTGAAAGATCGGGGCCATCAGATTGCGCTCAACATCCACGGCCAGCGCCTTCAGCGGCGTGATATAGAGGGTGTGCAGACCGCGCGGGGTATTGGCCGGTGGTCGCTCAGTTAGCTCGATCATG
>JANLPK010000260.1:0-6670 GCA_031367205.1 Alphaproteobacteria bacterium
GCGCTGACCGGTCTTGAGGTCCAAATGCGCGATGGCGTTTAACTTCACCGACTTCGAGTTGGTCGGGTCTGCAGCATAGAAGCCGTGACGATAGGCGCTGCCAGCCAATCGCTCGTCGAACCTTGGGAACTCAGAGTCCAGATCATCGATCACCTCTTCGAAGATCGCATCAGTCCTACTCGAGAGGTCGAACGTCCAGCGGGTCAGGCGCGCCGCCGTTCGCTGTCCCGCAGATCCGTCTGCGAGAGGGAATAGTGGAGCTGAGTCATAGCGGCAGACCTCGGCGACAATCTTTCCGTCCACCTCATAGGCGTTCATCGGGTGGAATACGTAGCTCGCGGGCGCGTTAAACCAGCGGATCGTCGAAACATCCGCGTCTCTGCGCATCACGCCGACCTGAACGGGTTTTTCCGGCTCCCATGCATAGGCAGGCAGGCCCTTCATGGCCCGCTCAAGGCTACCGGTCAGTGGCATGATCGGGAACAGCACATAGTTCTCGGTGACCATGAAGTCATGAACCATCGCCGAATAGGGGGCTTGGAAATCCGAGCGTCGGGTGACCTTGCCCGACGCGTCGGTGACGCCGTAGCTCATCCCGGCCGACAGCGGCATGTCGCCAACACCGTAGCCAAACCACGTCATTTCGCCGGTCTTGGGATCAAGCTTCGGGTGGGCGGTCACGCGCCCAAGATATTGCTCGGCATAGCCCAGCGAATTCAGGCTACCCTGTTCCATCTCGAAGGGCATGTGGCCTTCTTCCAAAGCGAGAAGCTTGCCCGCGTGGGCCATGATGTTAGTGTTGGCTACTCCGCCATCTTTGCCTGCGGCCAGCGGGTCAGCTCCCATGGGATTGAGGCCAGAAAACAGCGAGCGACCGTGTTCGTTCTCGAGCTGCCATTTCGGCGTGCGCACATAGCGGTTCTTGTAGGTGACCTTGCCATCCTCGACCCGGAAAGCGTGGATCATGCCGTCGCCGGAAAACCAGTGATAGTTGCTGTCCCGCGGCTCGAACTGTGGGTTGGGGCCGGTTCGATAAAGCGTGCCGTTCAGTTCCTTAGGAATCTCGCCGGTGACCTTGGCAACAAAGTCGTCTTCGGTACGGATCGGTGCGAAGTTTCCGGCCAGGTAGGGGTTTATGCGTGCATTGCCGTCCATGGAATGTCTCCTCGTGCGATCTTAGACAGGTGAAACGATGTGGCCGTCTTGGGGCAAAGTCCGACCTTCGACGACCTCGGCATAGGCGGCAAGTAGACCGTCGGAGCCGTGGTGATGGATGATGTTTAGCCAGGGGCTTTGGGCGACGAACTCAACCAATCCCGTTGTGAACCGTCGGTCAACCTCGGCGGGACCCCACTCCCCGGCGCGTTTGCGGATTTGATCGGGAGCGAAGAATAGGACGGGCGTCGGACCCACCATTTTGTCGCCGGCACCTCGTGCCTCCCAATGGGTGCCGCCAACGATAAGGCTACGGGTCAGATGATCGCCGAGCGCCGCATGGGCCGCCGCCACAACGGCGCGATTTCCTGCAAAATCGACGAACGCTGTTGGTCCGTCGGTGGTCAATCCGCCAACTTGATCATAGGTCACCACATGGTCATAAAGCCCAAAGCCCTGCAGGCGAGCTACGTTGGCTGGGGAACTAATGCCAATGACCTTGCGACCTCTCTGCTTGGCGAACCAGGCCAGGCCCATGGCCGTTTTGCTCGACGCGCTAGAGAGCACCAAGGCCGTCAGGGCCTCATCCTCGGACAGGAAGTCATCCAACAGGAATGAGGTCATCAACAGGGGCCGTAGGAGAGAGCGATAGTCGTCAAGCTTGTCAGCTGGCGCCTCATTGTAAGCGTTGTAGGTGGGCGGCAGTTCAGCGCGGTGCGCCGCAGTGTCGACATATCCGTGGCGGGTCTTGATCAAGTCCATCACCAGATGCGTAGACATCGGTAGGTAGCCAAACAGCCGCAAACCAACCGGTGCATCGGCCACCTTGCTCTCTACAACCGTCGCAAACCCCCAAACCGGAATCCGACCAAAACCCTCTGGAGCTGGAAAGAATTTCCAATAGCCGAACTGATCGCCGATCGCGCCGTAAGTGATGTTGTTGGCCGTGATGGAGAAGCTCTCTATAGCGACCCGAACCTGACCATCGGCAAGCGCCACCTCCGCACTGGGCCGGACCTCAGTAACTCGCAGGTCAGCCTTCTTGATCAACACATCCCAGCCCGACATCGGTTCCGACTCCCAAATCTTTTTACGTTGTAAATTTATTACGTAAGAGGTAGCGATGGGCAAGTGAAATTTTAGTGCTGAGTCCGGAATGCCCCGCGTTCTGTCCCAAACCGATGTAGCAGACTTCCGCGAGCGCCTGTGCGACGCGGCAGAGCGCCTGTTTGCGGAAAAAGGTCCGGATGCCGTAACCATGCGCCAGCTGGCGGCAGACTTGGGCGTCAGCCCGATGACCCCCTACCGATATTTCCAAGACAAGGAAGACATCCTAGCCGCTGTTCGGACAAACGGTTTCAACCGATTTGCTGAGGCTTTGGAAACCGCATTTGCCTCCGTTTCTGGGGCTAAGGCCAAGAGTTCCGCAGTGGGCGAGGCCTACCTCACCTTTGCTTTTGGGCATCCCGCTGCCTACAAGCTGATGTTCGATCTCTATCAGCCGCACGAGAACGATTACCCTGAGCTTTTGACCGCCGCCCACCGCGCTCACGCCAGCCAGACCGCCTATGTGAAAGAGTTGATCGGAGCAGGCCTTTTAAGCGGCAATCCCGACGAAATCGGCCGAATGTTCTGGGCCGCTACTCACGGCGCAGTTACCCTGGAACTGGCAGGCAAGCTGCCGCATGGTGCCGCCAGACTGGTGAGTCAGCAATTGGGTCATACCCTGGCCAAGGGATTGCGGCCCGAGCCGTAACAGGGGCTTGACGCACTGCGCGGCAAGTCGGCCATGTGCATCTCAGCAAGCCAGGAGGCTATGAGTGACTGAATTAAAACCATTTGAAGTCACCTGGACTAAGGCTCAGGTCGATGTGGTCTTAGACCAAGTTCGAAACTATCCCTGGCCGCCTGCGCCTCAAGTCGACAACGGTTGGGCCTATGGTTGCGATGCTGGCTATCTGAAGGATCTCTGCGCCCACTGGACCAGTGGGTTTGATTGGGAGGCCGCGATGGTCAACCTCAACCGCTTTCCACAGTTTACGGCCAAGGTTGAAGACTTCGACCTGCACTTCCTGCACGTGGTTGGAGAGGCTAGCGGCAAGCGCCCCCTACTCATCACGCATGGCTGGCCAGGATCTCATTTCGAGTTCTGGGAGGCCATTGAGAAGCTGGCCTTCCCCTCTCGGTTCGGCGGCGATCCCGCAGATGCGTTTGACCTCGTTATCCCATCCCTGCCGGGGTTCGGGTTCTCGTCCAAGCCCAACAAACCCATTGGCCAGCGCGCCACAGCACGGCTCTTCAATACCCTGATGACGCAGGTCCTAGGCTATGACAGCTATTTGGCCCAGGGCGGCGACTGGGGCGGGTTGGTGACCTCATGGCTGGGTCATGACCACGGCGCTCATGCCCGGGCTATCCACCTCAACATGATGGCCTTTCGACCCTTCGGCGGCCCCAAGGACGAAGCCGAGATGGCCTGGCTCACGCGACAAGGCGCGATGATGGACCAACTCGGGGCCTATTTCCGCCTGCAAGCTTCCAAGCCGCAGTCCATCGCCTGGATGGCGGCAGGCAATCCGGTGGGTCAAGCCGCTTGGATCGCCGAGCGGTTCTATGACTGGTCAGACCTGCGCGAGAAATCTCTGGATCAGGCCCATCCCAAGGACGCCATGCTGACCAACATCATGATCTACGTGATGACTGGCAGTTTCACCACCGGGGCCTGGTATTATCGCGGTCTGCTAGAGGAAGGCAGGGTCGACTTCCGGGAAGGTGAGCGCTGCGAGACCCCAACCGCCTTCGCCAATTTCCCAGGCGAGCCGCTCTATACAGCACCGCCGCGAAGCTGGGCCGACCGGGCCTATAATATCGTGCGCTGGAGTGAGATGCCGCGCGGCGGGCACTTCGCCGCCATGGAGGAGCCGGACCTCTATGTTGCCGACGTGCGTGACTGGGCGAGACAGCACGGCTGATGGCCCGCTACGACTTCGCCTCAGATAACGCGGCTCCAGCGACGCCAGAGGCCATGGCAGCCCTGATGGCTGCCAATGATGAAGGGTTCACCGGCAGCTATGGTGCGGACACGGTTAGCCGTAGAGCGGCCGACCTCATTCGCGGGGTGCTTGATGCCGACGCCGAGGTGCGGTTTGTAGCTTCCGGCACAGCTGCCAATGCTATTTCCCTGGCAACTCTCTGCCGACCCTTTGAGGCTGTATTGGCCCATGAGCACGCCCATGTGGTCACCGATGAAACCGGCGCGCCGGGCTTCTTCGGCCACGGGCTGGGACTGATCGGCTTGCCGGGCGCGTCCGGCCGCATCGATCCCGCCGGTCTTGAGGTACCCCTGGCCGCCGCCGACAATCCCCATGCTCAAGCCGTCGCAGCCCTCTCGCTGACCAACGCGACGGAGTACGGAACGCTCTATTCTGTCGATGCGATCGCCGCACTGGCAGGCCCCGTGAAGGCCAAGGGTTACGGTGTGCATCTGGATGGTGCTCGGTTGGCCAATGCGGCGGCCGCTGGGTTCGAGCTGAAATCGATCAGCACCCTCGGCATCGACATCCTGGTCCTAGGCGGCACCAAGGCAGGCATGACGCCGACCGAAGCCGTGGTTCTATTGGACAGGTCGCTAGCCCGCAGGTTCGATGCCCGCCTCAAACAGTCGGGCCAGTTGCCGTCAAAGGGAAGATACTACTCCGCTCCGTTTATCGGCATGCTGGAAGACGGAGCTTGGCTCAGGCATGCCGCCCACGCCAACGCCATGGCTGCGCGACTGGCTGCTCAGACGCCCTTCCCGATCGTCCATCCAGTAGAGGCCAATGCTGTATTCGTGGCGATGGATGAACTGACCCTGCAACGCCTCCGCGCGACAGGCTGGTATGTTTATCGCACGCTGGATCGATCGGTGCGGTTCATGTGCTCGTGGGCGACGACCGCGCAGGTGGTAGATGAATTAAGCGAGGATCTTGCTAAGCTCTCTTGAGCCAATCTCGGCTCCGGCCGACGTCTTGTTGCCCACCAACGCCATGCGCCCGGGGATGTCGTCGGCGATATGCTGCGTCACCTTCTCGTGGATCGAACTGTCCTAAGACAGCCCGCTACGCCCGATGGCGTAGAACCGCTCAGCGCGCTGTTTCATCAGCGCCTGCGAGCTCATGCCTTCCAATCCGGCCAATTCCTGCTCGACGGCGTCGCCGACCGCTTGGATCGCTGCGACCGGATCGGAGTGCGCCCCGCCCGGAGGTTCTGGAATAATGCGATCAACGATCTTCATTTTGAGAAGATCCTGCGCCGTTATCTTCATGGCCTTGGCGGCTTCTTCGGCCGTGCGCGAACCGCGCCACAGAATGGAATTGGCCCCTTCCGGGGGAATGACCGAATAGACCGCGTGCTCGAGGATCAGCACCCGGTTGCCACATGCGATGCCCAACGCACCGCCAGAGCCACCCTCGCCCGTCACCACAGCAACCATCGGGGTGGTCAACATGAGACATTTCTCAGTTGAGCGCGCGATCGCTTCGGCGACACCTCGCTCTTCTGACCCAAGGCCAGGATAGGCCGCCGTAGTATCGACAAAGCTGATGACGGGGAGGTTGAACCGCTCCGCCAGCTCCATCAACCGAACGGCCTTTCGGTAGGCCTCTGGCCTGCCGTAGCCGAAATTGTGTTTTACACGGGTGACCGTATCGCGACCCTTTTCATTGCCGATCACCACCACGGGTCGGCCGCGAAATTGACCAAGACCTCCAAGGATCGCTTGGTCGTCGGCAAACTTGCGATCCCCGCGCAGCTCAACGAATTCCTCGATCAGACCCGCCGCATAGTCGACAAAGTGAGGGCGATCAGGATGGCGCGAAACCTGGGTCTTCTGCCAGGCGTCGAGTTTCGCATAGGCATCCTTGCGCATCGTGCCGGCCCGCGCCCTTAGCGCCTCAATCTCGCTATCCAGCCCCCCACCGCCGGTGGTCTCGGCGAGCTTGGACAGCTCTTCGATCTTGGCTTCGAGGTCGGCGATCGGGCGCTCAAACTCAAGATAATGCGCGGCCATGCGAGGCGGATTCTTTCCGGTGATCGTAGGTGGGGAACCTAGAGCGGTGTGGCCAAAAGGGAAAGCCGGTTTGGTGCAGGCCTAAGTTTTCCGCCCCAGCGGGTGCTTCGTCATCATCACCTCGACCAGGCGATCTTGCGCCACGTGCGTGTAGATCTGAGTTGTGGCGATATCAGCGTGACCTAGCAGTTTCTGCACAACCCGCAAATCAGCACCGCCCTCTAGCAGATGGGTCGCAAAGGCGTGGCGCAGGACATGGGGGCTGACCCGCGCCGGGTCGACGCCAGCAGCGACAGCCGACTCATCAAGAAGCTGCGCAAATCGTCGCGGGGTCAGACGGCCAGCCTTTCCACGCGATGGGAAAAGCCAAGGGTTTGCGGCATCGCCCTTGGGCAGAAACGATTTCCGGACCTCCAGATAGGCCTTCACCGCCAAGCGCGCGGCAGGATTCAGCGGCGCGAGCCGATC
>JANLPK010000010.1:0-30862 GCA_031367205.1 Alphaproteobacteria bacterium
AGCTTCCACCAGCGATTTGGAAAACTTGTTACTGGATAGGGTGGGACCATTTTGCAGAACAACTCGGCCCGTTGCTGCGCTGTTAATGGCTTGCCAAGACCAGCATGGCCGGCTGCAGCGGTTTCAAAAAGCCGGACGGCGGTCGCATGGGCCGCAGGGTATTCATCACCGTGCTGCATCTCTCGGAATATTTCGGTGTCGCGCGGAAGCAAGCGAATGACGTGATCAAAAACTCCTTCGCCACCCTCGAAGCCCGGCCACTCGCGCATCTTTCTCGCGAACTCACTCAGGCGTGCTCCGGTGGGATACCGGATCAATTCATCAAATCGTCGTGCACCTCGCTTCAGTTTGCCTTCGAGATGCAGTGTAATCGGCGGCAAGTCGCTTAGCGCTTCTTTCGTGGTTACCGCGTATGGAAGCGTTGAGGGACCGATGCTCTCTCCGGAAAACGCGCCAGAGCTCTCCGAGCCAGTGTTCTTGAACGCGACTGCTCGAGTACCGGTGTAGCCTGAGGGGAGAACTACGTGCCGCGAAGGCGTCGGGAATGCCGGGTCAACCCCGAGCGACTGGTGGATAGCCAACAGGAAGACTCTATCTCGGGTCTGTGGAACTCCATATCGAGACGCATTGGCAAGGGTATAACGAGCAACATATCCCATATCTGCGAGTGTCTCGGCTATCTCAGCAGCGACGTTGTGCCCGCCGTAGTTCATTATGTCCGGCACATTCTCCACAAGGAGGGCAAGCGGCTTGGTCTCGCTGACGTAGTGCAGATACCTCAGATACAGATTGCCCCGGGGATCAATTCGAAACGCCTCAGGATGTTGTGCGATTTCGCGAAGTTTCGCGCGACCAACGCGAGCATAAGCTTGGCAAGGCGGGCCACCGACGAGAATATCAAACGCTTCACTCGTCCGACCCAGCCCGAGATCAGCAACCAGATCAGATGGCTCAGTCGTCGTAATGTCCCGCGCCTTGGCGTGCTTCGCGAATTGCGCCGACGTTGCGTTCCGATGAAAATTAGTCGCGTGCGAGAGCGCGGCAAGAGTATCCAATTCAATCGCAGCATCAATGCGATAACCTGCTCGGTGGAATCCCAGCGAGATACCGCCGCATCCCGAGAACAGGTCCAGGACACGCAATTTCTCGCCAACGGCCAGACGCTCCAGCTTCTTCTGAATGACAATATCAGTCATGATTTTCTCAATCTGTGACTAGTTATCAGACTCGGAGGATTGTCACATATGTTCCTATATTGTTCACAATTCACTGCACTGCAATCCCTCCAGACAACATTTGGGTGAACACGCTCAAGATACTGAGTCTCGATATGGGTCTAACTCCACTATCGAAATGAGGCCCTGACACAGAGTCAACTGATCGCGTCGGTGCCCAACATCTCTACCTCCCACGTGACGCGACGCGCGACGCACCCTAGACTCGGTGTTTCGAGGGTGACTCGGTTTGGAGCGGTGGGACTTGGCCAATCGGGGAGGGCATGGTGCGGATGACCCGCTGCCGAGCGGGCAAGCCGTAGCGCCGCCCGACGCTAGGACCGCGCCGAAGCATTCTTTGGCCCGCTTGGCCATCCTGTCAGTCCTGTTGCTGTTGGCCGTCTATACGGGGTTTGCAGTCATGCGGGTGGTGCGCCAGCCGCAGACAACCACCGTGATTAACTCCGCCCTGCCGCAACGGGCCGAGGCCCTAGCCGCCCATCTGGACACCGAAGCCGCAAGTCTGCGCGGCGGATTGCTGGCCACCCGCGACAGTCTTGAGCGCGGGATCGAGCAACCGGTGGACGCGGCGCGCACCGGCTTGGTGGTCACGGCAGGATCCGGCGTGGCCATGGGGGTGGTCGGCGAACGGGGCTTGGTCGCCCTGGCTGGCAAGGGCGACGGGGTCGATTGGGCCGGGGTCGCCAAGACCGCCGAAGTCTCTGGCCGCGACCTGTGGCTAGGCACCGTCGGCGACAAGCACCCTGCTCTTGCCTTAGCCAGTCTGGCCGGCACGCCACAAGGCAAACGCTGGATCATCAGCGTCGGCGATCCGGCTCGCCTGCGCGCCTGGCTGGCCAAGTCGGGCCTCGAAGCCGTCGCCACGGCTGATGGGCGGGTGGTGGCCTCGGTCGGAGACCTCGGCGTCGGTGATCAGATTGAGGCAGCTCTGGGTCTGGGACCGGGCGATCTGAACCTACAGGGGCAATTGGTGCGCGGCCGGCGAGCGGGCGGACCGCCCCTGGACATCGCCGCTCGCCCCGCGCTGGGCGGCGCACTGCTGGTGCTTGCGGGTGCCTCGACCACCGGTGAGGAGGCGCGAAGTACATCGGAGCAATTGACCTGGCTGTTGGCACCCTTAGGCGCAGCCCTGTTGCTTGGCATTCTGTTGCTCATTCAGAGCCGCAGGACCGACGCCGTCCAAGACCTGTTCACAGAGTCCGAGCAACGCTTTCGCCTGGCCGTTGAAGGGGCCCATTGCGGCATCTGGGAATGGGATCTGCGAGAGCAGAAAATGTATATGTCCGACGTCACTGGAGCCATCCTGGGCTGGGGCGGCGGCGGCGTGGTCGCCGGCTCTGAGGTCATTGAGCGGGTCGCGCCCGACCACCGCGACCGAGTTCGCCAAGCGCTAACCACAGCCGAAACCTATGGCGGCTTTGATGTTTCCTTCCGTGTTCCCCACCCTCAGGGCGGGCGCAGTGTCTGGATCGACGCGCGGGGCCAGGCGTTCGGCGGCCGTCCCGGCCACTATACTCGGATCATCGGGGTTGCTCTGGACGTCACCGAGGAGCGCAGCGCCCAGGCCCGTGCCCAGGCTGCAGAATCTCGCCTGCGCGACGCCATTGAGAGTGTGTCAGGCGCATTTGCCCTTTGGGACCCACGGGGCCGACTGCTGGTGTGCAATGTTCACTATCGCAACTTCTTCGAGCTCGAACCCAACCTTCTGCGGCCCGGAACCCCCTACAAAGACCTCACCGCAAAGGCCAAGCTGGCCATTCGCGCCGAGCGCCCCTCTCCCGATGGGCGCAAAGACGTGCGTGAGGCTGAATTGCACGATGGGCGCTGGCTGCAAATCTCGGAGCGCCGCACCCTGGAGGGCGGCATGGTGCTGACCGCAGCCGATATCACCACCATCAAGACCCAGGACGAAGCGCGCCGCCTGAACGAGGAGCAGTTGCAAAGGTTGGTCGGAAACCTCGAGCAAAGCCAGAGAGAGCTCTCCGATCTCGCGCGCAAATACGAAACGGAAAAGGTCAAGGCGGAGGGGGCCAACCGGGCCAAGAGTGATTTCCTGGCCAATATGAGCCACGAGCTTCGCACACCGCTGAACGCCATCAACGGCTTCTCGGAGATCATGGTCCAGGAGATGTTCGGCGCACTGGGCGATCCCCGTTACAAGGGATATGCGACCGACATCCTCAATTCCGGCCAGCATCTCTTGGCCCTGATCAACGACATTCTGGATATGTCGAAGATTGAGGCGGGCAAGATGAACCTACGGTTCGAGGCCATGCTGATCGAGGATGTGACCGAAGACGCGGTTCGCCTCGTCCACAACCGCGCCGAGGCCTCCGGTCAACGTCTGATCACCGACTTCCCGGACCAGTTGCCCGAGATTGAGGCTGACTACCGGGCGGTGAAACAGATCCTGCTCAATCTGCTCTCCAATGCCATCAAGTTCACTCCCCGAGACGGCCAGATCACCGTCGGGGCCAAGATCACCAACGATCACCTCGGTGAGCGGCTGGTGATCTGGGTGGCCGACACAGGTATCGGCATCGCTAAGGACGACCTGGCGCGTCTGGCGCAACCCTTCGAGCAGGTCGAGGGCCAGTTGGCCAAGTCAAACCAGGGCACGGGCCTCGGCCTCGCCCTCACCAAATCCCTGGTGGAACTGCACGGCGGTGAACTCGAACTGACCAGCACGCCTGGCCAAGGCACCACCGTCAGCTTCAGCCTGCCGATCCGCCAGGTCCAGGGCAGCCTTGTACGTCAGGTGGCTTAGGGGTCTTGCACACCAAGAGGTCGGTGCGGCCTGCGGCGTATTTCCATTCTCATGTTACCGCCACTCTTGACCAGAGCTTCGGACAGTTGAGCCCGTTCAGGGGGCGGCAAGGTCGCGGCGAAGTCCACAATGGTCTGCTCCACCCCGACTCGAGCCCGCATTTCCAGATCTCGTGCTTTCTCCAATGAGGCCGAGACCGCCGTCGAATTCAGGGGCTCGGTGCGCAGGCTCGTCCAGGCTGCGCGCCTAGCCTCCCGCGCGCCGCGGACCTGATCGACCAGACCCTGAGCCTGCTGGTGCAGGGCGTTTCGATAGGCATCGCGATGGGCTGGCGGCAGACCGTCAGCCGCCGCCCAGAGCGGGCCCGGCCCCATCATAGCACGCGGCGGCGGCCCCATCCCGTGCAGCCGGTGGGCGATGACCAAGCCACCGACCACCGCGCCCACGCCGAACAGGTTCAGCGCCACAGAAACAACCAGCGAAATGATCAGAGCACGCTGACTCATGTGGTGGCGCTTAAGGTTTCGGAGGGAGCTGGTAGCTCGTATCCGGTCATCACCGCGTTGACAGGTTCGTCTGTTGTCGCCACACCGCTTGCTACACCTGACAGACCCACACCCACGACCAAGCCGGCAGCACAGGCTGCGGCCAATCCGACGCCGATCCCAGCGGGCCAAAACCATCCCAAACTAGGCGCCTGCTTGCGCCGGCTTTGGGCCGATCCGAGAACCCGCTCTCGCAGGTCTTGAGCCACGCTGAGTGGCAGCCAGGCGTCCAGCGCCAAGTCCAATGCTTCGGCTTCAGCCAGCATCATGCGAGACCGCTCGGCGTGAGCCGCGCAAAAGACCTCGGCCGACGGGCGTTGATCTGCCGGCCAGCGGGCCACGACACCCCCATAGGTGTGCGCCAAGCGCTGGAACTCTTCTGAGGTCATTCCGGCACCCTTAGATCGAGCAATGCTGTGCGCATGGATCTGCGGCCGCGTGCCAGAAGACTCTCCAAAGCCTCAATGGTGACTCCCATGAGGTCAGCGGCCTCAATATTGGTCAACTCCTGATAATGGCAGAGAATGAGGGCCTCCCGCTGGCGATCGGGCAACTCGCCCATGGCCAGCGCAACACGACGCCCGACGTCCTGCGCCTCAATCCCGCGATCGGGTGCTGGGCCCTCATAGATCTGCTCAGGGAATTGGTCGCTTACCACTTCGCGCCTGCGTCGCAACCGGTCATAGCAGAGGTTTAGTGTCACCCGGTGCAACCACGTATCGAACTTGGCCAATCCCGGCTTCCACCTCGGGGCTTGTCGCCAAGCCCGCAACATCGCCTCTTGCGCCACATCTTCGGCCTCCGATGCCTCGCCCAGCATCCGTCCTGCCAGGGCCAGGAGCCGCGGCAATTTACGCCCCGTCAGGGCGCGCAAGGCTGCGTCGTCCCCCGCGGCAACCCGCTGCAAAAGGGCAACGTCGGGATCAACGGCACGACTGGGGTTTGACCCGAGGCGCGACAAGGGTGCGATGCCGCTAACCGCCTGAACCGCCACGGCTGGCCCTCTGCATCGACTTTCGCTCCAATTTACTCAGCCAGCCGTCATGATTTTCGTCGCCGGCCTCGAACCGAACCTTTGCCGCACCCTCGGTTTCGGCGAGGCTTAGGAACCCATCATTGTTTTGATCGTCCCGATCAAATCGTCCCATGATGCGGGCAACCACAGTCGGGCCCGCGAGGATTTTGATTTTGTCGAGGATCAACTGAATCTCGGACTTAGCGATGCGGCCATCCTTGTTCTTGTCCAACATATCGATGGTCTGGCGGCCCGCCATGAGCCTGTATTCCAGCCACGTCACCTTGCCGTCACGATCTGTATCCGGATTGGGCGGCCCCATCTGCGCCAAGGCCGGTGAGGACATTCCCATGAAAACCATGAGGCCAAACGCCATCCATTTGCTCCGAAGGGGACCCGAAGTCACAGGCCTGTTCCATTCAACGCTCATGTCACCCTGTTCCGTCGCTCAGTTGGAAACTATCTGTTCATAGGCCTTGTGCGCGGCGGCTTTGGCGCGATCAAGGCGCGTCCTCAGACTTCGAAAATCCCGGGCTCCGCCTGCGCGCGCCAACAGCTGTCGGAAGGGCTTGGGTTGGTCGGCCGGGTCGTCCTGATCGCTTATCGCGAGCTTGAGAAGTTGGGTCAGGTTCTGTTCCAACCGCCAGGCCACCGTCAAAGGTGCCAGAGTTTCCGCCGTCGCCAGACCCAATTCCCCAATCGCGTCCAGGGCTTCCATGGTGCCGGCGCGAATGGGTCCGCCATCCGCGGCGTGAACCAGCTGCAGATATTGCACAGCAAATTCGATATCCACCAAGCCGCCAGGGGAGAGTTTGACATCCCACTCACCCGTGCCGGGTCGCTCACGATACATCAGGTCTCGCATATCCCGAACGTCTTGGGCCACTTGGGCGAGATTGCGAGGTCGGCGAAGCGCAACCTCTATGGCGGCGGCGGCCTGACGCTCAAACTCAGGGTCAGATGCCCAAACCACCCGCGCCCGCGTTAGAGCCATCAATTCCCAGGTTTCGGCTTCGGTAGCGTAGTAACGTTCAAAGGCCGAAAAGCTCACGGCCACCGGCCCTTTAGTGCCGGAGGGGCGCAGTTGCATATCCACCTCATAGAGCGCGCCCTCCGCTGTCGGGATAGACAAGGCCGCAATCAGTCGCTGGGTGAAACGGGCATAGAACATGTCTTGGCTCCAGCCCTTGAGGGCAGAAACATCCTGCGGATCATCGGCGCGATAAAGGGTCATCAGGTCCAAGTCGGAACCGGAGTTCATCTCGCGTGAACCGCACTTTCCAAGCGCGATGACGGCAACATGTCCCGCAAATTTGCCGCCGACCCGCGACGCCTCAGCCAGCGCCAGGGGGGCCAAGGTCGCGATGCAATGATCGGCGAGATCGGCAAATGCCGAACCGGCAGCTTCCGGCGTGAGGGTTCCATTAATCACCTGGACACCCACACGAAACACTTGCTCGTGCTGCAAACGTCGCACGCGGTCCATGCCCTCTTCGAAGTCCACCTCTCCAGCTTCGGGGTTCGTTGGTGTCTGGTAGGTCTCGACCCTGTCGAAGAAGCTCCCGTCAAGCATCACATCGAGAGTCGCTGGACGCAGGGCTAGGGTCTTTGCCAACGCCGGGGCATAGGCCATGACCCGCACCATCAGCTCAAACAGCACCGGCTGCGCCAGGAAGAGTGCCTGGATTTGGGTGCTGGAGTTCAGTCTGCTGAAGAAGGCGTCGAACCGATGGAAGGCGATATCCGGCGATCCGGTCGCATGAGCGGCATCCAACAGGCGCGGGACCAGCCGGGTGAACAATTCCCGGCTGCGTGGGCTTCGGGTGGCGGCGATGTGACCATGATGCCAGCCGCGAATGGTTTGTGAGACCCGAGCTCCATTGGAAAACCCCATTCGGGTGAGTGTGGCTAGGGTCTCCGGATCATCATCGACCCCTGTGAACACCAGACTCCCGAAACGAGAGGACAGCGCCTCCTCGCCCGGAAACAACTCTCCGTAGCGATGGTTCACAGCCTTCAGGGTGCGCACGACACTTGAGTCAAATGGCCCTAGACGCCCAAACCCCATAAGCGCGGCAACACGTAGGCGCTCGGAATCGCTTTCGGGCAGCTTGTGGGTCTGCTGGTCGGCCAGCATCTGGATGCGATGCTCCAGGGCGCGGAGGTGTTCGTAGGCGTGGTGCAGGTCCTGCTCAGCCCGTGCCGTAATGTGTCCGCCTTCTCGCAATGCTTTCAGGCCGTCCAAGGTGCGCGATGAACGTAAGTTCGGGTGACGACCACCCAGGATCAGCTGTTGGGTCTGTGCGTAAAACTCGATCTCGCGAATGCCACCCCGACCGAGTTTGAGATCCATGCCCTTCGCCGTCAGGCGGTCGTCGACCTTGTAGATGTGGATCTGGCGTTTGATGGATTGGATGTCGGCAATCGCCCCAAAGTCGAGGCTTCGCCGCCAGACAAAAGGCACCAACGCCCCCAAAAAAGCCTCGGCTTGCGGCTTATCTCCGGCGCAGGCTCTGGCCTTGATATAGGCCGCCCGTTCCCAATTCTGGCCGACGTCTTCGTAGTAGGCCAAAGCCGCATTCACGGGCATAGCCGGTGGTGTTGAGCTCGGATCAGGACGCAGACGCAAATCGACCCTGAAGACATATCCATCAGCGGTCCGGTCTGCCATCAGATCGACGATCCGCTGGGTCAGTTTCACCGCGAACGCCTGATGCTCCACGCCGTGTGCCAACATCAAGGCTTCGGGGTCGTAGAAGAACGAGATGTCGATATCGCTGGAATAGTTCAACTCAAAGGCACCGTGCTTGCCCATAGCGATGCAGAAGTATCCGGGAACCGGGCCGTTCCCGTTGTCGCCAAGCTCCAGTAGCCGACCGGCATCGACCTCAACTCTAGCGGCCACACAAATCGCCGATTGCAAGGCCGCATCGGCAAATCGCGTCAGTGCCCCGGTGACTGTGTCCAGGTCCCATACGCCGCCGAGATCGGCCAAGGCGATCAACAGGTGCGCCTCGCCCTTCAGGTCCCGCAACCGGCGCTTGGCGACCTCGATAGGGCTATCCCTCAGGACATCGACCCGGTCGATCAGCGCATCAAGGCTAGACTTGGGATCAGCTTCCAGCAGGCGTCTCAGCCGTTCAGGGTCACGACGAACGAGGCTCCAAAGATAGGAAGACGCGCCAAACACTGGTGCCAAGGATGGCAAGGCTTGGGTTAGAAGTCGGCCCCATCCGGCCACCTTCGCTGCGTCAGCCAGCAGGTCTTCAGCTCGCGACGCGGCGCGCGGATCGACGACAGGACCGCAGGGTTTAAGACTGTCAATGAGGCGAGCCATCTCAGTCCTAACCGGCACGCGGCAATACCAGCGCCACCCGCAGTCCCGGTCCCATCTCACCGACCGTGCCGGGACCCTCGGCCAATTCCAAGCGGCCGCCATGGGCTGCGGCGACGGCACCGACAAGGGAGAGTCCCAAGCCGGCCCCCGGCTGATTGCGACTGTTCTCCAACCGCACGAACCGCTCGACGACACGTGCGCGATCTGCCTCGGGCACGCCAGGGCCGGTGTCGGTGACCGAGAACTCCACCTCGCCCGACGAACGGCGTCGCACTCGAAGCATGACCGCCCCGCCGGTCGGGGTATATTTGATGGCATTGTCGAGCAGATTGGCCAGGGCCTGAGCCAGGAACTCATGATTGCCGCGAATGCTCAGATCCGGCACCAGCTCAGAGCGGAAATCAATCCCCTTGTCCTCGCAGAGCGGCTCATAGAGTTCGGCAATATCAGCACCCAAGGCGGCAGGGTCCAATGTTACGGGATTGGGAGCCTCGCCCGCCGCCTGCAGGCGCGCGATGGCCAGCACGGCCCCGAATGTTTTCAGCACCCCGTCTGTATCCTCCAGCGCCTGGGCCAGCGCCTGTTCGGCATTCCCCTTGCCGGCCTCGACTTCAAGATAGGCCACCTCCAGCCGAGCACGCAGTCGAGTCAGCGGAGAGCGCAGATCATGGGCAATGGCGTCGCCGGCATGTTTGTGGCCGGCCATGGATCGCTCCAAGCGGTCCAGCATCTCGTTCAGACCCTCGGCAAGCTCGTCGACCTCGTCGTGTGTTCCACGAACGCCGGCCCGAGCCCCCAGATCGCCGTTGCGGACAGCGGTCACCACATCGGTCAATCCCGACATGCTGCGCGAGACATTGCGGCTCACCAGAAGGCCGCCAAGCAGACCGAGAACGAGAAATAGCGCACCCGCACCCCACAGCGCCCGCACAATGTTCAGGACATAGGCTTGATCCTCGCCGTTGTCGGCTCCGACGAATAGCAATTCCCCCTGGCCAAGCTTGCGCTGCAACCCGCGTGCCGGATGTTTGATCACGCGGCCTTCTACGTCGGTATCGGTCAGAGCAAAGCTGGTCCAAACGGCCCTGCCGTCGAAATTGTCCACCGGGCTTTCGCCAATGGAACCGGATATTTTCTTTCCGTTCGGTGCCATCAACAAATAGAGAAACGGTCGGTCACTGGCCGCCCTCTCGATCAGCGACTGATTGAGACCATCGATACCCGCGCGATCATAGGCTGACGTCAGGGAGGCCATCTCACGGGTGATTTCTTCATCGGTCCGCCGCTGCGCTTCGCCCGCCGTCGCCACATAGATATAGCTGAGCAACAGGCCCGCTGCCGCGCCAAACAGCGCCAGGAACAGCAGGGTCAGCCGAAATGGAGCGGTTCGAAATAGGCGCGGCATGCGCATGGCCAGGTCGCCCTAAGGTTAGGCTTCCAGCCGGTATCCGGCACCACGCACGGTTTGCAGCATGGCCCGGTCAAAGCCTTTGTCGATCTTTGACCTCAGGCGCGAGATATGCACATCGATGACATTGGTCTGGGGGTCGAAATGATATTCCCAAACCTTTTCCAGCAGCATGGTCCGCGTCACCGACTGGCCTGCATTGCGCATCATGAATTCCAGGAGCTGGAACTCGCGCGGCTGAAGATCAATTTCCTTACCCTGCCGGTGCACGGTGCGGCCGATCAAGCTCATTTCCAAATCGCCGACTCGCAGAGTGGTCTGGACCGAACCGGTTTCCCGCCGCCGCGATAGGGCTTCAACGCGGGCAATCAACTCGGCAAAGGCGTAGGGTTTGACCAGATAGTCGTCGCCCCCCGCCTTAAGGCCTTCGACCCGATCGTGAATCTCACCAAGCGCTGAAAGGAACAAGACCGGGGTCTGATCACCCTCCCGACGCAGAGTCTCCACCAGGGTGACACCGTCCATTTTCGGCATCATCCGGTCGATGATCATCACATCAAAATCGCGGGACTGGGCGGCGGCCAGACCGGCCTGGCCATCGGATGCTCGCACGCAGGCGTGGCCCGCTTCACTGAGGCCCCGGTCCATCGCTTCGGCGGCTTCGAGATCATCTTCAACGATGAGGATCCGCATGTATCGCCCCTATGTTCGGCTCCGGACTATCCGGATATTTTCAACGGCAGGAAGATGGTCCGCCCGGCCCGGTAGATGCCGACCAAGACACTCTGGCGTCCGGCTTTCTTGGCGGCGTCCACAACCGCACTGAAATCGGCGGCGGTGACCATGTCGCGATCTCCGGCCCGCATCAGCACGTCATCTTTCCGCACACCCTTTTGCGCCGCGTCGGAGTCTGTGCTGACACTGGTGATCACCAACCCCTTGACCCCGGCCTCAGCCTCGATCCGGCGACGCGCCGCGTCGTCGAGGGGGCTCAAGGCCAAGCCCAGCACGGCCGGGGCCTTGGGAGTAGCGGAGGTAGCGGGGCCTCCGCTATCACCACCGCGATTGTCATTGGCAGCCAATTGTTGCTCGCTGGGACGCACCCCAGAGCGGATATCCACCATGCGAGGCTTGCCGGCCCGCAGGATCTGAAGGTGCAGAACGTCACCGGCATTGGCCTTGGCAACCTGACGGGTCAACTCCGACGAGGTCTTCACGTTCACGCCGTTGATGGCCACCACCACGTCACCCTGCAACAGGCCGGCCTTCTCTGAAGGGCCGCCGGGCACCAGATTGGCGACAATGGCCCCCCTCTGGCTTGGTGTGCCTTGAGCTTCGGCCATCTCGGCAGAGTAGTTCTGGATCGATGCCCCGATGTAGCCGCGCGTTATCTTGCCGCCAGCGATCAATTGCTTGGTGGTGGCATCTGCCACGTCGGCCGGGATGGCAAAGCCGATCCCCACCGAGCCGCCGGACGGGGAGAAAATCGCCGTATTGACCCCGATCACCCGACCATAGATGTCAAAGGTTGGCCCCCCCGAATTGCCGCGATTGATCGGGGCGTCGATCTGGATGTAGTCGACAAAGGTCTCACCGATATCGCGACCGTAGGCCGAGATGATCCCGGCGGTGGCGGTGCCGCCTAGCCCAAAGGGATTGCCGACCGTGATCACCCAGTCCCCGACGCGGGGCTTGGCGGAATTCTCAAAATTCACGAATTTGAAGCCGCTGCCTTTGACCTTCAGGACGGCAAGGTCGGTGCCTTCGTCGCGACCGACAACAACCGCATCCAGCTCGCGCTCGTCCTTCATGACGACTTTAATGTCTTGGGCATTCTCCACCACGTGATTGTTGGTCACGATGTAGCCGTCGGCCGAGATGAAGAACCCGGAGCCTGCGGACTGTTGGGTCGGCAGACGCGGCCGGCTGCCCTTGGGTTGATCGCCGCCCTCACCGTCTTCTTCACCGGGCGCGGCACGCGGCACGATGTCAAAGGGCAAGCCGGGAATCTGACGCCGCAATTGGCTGGGGTCGACCTTGGAGGTCACATTGATCGAGACCACGGCAGGCGACACGTCTTCAAAGATGTCAGCAAACGACAGTGGAGCACCGGGCGGCGGCGCAAAGATCGGTGCGGTCGATGTCCTGATGACCTGGGCTTCCCCGGCACGCGCGGAGGGCAGCTGCAGCCCAGCACCGGCCATGGCGGCGGTAACGATACCGGCGCCTGCGAGCGCGCCCATCAGATAGCCGGTCTTCTTCGAGGTCATATGCCTTAACTTCCCGTTTGGATTGGGCCCCTTCGGAGAGCGCCATCCTTCAACCTAGGTTCGATGCCAAAGAGCGCAACCGCGCTCAAGTTACGTTTAGGACATGCAAGTGGGTCGGATCGCGACCCTTCTGCGGCGCAATCTTGTCATGAACCGGCATCCTTCGCCAATTCGGCAAGACGCTTGGCTTCTTCCTCAGACAGTTCCGCAACCACGCCGCCCCGTCTTTGGCGCAAAATCATCAGGCTCAGACCGAACAGCAACACCAAGACAGGTGACAGCCAAAGTGCCAAATTCCCTAATGAAAACGCAGGCTTGAGTAACACAAACTCACCGTATCGAGAGATCAAATAGTCACGGACCTGATCGTCCGACCGCCCGCTCACAATCTGATCGCGGACCAGCTTGCGCAGATCGCCGGCCAGGTCGGCCTGCGAGTCATCGATGGACTCATTTTGGCAAACCAAACAGCGAACTTGCGAAAATATATGTCGCGCGCGGGCCTCTTGGTCGGGGTTGGCCAGGCGTTCTGCGGGATCAGCGGCCGCAGCCATGCAGAGAATCGCGGTGACAACCACCAGAAGCCGTCTCATGTCGCGGCCTGCCTGCGACGCCCCACGGCCAGTCGCAGCCTGCGATCCGACAGCGACAACAGCCCTCCAAGGGCCATGATCACCGGTCCACCAAAGATCAACAGCGCCCACGGGTTCCAATAGGCCCGCACCAGCCAAACCGGTTGCGCCGCGCTGCCGCGCCGTTCGCCCAACACCACATAGAGATGGCTCGAACCCACCGTGCAGATCGCCACTTCGGAAGTCGTTTGTCCGCCGGCCGGATAAAAGCGCCGCTCGGGCCGGGGATGGCAAACCTCGGCCCCGTCGCGGGTGGCGCGGATTTCGGCGCGCTCGGCGTCATAGTTTGGCCCCTCAACATCACGCACCTTTTCCAGCGTCAGTTCATAGGCCCCGACCTGAAGTCGGCTACCCATCGCCAGGGTCTGTGCCGCCTCGACCCGCCACCCCGTCTCGAAGCAGGCCCCGAGCACAAACACGCCAAGACCAAGATGGGCCAAGGTCATTCCGTAGCTGCCGCGCGGCAGTCCGGTGAATCGCCGCCAAGACTCCGCCGCTGTGACGCGCAGAATCCGTGTGCGCTCCGCCAGCTCAGTCAGCGCGCCAAGGATCAGCCAAACTCCCATCGCCAAGCCCGCACTGGCCATCACCTTTCGGGGGCTGACCAGGGCCAAAGCCAACAGGCCCAGTCCCGCGGCAAGGCCTGCCGCCAGCACCAACCGCGCGACCAGTCCCTTGGCGTCAGCGCGCTTCCAGGCCAACAGAGGTCCGACCGGCAACAGCAGCATCAGCGCCGCCATCAGGGGCACAAATGTTAGATTGAAAAACGGCGGCCCAACCGATATCGCCTCGCCGGTCGTCGCCTCGCGAATGAGCGGAAAGAGGGTGCCCAGCAGCACCGTCACGGTGGCCGCCGCCAACAGGATATTGTTCAGCACCAGCGCGCTCTCGCGGCTAATCGGCGCGAACACCCCGCCTGGTGCTAAGCTCGGTGCGCGCCAAGCGAACAGGGCGAAGCCCAGCCCCGCCGTCAGCCCCAGAATGATCAACAGCAGCACCCCGCGCGCGGGGTCCACGGCAAATGCATGCACCGAGGTCAGCACGCCCGAGCGCACCAAGAATGCGCCCAGCATCGAGAAGGTGAAGGCCGCGAGTGCCAAAAACACCGTCCACCCGGATAAGGCCCCGCGCTTTTCAGTCACCACAGCTGAGTGCAACAACGCGGTCGCCACCAGCCACGGCATGAAGCTGGCATTCTCCACCGGATCCCAGAACCACCAACCGCCCCAGCCCAGCTCATAATAAGCCCAGAACGAGCCCAGCGTGATGCCCACGGTCAGCAGGCTCCAAGCCGCCAGGGTCCAAGGCCGAACCCACCGCGCCCAGGCTGCATCGACACGGCCTTCAATCAGCGCGGCGACCGCGAAGGAAAACACCACCGACAAGCCCACATAGCCCGCATAGAGAAACGGCGGGTGGACGGCCAAGGCCGGATCCTGCAGCAGCGGATTGAGCGAACGGCCCTCCACCGGGAGATCGATCAGCCGAACAAACGGGTTCGACGCGAAGACCGTATAGGCCAGGAAGGCTGTACCCAGCAGGCCTTGGGTCATCACGACTAGGGCCTTGAGACCGCGTGGCAAGTCGCGCGCCAAGCCTGCCACCACCGCCCCGAACCCGGTCAGGGCCAAGCACCACAGCAGCATCGAGCCCTCATGGCTGCCCCATGTCGCGGCCACCCTGTAGAGCAACGGCTTCTCGCTATGCGAATTGGCCGCGACGTTGGCCACCGAAAAGTCAGACGTCACGAAGGCGGTCATCAGGGCGCCGAAGGCCAAGGCGACCGTCAGAAAGGCACCTAGGGCAGCCCCCTCACCCGCCCCCGCCAGAAGCGGCGAATGACGCGCGCGACCTAACCCCGACAGCGTCACTTGGCCCACCGACAGGCAAAACGCCAGGAGCAGGCAGAATGCGCCGAGTTCTACGCTCATGGCCTGCGCTCCGCAGCGCCATAGTCAGGTTTCCCATTATCTCCGCGCCATTCTCCCTGTTTCTTCAGTGCCTTGGCGACATTTCTTGGCATGTAACGTTCATCGTGTTTCGCCAAGACCTGCTTAGCTTCAAACACACCGTCGGGACGAAAGGCCCCGGAGGCGACGATCCCCTGTCC
Source organism: Alphaproteobacteria bacterium (assembly GCA_031367205.1). GTDB lineage: Bacteria > Pseudomonadota > Alphaproteobacteria > Caulobacterales > Caulobacteraceae > Phenylobacterium. The sequence goes on from JANLPK010000010.1 coordinate 15,320, forward strand.
CTCGCGGAACAGATCCGGCAGATCGCCCTGGAACACGACGGTGTCGGAGGCGCTCTGATCGCGCACCTTGAACGTCACCTGTCCGCCGGACTGTTTCAACACACTGCCAGTGACCACCAGACCACCCAGCTGGATCGACCGCCCTGCCGGCGGATGCGCCACATGAGCTTGGGCGGGGGTATAGAAATAGGAGATCGAGTCCGACAGTCCCCAGAGCGTCAATCCGACGGCAACCGCCAAGACCGGCGCTATGGCCGCCACCAGCATCAGGCGCCGCCGGGCCTTCGGGGATTTGGGTAACCACCCGCTCATTTCATCGCCGCTGTTTGTGCTGCGGTCTCAAGCTGCTCGATCACGTCGCCTTTCACCGCAAATCTTGCCTTGGCCTCCGCCAGTGCGCTATCGCGTGAGGCGGTGTCGCCCAGCACGGCATAGGACCGCACCAGCTTGATCCAGCCCTGGGGGTCATCGGGGTGTTCCTTGAGGCGCGCTGCCAGCCCGGCCACCATGCCGGCTATCATCTGATCCTGACCAGTCGTCGGCTTGGCAGTCGCCTGGGCGTCTGCGATGGCACCGTCGAGGTCGCCACGCCGAGGATCATCCAACGCTAAGTCGGCCCGGAGCGCCTTCAGCGACGCAACGGCACCAGGGTTGTCACCGCCTTGAGCCTGGGCACGGGCCAGATGATAGCGAGCCAGAACCCGAGTCGGGTCATGCTCAACCGCCGTCCGAAACGCCGCAATCGCGCTTGGCGTCTCGTCGCCACGCGCCTCATCGACCATGGAGATGCCCAGCATTTCCCATAGGTCCGCACGCTCAGGGGCAAGTTTCAACGCCTTGCGTAGAGCCCGCGCTGCCGCTGAGGGACTACCCGACTGGTTCTCTGCCAATGCCAGGAACCGAAACCCTTCCACATCAGGTTTCACAGCCGTGGCCTGGCGCAGGACGGCAGCCATCTGCGGAGCCGTGAGTGAGGCCAGATCCGAGCCCCGCCAGCGATCAATGCGCGCCTTGAGCGGTTGATCGGCAAGGCTTGGCGAACCGACAACGAAATACAGCGCCAAGGCCGCCAGTGGCGCGCTCACCACTACACCCAAGATCCAATTCCGGTCACCGGGGTGTCCTGCCCACGGGGTCTGAGGTGCATCTGCGGCACCAAGCAAGCGGCGCGCGGCCTCGGCATGGGCTGCCTTGTGTTCGTTGGTCTCCAGCAGTCCCCGCCCGGCCAAGTCATCAAGTTCGCCGAGTTGCCGGCGATAGATCTCCAGAGTCGGATCCGCAGACCCGGCGCTGGTCGCCGCTCGAGCGGCGCGGAGGAGAATGAGGCCTGCTGCAACAGCGGCAAACGCGCCTGTCGCGACCCACAATGCGATCATCAGAGGGCTTTAGCTCAAAGCATGGAGGAGCGCGAGCCTAACTCGCCACTTGGATGCCCGGGCTGCTTAACACCCTCAGTGCCCCGTCGCACCGTCGACGCAACAGTTCACCTCCAGCCTCATCGCCCAACAGTTGCAAGACGTCTGCGGCCCATGATCCAGGGGGGTGCGACCCTAAGGCTCTCTAATAGCTGATGAAATCATACCTCGGCGCGGGGCAGCGTCAGGTCGACCAGCAAGCCGCCCAGCGGGGAACGCTCCAGTTCCAAGATCCCACCATAGGCGCGCGCCAGTTCTTCAATGATGCTCAAGCCCAATCCTGACCCCGGCGCACTCTCATCCAGCCTCGCGCCCCTCGCCAGGGCGGCAGCACGCTCTGGCGCCTCCAGCCCCGGTCCGTTGTCCTCAATTGTCAGGCGCAGAGTCTGATCGGAAAGACTGGTGCCGCGCACGCGCACCTTGCCCTGACCCCACTTGCAGGCGTTCTCCATGGCGTTACCGGCCATTTCCAATAGATCCTGCCGCTCACCCAAGAAGATCAGATCATCCTGCGCATCCCAGTCAATCTTCACCGACTTATCGACGAAGATACGCTCCAGGGTTCGCGAGAGTTCGTCCAAAACCTCAGCCACCGACGTCCGCTCCCCAAGGCTTTGGCTTCGAGCAGCGGCCCTGGCCCGGCGCAGATGATGGTCGACCTGGCGGCGCATGGCCTGGCTCTGGCGCGTCACCACCTCCGCCAGCGTATCTGAGGGCTGTTCAGCCTCTGCCAACATCACCGTCAACGGGGTCTTGAGCGCATGGGCCAGATTGCCCACATGGGTGCGCTGTCGCTCCACCACCTCCTGATTATGGGCCATCAGCGCGTTGAGTTCGTCGGCCAGAGGCGTGAGTTCGGTGGGATAGCTCTGCACGATCCGATCCGCCTGGCCGCGCCGCACTTCGGCGATTTCCCGGCGCAGGGCAAATAGCGGGGTAAGACCGACCCGCACCTGGATCACCACAGCCGCCACCAAGCCGGCACCCAGTAACAAGAGCACCCCCGCCGTGGCGGCCACAAAGCTTCGCACATCATCAATGACCGCCGTACGATCCTCAGCGGCCATAAAGATCACCGGCGTTACGCGGCCCGGCAGCTTGGCTTGGCTGGCACGAACTCGCAGCGGCTCCTTCAGCGGCCCGGGCAATTCATAGGCGATGGCCTTGCCCGGATCGGCCGCCAGCCGGGCCGCCAGATCCTTGGGTGCACCCAGCTCTGAGTCCCAGAGCGACCGCGACCGCACCATCAACCGGATGCCGCCGTCGGGGACCGGTTCGGCGATCTGCCAGTATTTGCCGGAATAGGCGCGCAGGGCCCTGAGGTCGGTCAGAGCAGGGGCGAGCACACGACCCTTGTCGTCTAAGGTCGCCCCGGCCACCAGATTGTCGATCAGCTCGCCAAGCCCCTGATCAAACCGGCGCAAAGCCGCGCGCTGGAACAACAGGGTCAAGACCAAGGCCGAAACCAACATCACCGCCAGCGACCATCCAGCCGCCAGGATCACCAGCCGTCGAACCAGAGAAGGCCGACCCCACATCCACTTCATCCTGTGGCGGCGGCCTCGTCGGCCAACTCACTTGCCGGAGCCGTGAGACGGTAACCCAGTCCGCGAACCGTATCGATCCGCTCAGATCCGATCTTCTTGCGCACCCGTCCGATGAACACCTCGATGGTATTTGAGTCGCGGTCAAAATCCTGATCGTAGAGATGCTCCACCAGCTCGGTGCGGTTGATGACTCGGCCTTGATGCATGATCAGATAGTGCAGCAAACGGTATTCCAGTGAGGTCAACCGCAGCGGCTCTCCATTGACGCTGGCCCGCGCGGCGCGTGGGTCCAGCCGCAAGCCTCCGCAGCTTAAGCTCGGCGCCGCGTGGCCCGCCGTCCGTCGCAAAAGCGCTCGCAACCGCGCCAACAGTTCCTCGGTATGGAACGGTTTGGACAGATAGTCATCGGCTCCAGCATCAAACCCGGCCACCTTGTCGCTCCACGCACTGCGCGCGGTCAGGATCAACACCGGGGTGGCCATGTTTCCCCGCCGCCAGCGCTCCAGCACCGACACGCCATCCACCTTGGGCAGGCCCAGATCCAGGATCACCGCATCATAGGGTTCTGTCTCGCCAAGGAACTGCGCCTCTTCACCGTCCGGTGCGTGATCAACAACGTAGCCCGCATCGTGCAATGCAGCCTTCAATTGCCGCGATAGGTCCTTGTCGTCCTCGACCAGCAGAATGCGCATGGTGTGCTCCTAGCCGCCCTGCTGGCCGATAATCTGACCGGTCTGGGCGTCGGCGATGAAAATGATCACCTGATTGTTCGGGGTCTGCCACTGGACGTAATATACCGACCGCCCGGCATACTCACCCATGGTGGTGTTCAGTTGGCGGCCCGGCACCCGCACCGCAATCTGTCGGATCACCGTGGCCAAGGGCACTTGGCGGCCGCCGCGCACGGCCTCGCGAGCATCATCCTGATCCCCGCGCCCTGCCCCATAGGACGAACGGTCGTTGTCAGGATACCTCTGCGCCAGCGCGGCGCCGGGTGCCGCGGTGACCAGGGTCAAGATGACCAAGAACCACTTCATGGCTCGATCCGTACACTCCTGCGACTGAACCCAACCTGAATGAGCAGGGTTTATGAGGTACTGCCTATCCTGTCACCTAGCCTACCGACGCCGCGCGACATAAGGTCGCGCCTTGCGCCACTTCTCGGCAAAGGTCTCCAGCTCCGCGTCCGGGGTCTCAGGCAACATGATCACCAGGCGCGCAATCAGATCACCGCGCTTTCCATTGGCGTTGCTGAGGCCTTTTCCCTTCAGGCGTAGGGATTGTCCTGAATTGGCACCTTTGGGCACGGTCAGGGTCACCGCCCCATCCGGTGTCGGTGCCGCCACCTTTCCGCCCAGCACCGCATCGGGCACGCTGACCGGCAGGTCCATGATCAAAGCCTCGCCCTCTCGGCGATAGGTGGGATGGGGCTTGATGGCCAGTTCGATCAGCGCGTCACCCGGACCCGCACGCCCCGGCGCGCCCTGGCCCTTCAGCCGTAGAACTTGACCCTCCTCGGCCCCCTTGGGAACGGCGACATCCATCGCGCGCCCATCGGCAAAGGAGATCCGCTTCTTGGTCCCGTGGATGGTGTCTTCCAGATCAATTTCCAACCGCGCCCGCACGTCGGAGCCTCGGGTCGCGAACGCTCCGCCCCCGCCATTGCCTCGTCCACGACCCAGTATGTCACCGAAAATGTCACTCAGATCGACGCCTTCGAACGACGCGCCGCGCGGACCTTGTGAAAAGCCGCCCGGCCCACCACCGCCACCGAAACCCCGAAACACCTCGCGCCCATCGGCATCGATCTCGCCGGCGTCAAACTTCTTGCGTTTTTCGACGTCGCCCAGAACATCAAACGCTGCGCTGACCTGCTTGAACCGTTCCTCCGCAGGCTTATTGTCGGGATTGGTGTCAGGATGGTGAGCCTTGGCCAGTTTATGAAACGCCTTGCGGATCTCTGCCGCCGTGGCCCCGCGCGCCACACCAAGTTCCTGATAAGGATCGCGCGCCAAAGAGAGTAGCCTTTCAAGCCATAGTGCAGCGCCTCAATTAAGCGCTTTGGGTCAGAGTGCAACTCTGGTTCCCCGATCTACGCCTTACCGCCGCCGACGCGCCTTCCCCCGCTCTGCCATCAGATCATAGGCCGCGTGATCGACGGCATCCTCCGGATCGGCCAGCTCGTCTTCACTGAAGGTCTGACCCCGCACCGACACCCCGGCCCGATGCACGCTTTCGCGATCACCGCTGATCAGCGGATGCCAGGACGCGAGACCCCGCCCCTCATGTACCCGCCGGTAACCGCAGGACTTGGGCATCCAGGCCAAGCGCTCGACATTCTGCGGCGTCAGCTTGATGCAATCGGGCACATAATCCTGGCGGTTCTCATAGTCTGAACACCGACACAGCGCCGCGTCCAGCAGCTTGCAATGCACGCGCGTGGGGATCACTTCGCCGGTATCTTCATCCTCAAAGCGCACCAGACAGCAAAGTCCGCAGCCGTCGCACAGACCCTCCCATTCCGCAGAATCCATCTGCGCCAGCGTCTTCGTTTCCCAGTAAGGTCGTGATGTCATGGTGTGTGCGGTCTAAACCATAATTGCCCGCCACGCCCGCCCTTTGAAGTTGGATCTGTTGACCGACTGGAATGCTTCCCCCCCGCAAGGCCCGCGCGAAACCTTCCGCGCCGATCTGCCGCGCGCCAAGGCTCAGAAGTTGGGCAAGCCGGCGAAGCCGGGCAAACCGCGAAAGCCGGTCGGGCCCATCTCCAAGGTCTGGTTGATCCTCGCAGGATTGGTGGTCACCCTTCTGGCCGGGGCCCTAAACGGCTATATCTATGGGCGGCGTATCTATCTCAGCGATCTCCCCGAAATCCCCCCGCGCGAGCAGCTCTATGTGCTCAATCGCGCACCTTCGATCCGGTTCTTTGACCGCAATGGAACCCTGATCGCTGCACGGGGCCCCAAGAACGGCGACCGTGTCAGCCTAGAGCATCTACCGGCCCATGTGCCCCTGGCTTTTCTGGCGGCCGAGGACCGTCGTTTCTATCGCCACGGGCCCATCGACACCATCGGCATCGTCCGAGCAGCCTATGTCAATTGGCAGGCCAAAGACGTTGTCCAAGGCGGGTCGACCCTCTCACAACAGCTGGCCAAGAGCTTATTTCTGACACCCGATCAGACCCTCAAACGCAAAATCCAAGAGGCGGTCCTGGCTCAAAAACTCGAGCGCATGCTGACCAAGGATGAGGTACTGGAGCTCTATCTCAATCGCACCTATTTCGGGGCCAATACCTTTGGAGTCGACGGCGCATCGCGCACCTATTTCGGCAAGCCTGCCGGCCAACTCAGCATCTCAGAAGCCGCCCTACTCGCCGCCCTGCCCAAAGCGCCCTCGCGCCTGTCGCTGCATCACAATATGGCCGATGCCCTAGATCGACAGCGGCTGATCTTGGCCAACATGCGCGCCGAGGGTTGGATCACCCCTGAGCAAGAAACCGCCGCCCTGGCCAGTCCGCCCAAACTGACAGCCATCGCCTTGGCCAACGACGGCGACATGGGCTACGTTCTGGACTTCGCCACGTCGGAGGTGCTGCGCCGGGTCGGGCCGAATTCGCCGGACCTGATGGTTCGCCTGACCATCGACCCCAACCTCCAGGCGGCCGGCGCAGATGTTCTGCGCTCTGTAGTGGCCGCAGGTGGCGGCCCCAGCCAGGGTGCCCTGGTGGCCATGTCCGCAGACGGTGCCATCCGCACCATGGTCGGCGGGGTAGACTATAGTTCCAGCGTCTTCAACCGCGCGGTTCAGGCTAGGCGCCAACCCGGCTCCAGCTTCAAGCCCTTCGTCTACGCCGCAGCCCTTGAGAAGGGCCTGCTGCCCACCGACACCCGGGTCGACGGGCCGATCCGTCTGGGCAATTGGTCACCCAAGAATTATGGCGGCGGCTATCGCGGCACGGTCACCCTGGAGACCGCTCTGGCGCAATCTATCAATACCGTCGCGGTAAAGCTGGCCCAAGAGGTCGGGGGCCGGGCCATTGCCAATCTGGCCCATCGGTTCGGCCTGACCAGCATTCCAGACAACCCCAGTCTGGCCGTGGCGTTGGGAGCCTATGAAGTGCCGCTGATCGACATGGTTGCAGGCTTCCAAGTGTTCCAAAACCAGGGTCAGCGCACAACGCCCTACGTGGTCAGCGAAATCCGCAGCCTCAGCGGCACAGAAATCTACCGCCAGATTACCGCCTCACCTCTGCCGGTTTATGACATGCCCCATGCCGGCATGATGGTGCGGATGATGCAGCGGGTGATCCGCTCAGGCACCGGCACCCGCGCCAACTTTGGGCGACCGGCTGCGGGCAAAACCGGCACCAGCCAGAATTGGCGCGACGCTTGGTTCGTCGGCTTTACGCCTGACTATGTGGCCGGGGTCTGGGTGGGCAATGACGATGACCGGCCCATGAACCACGTTACCGGCGGTGTCATGGCAGCTGAGATCTGGCGCCGCTTCATGATCGCGGCTCACGACAAACTGCCGGTCCGCGACTTCGACTGGCTACTCCCGGAAGCCCCGCTTGAAATCATCTATCAAACCGATGAGCCGCGCGCGGAACGCGATCATCGCAGCCGCTTCTACGACGATCTCTCCAGCGACTTCGCAGCCCACGACCCGGAAGCGCCACCACCGGAAGAGGAAGCCACGCCCGAGCCGGAACCAGAGCTTCCGCCCGTCGAAGACGCGCCATATTAGCGGCGGCGACCAGCTATGACATCGCCTGCCGATAGGGCGTCATGTCCCAATCGGGATAGCGCGCCTGGGCTCGCCGCAAGGTCTCCGCCGTCCAGAAGGGATTGCCCGGAGGTTGCACGCCGAAACAAGCAAGTTGCTCAGGCGTCGCGTGGTTGAAGATGTTCTTCCAGGGTTTGGTGTGATGGAAGGCCCAGGCGTGGAAACCGTGGGCGTCATCCCGCGCCGCTTTGAAGCAGGTCATTAAGGCATATCTCGCCCCGCGCGGCGCGGTCAGATTGGTGCCGCGGTGGAAAATGTCGATGCTGTAGGGCACCACAGATCCGGCCGGTGCAGCGCTGGATCGCTCATATCGCGCCAAGCCCTTCTGCAGCTTGGCCTGATGCGCGGGCCGCTGATCAAAGGTCGCCTCGGGGCCCGCGACCTTCAAACTATCCGGCCGGGTCACATAGTGCATCGGGCCGCAGTCTTCCTCCACATCGCTGAAGTAGCACAGGATCGTCACCGTATTCAGATGCGCGTCCTGCGACGGCACCGTCAGGGTGTGATTAACGAAGTCGCAGTGGAACGGTTGGTCATAGTCAGACTCGCCGGTAAACTTGGCCCAGGCTTGGCATTGATAGACATGCACGTCGTCGGTCTTCAGCGCCTGCTTGGCAAATTCGATCAGGGCCGGATGCACGCCGATCAGGTTGAGCGCCGACGAGCAATCGATCGGCACCGGCAGAACACCCAGGAATTGGGTCGGGTGAAATCGCCCCACCTTGCCACCGCGCTTCTTATCCAGGGCTTCATCGGCACCGCCCTCAGCGCGACCAAATACTGAAATGAAGTCGGCTCGCACCGCCGCCACCTCTTCCGGCGTGAAGAAATTATGGATCGGCGCGCAGCCGTCCCGACGCCAAGTCTCGACATCTTGCGCGGTGAATCGTTCTGCCATCGGTGCGGGCCTTTCGAGGTGGGTCAGTTCACCTAACTATCGCCGTCTTGCGGCGATGCCGCAACTGCGACCAGCGGCGCTCAGCAGGCAATGGGTTGCAGGTTCGGCGAGACTATGCGTCCCTACCGGCCAGAGTTTCGCGGAGTCACCCATGGCCAGCCTAAATATTCGATCCCTTGTGCTCGCATCAGCAATGTCACTCGCGCTTGCCGACACCGCCCTGGCCCAGATGACCATGGGCGACGGCGAGAAAAACAGCATCGTAACCGAGGGGGTCATGCGCAACGGCTCGACCTTTACCTTCAAGGACGTGGTCATCGATGGCAACGGCTGGCTGGTGATCCATCAGATCGTGGACGGCAAACCCATCGGCGAAAAGTATATCGGCGCCAGCTATATCAAGAGCGGTGAGAATAAGAACGTCGCCCTGACCATCAATTACGCCCCTGCAGCGGGCGAAGCCTTCCTGGTCATGCTCCACCGCGACGTCAACGAGAACAAGACCTTCGACTTCATCTTCGTCGACCCGCCCCACGTGCTGGACAAGGCCGTGTTCGAAGGCAACCGAATGATCGCCCACACCTTTGCTGCGCCATAGCCTGCGGGTCTAGCTTCCCACATGTCGCCAGATGAGCACGGAAGTAGGGACATCAACTACATCTCCCCTCACTCCACCCCAAACGCCAACCGATAGACCCTGCGAACAAACCGCAGGTCCCCGCGCGGCAGGCAGGCCGCCAGCGCCTGCAGAGCCCGGGCCTCTGAGCGCAGCCTCGGTTCGTTAGACTGAGCCTCACGATCCACCCCATGTTCGTGCCCGTTCGTGAAGTTGGTGGACAATCCTACCTGCCGAAGGTCCCGAACCCAGAGCTCGCGGAGGACGCAGAGACGGGCTCCATCAGCGATCTCTGCGGAAACTCAGCGTCCTCTGCGTTCTGCACCTTGGGTCGTCGGGACAGACCTTACATCCGGCGGAAGACGCTCAAGGCCTCGGTTCAGACCGCCTCAATCCGGTCGTGGGGTCCGTAGGGATCAATCTCCACACGGAACGCCTGGGCCAGACTGATCGGCACCCGCCGCTTGTCCTCCCGGCGAAAGGTTACCTGCCCGGCTGGCCTCCAGCTTGCCCAGGGTGAAGTCAATATTCAAGAGCGCCGCCGCTCGGCGATGACCTATGCCAACGGCACGCGCGTCGCCAGCGGGCACTGTCCAAACCATCACCGTAATACCCGTACGGAAAGGCCCTCAGCCGGTGCCAAGGGTGCTTGGCCAGCCCTGCGATCCCTCCGGCCCTGGGATCCGCCGAAGCCACCACGACCAGTCCTCCGGCAGCAGCGACAGCGGGTCGGCGTGCGAAAGTTCCCGCGCGGCATAAAGCGGCCAATGAGGGTTCGACAAGGCTGGCCGCCCGAGCATGACAAGGTCGATCATCTCCTCACGAATGACCCGATCGGCGACCGCCGGGATTCCAAGGTTCCAACTGACGCCGACCGGCACGCCCGCCTCTCGCCGGACCCGGCTACCCCGCTCGACCATGAAGGCCACCTTGTCGAACGGCACGTCCTTCGCCTGATCGGTGTTCATGCCAAGACTAAGGTCCGCTAGGTCGAGCCCGTGGTCCTTAAGCTGGCAGATCGCCCAGACAGCCTCGTCGAACTGGACCCCGTCGGGATGGAAGTCGTCAGAGCCCAGCCGAATTGTCAGCGGCAGGCGCTCTGGCCACACCGACCGTACTGCATCCATCGCCTCGCGGTGAAAGCGAAGCCGGTTCTCAAGGCTTCCGCCATACTCGTCGTCTCGCTGGTTCGCTAAGGGTGAGAAGAAGCTAGCGCCCAAATAGCCGTGCGCGAAGTGCATCTCGAGCCACTCAAATCCGGCCTCGAGGGCGCGTCGCGCCGCGTCGGCGTAGGATCGGTGAAGATCCTTGATTTCCGCCCTGCTCAGGGCTTGGACGGGATAGGGAAATCGGCCGCCGAACGGGATCGGCGACGGGCCGCGCACCTGCCATCCCTTCGGATGGTCGGGAGGCGCCTGCATCTTGCCCTCCCACGGCTTCAGTTCGCTGCCCTTGCGACCGGTGTGACCCAGTTGAATGCCTGGGGTCGCACCCATGTCCTTGATGATCGCGGTGACCCGCGAGAGCCCCTCGATTTGGCCGTCTTCCCAGATTCCGGCGCAACTGGGTCCTGTGCGCCCATCCGGGGTGATAGCGATCTGTTCTGGAAACACCAAGCCAAAGCCGCCGGCGGCGCGCGAACCCATCAGCATGATGTGGAAGTCAGTGATCCGACCGTCCTCCCCGGAGCGGTACATCGTCATTGGCGACATGGCGATGCGGTTGCGCAAGGTGATGTCTTTGAGCGTGAACGGGCTGAACAGGTCGGGCATCTGATGTCTATTGCAGAAGGGTCGGGCACTTGCACGACCCGAGTTATGTCCTGGCGGTTCAGCGCTTTGCGGGTGCCGTGCCGACAAGCTTGTTGGCGCGCAAATTACGGTGCCAGTGTACGAATTAGAGAGCCCCTGAAAGTGCACCCAAACGCATCGGCCAGATAGGCCTCGGGCGCTTCGATAAACTCCGCAGGATCAAAGGGGTTACGTTGATGGTGTGGACGGCGCTCGTTAGCGGCATCTTAAGTGCCATCCGTGCGCTCGATGCGGCGACCGGAAACTGGGTAAACAACAGGAGCCACTTCAGCTTAGCCGTCTAAATTGGAACAGTAGTAGGTATTGCATCGCACGCGACACTCTCTAGGAGAGTAATAGCTGCTACGCTGGGACGCTCTGCACATGACAAACCGTAAATTCCACCGCTGGCTGAGCACTATCGGTATCATCTTCTTTCTCTCGGTCTCGCTTACCGGCGTCTGGATGCAGGGCGAGGCGATCTTTGGCGAGGATGAGGCCGCACGCGAGGCGATGGTGGCAATTGTGTCGCCTGCCACCCTGTCAGCGCCTTTGCCGTTAAATACCGCAAAGCTCGACAAGGCGCGCACCGCTGTTCTAGCCCGCTACGGAAATCGGCACGTTGCATCGGTCGATTGGGTCATCAAGGCTCCGGTGCCAGCTTTCGTCTTTCATCTCGACGGCGCAAACCCCATCAAGGTGACGGTCGATGCCGCAACTGCTGCGATTGTCGCATCGCAGCCCGACGGTGAGGATTGGGTGTTGCGCCTGCATACCGGCGAGATATTCGGTGACGGCGGCAAGTTCCTCGGGCTGGCATGGGGGCTGGCGCTGATCGCCATGAGTGTCACCGGTATGATACTTTACCTGCAAATGCTGCGCGGAAGGCGCGCGGGTCCTGCAGACAAAGTGCGAGGGTGGCGGCGGTATTTCTGGTGAGGACTCTGCTCTCAAGTTTGGCTGCCTCACTTCTGGCCTTCACGGCAACGCCCGTATTCGCGCAACAAGCTTCATCAACTGATGCGCCGCCGGTGCTGTCGTTCAACCCTGACGCGGGCATTGTCGTCCAGTCGGGCGATTTCCGCATCACCGCTTGGGGCTTTGCCGAACGGCTGATTGATCCTGACGGCAAGGAGGGTTGGCGACGGGTGCGACAAGGTGCCGAGTTCGATCTGCCCCGCATCACACCCCATTTGCGGCCTGCGCTGGTCTATGAGGTCGATCTGACCAACAGCGACTTCTTCCGCAACGGCCCAATCCGCCGCAATTTTGAAAACCTGTTTGTGTCGCTCCAGGACGCCGACGACCCCGCCAAGTTCCGGCTGCTGTTTGGGCATAACACCCATATCCTCTCGCGTGACGACAATCTTTCATCGGGCAATTTGCCGACGATCAACCGTTCCCTGATTTTGGAAGAACATGGTTCGGTCAACGCCTTTGGCGCGCAAATGGGTTTTCAGGTGCAAAGGGCACTATCACCCAATGCCGCCGTCCAGTTCTCGGTTGGCGACAATCGCGGCTCGCTCAATGCTGCCGACGCGCGGAGCAGTATGGGCAGGTCGGTGGCGGGCAAGGTGTTACTCACCCCCATCAATGACGCGAAACTTGGCCGCAAGCTGACGCTCGGCGTTGCCGGCGACTTTACCGGCAATATCGCCAATCGCAGTTTTACGCTCGGCACGGCCATTGCACAGGCCCCGCTGGGCGGTGTGGCGGCAACGGGCGACAAGCTGACGTTCGAAGGCGATGCCGCCTATACCTTCCCTATCGCCGGACACCCTGCAACGATTGAGGGCGAACTGATCGGCTCGCGCTTTTCGGGCAGTAACAGCGATGCGTTCGGCGGCTATGCAATGGCGCAAATATCGCTGTTCGCTGCGCCAAAGGTGGGCGACCTCGACCTGTTCCTGCGCTATGATTTTGTCAGTCTCGGGCAAGACTCAATTGCCAGCCGCGCACGGCAACAAGCGATCCGCACCGGCTTCAACTACAATCTGCCCTTTACCGGCAAGCTCGCAAGCCTGCATTTTGAATATGCCCACAACGGCGTCAGTGGCCCCGCCGCGATCATCACACAAGCAAATCCCGGCGACGAATTCCGGATTGGACTGCGCGTCAGCCTCCAACGCTATACCCGCCATTGATGCCAATCCCCAAATCTAGCGCTGCTCGCTTAGCTATTCCGCGCACGGTTTGGGCGCTTGGACTGGTCGGCTTGTTCATGGACATATCATCTGAGATAATTCACTCGTTGCTACCGCTTTTCCTGACGACAACGCTCGGCGTCAGTGTAGCAATGGTCGGGCTAATTGATGGAATTGCCGAGGCGTCCGCTTCAATCAGTAAGGCCTTTTCGGGCTATATCTCCGACCGCATGGGCCGCCGCAAACCGCTAATTCTTCTTGGCTATGGGCTGGGCGCGCTCTCCAAACCATTTTTTGCCATAGCCGGGTCGGCGCCGATCATTCTCGGCGCTCGCTTTGCAGACAGGATCGGGAAAGGCTTGCGAGGCGCACCACGCGATGCACTGGTCGCAGACGTGACGCCGGAAGCTATTCGCGGGCGGGCGTTCGGGTTGCGTCAATCGCTGGATACGGTAGGCGCATTTGCCGGGCCATTGGTTGCGATAGGGCTGATGGCCTTGCTCAACAATAATATGCGGATGGTCTTCTGGGTGTCGGTCGTTCCCGGCGTTCTGGCCGTGTTGTTCGTCGTGTTTGGGGTAGCTGAATCCAAGTCGCAACAGGCCAACGCGGCTGTTCGTGCACCGTTGCAACTTTCCGAACTCAAACGACTTCCACGCGGATTCTGGAATGTCACGGGCATTGGTGTCGTGTTTACTCTGGCGCGATTTAGCGAGGGATTTCTGATTCTCAAGGCAAGTGCGGAAGGCCTGCCGCTGACACTCGCGCCGCTGGTGCTGGTCGTGATGAATCTTGTTTATGCTGTTGGAGCATTTCCCGCAGGTGGACTGTCTGACCGGTTGTCAGCTCGCACGCTGCTGATTTGTGGCCTTGGCTGCCTGATCTCTGCCGATCTTTCGCTGGCACTGATCGCGGGGCTTGGGGGCACTTTTCTGGGAATTGTGATGTGGGGAGGGCATTTGGCGCTCACCCAAGGCCTACTCACCAAACTTGTCGCAGATCATGCACCCAGCGATGTGCGAGGTTCAGCATTCGGCCTCTTCAACCTCCTGACGGGGGTAGCCTTGCTTTTCTCAAGCGTGATCGCAGGGCTGCTATGGGATCGCGTTGGAGCAAATGCGACGTTCCTTGCCGGTGCTGGATTTGCCCTATTGGCGCTCATTGTGACTATGGGAAGCAGGCAGCGACAAATAGCGAAATGATGATCTCGGGCATTCGAGCAATTGGCTTGCGCTGGTCAAAGCCCAGGGGTTACGGTGCCAGTGTATGAAATTCTATTTTACGGGTAGTCGCGGCTGCGACGCGGCGGCACCTGTCTCGCGCACTGTCACCGCGCTGCCCCGTTCGTGGTGTTCGCGAGGTTCGTGGACAGCCTTTCTTGCGGCGGCTTAGAGACGCTAGCCTATGGGCCTCAGCCACCTCCGCCCAGGCACGCCTGCGGCGCCGGGGAGGTATTGGTGTCGGGTGTGTGCCGGAACGCGGTGAAAGGGGAGTGTGAAGTTGCCCCTTGACAGCGGGCGTTGCACATGTTCTTGTTTCGTTCATGGACATGGTCAACACCCTCAGCGATGACGACATCGATGCCGAGCGCGCCGAGTGGCGAGCGCGGACTCTGCGTCAGTTGGTGCTCATCGGCATGGACATGGCCCGTATGCTACAGGATCAAGCCAGAGAGATTGCCGCCACTGACCCTGGGGTGATAGGTCCTGATCTCTCCCTACGCTTTCACCGGATCAGTCGCTCTGTTCGTATGAGCTTGGCTCTAGATGCCAAGCTAGTTTCTGGGTTCCAGGCTGAGATGAAGGCACGCAAGGCCGCCCGACTGACTGAGCGCAAGGCCTTGGCCAAGGAAGCGGTGTCTCGCCAAGTTGACCGCGACACCCCAGATCGTGATCTTCACCGCGAGCGTTCTGACCGCATTGAGCGCGAAGACCTGGAAGACTTCGCGGGTAAGCCGGTCTCTGAGATCATCGCCATCATCTGCGCAGACCTCGGCATCGTGCCTGACTGGCAGGCCTGGAGCCTAGAGCCCTGGGCCATGGACGAGCGAAGAGCCCAGGTTCCAGGATCACCCTACAACACACACCCAATCCATATGGAAGATACACCCAACATACATAGCGACGACGACCTGCGAGAAGCCCCCGCCTAGCCATTCGCTGTTGCTCCCCATCGGGGGAGCTGTCAGCGCAGCTGACTGCGGGGGCCGACCGCGCAAGCGGGCGGACAACCACCTATCCAAAACACGTGTCCGGGCTGCCGCCCGGCCCCCTCCGTCTCGTCGCTTCGCGCCGAGCCACCTCCACCCTGCGGGGGAGGAACGGAACGCCTTGCCCCGGCCTGCGGCG
>JANLPK010000044.1:0-6920 GCA_031367205.1 Alphaproteobacteria bacterium
TGACGTCGATGCGATGATCGGCCTGATCTCCCAGAAGACCGGCAATCACAATATCTTCCTCGCCGGCCACAGCCAGGGCGGCGGCTTCGTCTCCAACTATGCAGGGCGTCGCAAGCCGGACGGCAAACGCGCTGTGGAGCAATTGGCAGGCCTCATCTTCCTGGACGGCGGGCCCTCAGCCGGAAACCAAGCCGAGCCAACGCCCGCTGACCTGGACGGCTATTTTGCCCATGTCGCTGATCTGAGATCGGGAAAGGCCCCGGTCTTCACCGATGCCAATGGGCTCTTAGGCGCCATCGCTGGCCCGGCCTCGGCGGCTAGCCAATCGGTGACCGGCATCTACTATGCCTTCTCTGACCCCAAGGCCGAATCGATCTTCCCCCTGCGCACTGCCGGCATGGCACCTGCACCTGGCGATGACTTCCTCAAGGCCGTTCGCCTGACCTGGTTGGCGCGGGCCGGAACCAGCTTTGACACCGACCCGGTGCCGGACGGGGGCCTACAAATCCCGGTCTTGCAGTTCCTGGGTCAGGGCATGGGCAAGCTCGACTTCACGCCCTTGCCGGGCACAGAAGACAAGTGCGACAAGACCCCGCAGGTGCCGTTCCCAGGACCCATGCGCGCCGTGCAACCGCCGCCACCCAAATGCGTGCCCTCCGGGGCTATGGTCGATCCGGCCAAGGTCTATGATTGGATCGAGGGCGGTGGAAACGGGGGTTCGGCCATCGACGCAGGCAAGGCGTCTGCCTGGATGATAAGTCAGGCCTATGCCCCGGCGCGCTCCAATATCAAGCCTGTCACAGTGACCTTCGCCAAGGCCGGGACCAAGACCCTCGATGCCTCCGATATGATCGGGTCCAACTGGTATTCTGCTGAGCGGTGGGACTATGACGCCAATTTTGTGGGTCGCTTCAAGACCTTGAAGATTGACCGCGACGGGGTCAACCTCGACGTCGACAAGACCGCCATCGTCGCCATCCCGGTCTATGTCGCACGCCAGGGCTTTACCCAAGGGGTCGGCGGCAATCCATTCCCGGGCGTTACCGACTATACTGAGATCAACAAGACTGGCACCTGGCAAACCCCCTCAGCTAAGGCGATCACGCTCTTCGATCCTAAGATCAACGTCGCCATCTTGCACCACACCGACTTCGTCTCCGCCGATGACTCGACACCGGAGAAAGGTCGTCCGGGTGACGCGGGTAACTCGGCAGTGGCCAACACCCTGATCGACTGGGTGTTGAAGCGTTCCAAAGGTGCCGCCGGTGTGCCGACACCAAGGGCTTTGGGCGTGGTGACGCGGTACTGATGGACGATGCCCACGCTCAGGCACGCGTGTTCGCCCGGGCGTTAGCCGTCGTCTCTGCCGGACGTGTCGCCGAGACAGTCGATAGGTCCGCTCCTGGACTTCTGATCGCCCTTCATCTCGTGGGCTCGGCAGCTTTGGGTGATTGGTGGCCGGGTCAGAGCGATTTGGATTTGCTGGGCGTCTTGTCGCGCCGCCCAACGCCTCAAGACCAGGCCGTCTTGGCGGCGGCCCTGACCCGCAGCCCCTACAAGATTGACGCTGAATGGGTGGTGGCTGCCGATCTCTCCGCCGCGCCTGCGACGGCCTCAATGGCTGTGGCACTGAGAACCTTGGCGTTATACGGCCAAACCCTTAGGGGCGACAAACCAGACATCATTTGGGATGATCCACTGCAGTTCGAGACCATGCTGCGTGAAAACATCGCCACCTACTGGGCGCGTTGGATAAAGGGCGCGCGCCAATCCCTGAGCCCCACAGGCGTCGCCATGCTCGGGCGCTGGGCTCCAGCATGGGGCGTGCTCGGTGTAGCGCGGATTGTTTATACCCTGCGGACCCGTGATATCACTTCCAAATCCGGGGCGGGCCGCTGGGCCCGAATAGAGTTTCCCGATCACGCGCGGATCATCACGGAGTGTCTTCGCCTACGCACTGGTGAGGGCCGCAAGTCCTATCTTGAACCCTTCAGCCGCAAACGCGACGCCTTGGCGGCTATGGACGCGATGATCCTTGCATCACAGTCATGATATCTGGCCAAACATAACTGACCTCGTAGACCACTCCGCCGGGCCCGGGCTCGCGACGCGGTGCTTCGGCTTGGCCGCCGAGGTGCTCATAGAAGCTCCGGGCCGGAAGGTTGTCTCTCAGGGTCGATATCATCAGGCTGCGGGCCCCCACGGCGATGAACACGCGGGCTGCGGAAATCAGTAGGTCTTGGCCAACCCCTCGGCGCTGGGCGGTGCGACGCACATAGAGGGTGTGAACCTCGGCTTGGCCCGGGATCAGGTTTCGTGATGGACTTCCTGAGATATAGCCGAAGGTGCCGTTACGGTCAGATGCAAGCAGCGTGACGTCATGTGCGCCGGGCGTCGTCAGGCTGCGGCGAAACCGCTCGGCGTGGATATGCACACTCATGCGGTCCAAAAAACTGTCGGGCAATAAGCCGCGATAGCTCTCTTGCCACGAGGCGACATGCACCCGCGCGAGATCCTCGGCATCATCGGGCGCGGCAGGATAGATCACATGAGTCACAGGGGAATCTCGGAGCACACCTAGAGCTTGGTGACTTCTGCCCACAGATCAAGAGGTGATCTCTACTGACGGCGCGGGTTTGGCGCGTTAACCTTTGCCCGACCATGAACGCCCAAACCCCAACCCCGTTCGATTCGGCCGGTGCCACCCCGGTGATGGCCCAGTTTTTCGAGGCCAAAGCCCGTCAGCCTGATGCGCTGGTGTTCTTCCGCATGGGCGATTTCTACGAACTGTTCTTCGAGGACGCGGAAAAAGCCGCCGCAGCGCTCAGCATCACGCTCACGGCGCGGGGCAATCACGGCGGCGCACCAATTCCCATGTGCGGCGTCCCTGTCCATGCGGCAGAGGCCTATCTCGCCAAGCTGATTCGAGCCGGGTTCAAGGTGGCTGTCTGCGAACAGATGGAAGACCCGTCTGAGGCCCGTAAACGGGGCTCCAAATCTATTGTGCGGCGTGATGTCACCCGCGTGGTGACGCCCGGTACCCTGACCGAAGACGGCTTGCTGGATGCTCGCGGGGCTAATCGCCTGGTCGCCGTGGCGGTGCGGGCCGGGTCGGCGGCGGTGGCCAGTGTCGAGCTTTCTACCGGCGAGGTGGAGTGTTGGGCCGTGGCGCGGGAGGGTTTGGCCTCTGCGCTCGCCGCCTTGGCCCCCTCGGAAATACTGGTTCCCGACCGACTGTTCTCGGATGAAGACCTCAATGCCACGCTGCGGTCAGTGGGCGGTGTGGTTCAGCCCATGCCCTCGGCTCTCGCCGAACCGGGGGCGTCCGAGGCACGCCTCAAACGACTCTACGGCGTGGAGACTCTGGACGGCTTCGGCGCGCTGTCGGGGGCCGAGATATCCGCCCTTGGCCTGATCGCCGCGCATCTGGAAACCACTCAGGCAGGGCGGTTGCCCGCGCTCACAGCCCCCCGACGGGCCGGCGAGGCCGACATCATGGCCATCGATCCTGCCACCCGCACCAGTTTGGAGATTGAGCGCAGTCTCTCCGGATCGCGGGAAGGCTCCCTGCTCGGTGCCATTGACCGCACTATTACAGCGCCGGGTGCCCGTTTGCTGGCCGCCCGCTTGGCGCGACCCCTGCTGGATCCACAGGCCATTGACGCGCGCCTCGACGCCGTGGAATGGCTGGTCGCCCAACGTGGTCATCGTCAGAGACTGAGGGAATCTCTGAAAGGCCTCGGTGACATGGCGCGTGCCCTATCACGGCTGGCGCTTGGGCGCGGCGGCCCTCGCGATCTTGGCGGACTGCGGGACGGATTGGGTAGCGGCGCAGCGATTGTCTCCCTCTTTGCGGTCGATAGAACACCTCTAGAACCGCCACCGCCGTTGGAACTGGTTTCGGCTCTAGCTGCGCTTGATCTCGCCCAGCATGAAGCCTTGGCTGAGTTCCGCCAGATGTTACTGAGCGGTCTCGGCCCCGACCTCCCAGCGCAAGCTCGCGACGGGGGCTTTGTCGCCGCCGGTGTGCGTCCCGAGCTTGATCAAGCCCGAGGCCTGCGCGATGACAGCCGAAAAGTCATTCTCAAACTTGAAAGTCGGCTCGCCGCCGACAGTGGGGTGAGCCTAAAGGTCCGCCACAACGCCGTGCTGGGTTACTTTGTTGAGACCACGCCCAAGTCTGCTGAACCCCTGCTGCAACCCCCGCTCAACGCCACTTTCATCCACCGCCAAACCCTCGCCAACCAGGTGCGGTTCACGACCGTCGAGCTGGCCGAACTCGACGCCAAGATCGCCCAAGCCGCCGAGCGGGCCCTGGCCATCGAGCTTTCCACCTTCGAGGCTTGGCGACAGGCGGCGTGCGAGGTGGCGCAGCTGGTCCAATCCGCTGCCGCTGCTGCCGCGCGCCTAGATGTCGCCGCCGGTCTGGCCGAATGGGCACAGGATGTCGGTGGCGTCCGCCCCATCCTGGATCGCTCCATGGCTTTTGAGGTGCAGGCGGCTCGCCATCCGGTGGTGGAGGCAGCGGTCAAACGCGCCGGCAATCCCTTCACCCCCAATGATTGTCGGCTGGACGGGCAGGGTGTGATCGGGCCGCGTCTGGCCATCGTCACCGGGCCGAACATGGCGGGCAAATCGACCTTCCTGCGCCAAAACGCCCTGCTGGCGATTTTGGCCCAGGCTGGATGTTTCGTGCCGGCGAAACATTTTCGGCTGGGCGTGGTGGACCGCCTATTCAGCCGAGTAGGGGCGGGCGACGATCTGGCCCGGGGCCGCTCGACCTTCATGGCCGAGATGGTCGAGACGGCCGCCATCCTTACCCAAGCCACGCCTCGCTCCTTGGTGATCTTGGACGAGATCGGTCGGGGTACCGCCACCTATGACGGCTTGGCCATTGCCTGGGCCTGCGCGGAGGCCCTTCACGAAACCAATCGGTGTCGCGGCCTGTTCGCCACCCACTATCATGAACTGTCGGTATTGGAGGGGCGACTGGCTCATGTGGCCAATCTCTCTCTGCGCGCCAAGGAATGGAACGGCGACCTGATCTTCCTACATGAGGCCGGACCCGGCCCTGCCGACCGATCCTATGGCGTGCAAGTGGCCAAGCTCGCGGGCGTGCCGCCTGCCGTGGTGGCCCGCGCCCGCGAAGTTCTTGAGCGTCTGGAACGGGAGACCGGAGCGCCTGCCCACCTGGACGACTTGCCGCTGTTTGCGGCCTCCCTGCCGACCGGCATGGCGCAGAGCTCCGGCCCCAGTGAGATCGATCTGGCGGTCGCAGCGCTCGATCCCGACAGCATGAGTCCCCGCGAGGCCATGGATGCCCTTTACCGGTTGAAGGGTTTGCTGTGAGCCTCAAATGTTTGATGGTCGATGTGGACGGGGTTATCGTGGTCAGTCCCAACGGTCGCCCGTGGAACTGGAACGCCAAGTCCGACATCGGGCTTGATCCTGCTCTACTTCAGAGCCGATTTTTTGCGCCGCACTGGGCCGATGTGGTGTTGGGTCGTGCTGATCTGCACGCGCGTTTGGGGCCTGTCCTGGCGGAAATCGCCCCCCATCTCACCAGCCTGCAAGTCGCTGAATACTGGTTCAGCCGGGATGCGCATCTCGACGATCGTCTTCTGGCTGAGCTGACAGAGCTGCGCAAAACTGGCGTCAGTCTGCACTTGGCCACAGCTCAGGAGCACCATCGGGCCCGGTATCTGTGGGAAACGCTTGGCTTCCAGCACCAATTTGACGCGATGCACTACGCCGCCGATCTTGGTTGTTCCAAACCCGACCCAGCCTTTTACCGCGAAATCGAACGGCGCACAGGTTACGCGCCACCTGACTTGGCGCTTGTCGATGATCGATTGGATAATGTGGAGGCGGCTCGTGCCTGTGGTTGGCGCGGCCTGCTGTGGGATGGCAGCCGTCGCCTGCGGGATGTCCTACATGAATAGAAGCTGAACGCGCGCGATGACGTCGCGCAGAAAATCGTATTTTTAGGATTGATTAATAATAGACCCCGGTGAGAAACGGCGCTAAACAAGGCATCGAGTGACGAGTTTTGAAGGCCTACCTCATTCGCCTCTAGGGTGAGTTTCAAAATTCGGCGCACGTCTGAGGGGATGACGTTGGACAGGGTCTAGCGGTCCCCTTAGAAAGAAACCTAGAGCGGCGTTCGCCAATATTGGTGTGGTGTCGAGTGAAATTGAGCTTCGGGGGTTAACAAATGACTTCGCTTCGTAATCTACTCTTCGCTTCCGCCATCGCGGCGGGTGCCCTTGTGGCAACCAGTGCTTCGGCGACGGAAATTTTTATCAACAAGGTCGGCTATTACAGCACCCAGAAGGTCAAAATCACTAAGGGGCTGAGCTCGCATGACGACATCGCGACGGGACTTGTCCTGGATGTGAACTACGGTGTCGGGCCTAGCTTGCCAGTGTATACGCTGTGGGGTTTCTGCGTCGATTTGTTTCATGAGATTGATGCCGGAAACGGCTATCAAAAGCCGGTAAATTTGCAGTATCACAGCGGTGCTGTTGACAACGATTCAAACGGCCATGCGCTTACGGCTGCTCAAACCAGCCAAATCTACGGCTTGGCAAACCTTGGCTATCAACTCGTTCAGAGCGCTGCGTCGGACCTGCAAAACAAGCTTTCGGGCATTCAGGCTGCCATTTGGCAGATTGAGTATGGAACCGATGGCTACTCGATCACGCCTTATGACGCTGGCGTCCAAGCCTATATGGCAAGCTACATCACTCTGGCTCCGAGCCTGAACGGTGCCGGCGCTTTCGGACTGTATGCGGATGACTTCAAGACCCAAGGCTTTGTGATCGGCGTTCCTGAGC
Organism: Alphaproteobacteria bacterium; assembly: GCA_031367205.1. Classification (GTDB taxonomy): domain Bacteria; phylum Pseudomonadota; class Alphaproteobacteria; order Caulobacterales; family Caulobacteraceae; genus Phenylobacterium. Next base: position 6,837 of record JANLPK010000044.1, read on the forward strand.
CTGCCACTTGGGCGATGATGATCGTTGGCTTCGGCTTGGTCGGTGTGACCCTGCGCAGCTCGCGCCGTCGTCCCGTCGCCGCCT
>JANLPK010000046.1:0-4831 GCA_031367205.1 Alphaproteobacteria bacterium
TACTGGGGTTGCGGTTCGTTCAACACCGTCGGCGGTACAGGCTTCTCAACGGGAACTGAAGTTCATGGCGTGTTGAAGTTCATCGGCACCTTTACCAGCCTCAGCTTTACCGACTCCGGCGAAAACTGGCATGGTTTCACGGTCGGCATCGCCGATGTTGCCAATGGCGTGCCTGAACCGGCCACCTGGGCCATGATGATTGCCGGCTTTGGGCTGGTGGGTGTGAGCCTGCGCTCGCGTCGTCGCGTCATAGCGTAGCCTGACCATTCTATCGACAATGACAGACGCCGCCCGAAGGGGCGGCGTTTTGTTTTCGCCTTCGGACCTGCGCCACCAAATGGTCTTATTCTGATCATGGTCGCGACACACGCCCGTCGGACAAGGTGACTGTCGGCTGATCCGAACCGGTCTTGGTTTTGTTTTGCCCCCAGCCCTGCCGAATTGGCGAGGATTGGTCGACGGGTCCTCTCCGGATCGCAGCGGCGACGTCTCCCCCCAGGGCGTCGCCGTTTGCATATCTGGACATTGGCGACGAAGCCCCGCAGGGTCGCGGCCTTCGACTGTAAAGAGATATGCTTGATGACGGATAATGCTGTGGCCCTCCTGCGCTTGGCTTTGTTGGCACCGCTCTATTGGTTGTTGGCGCGGGGCGGCCTGTTTCATTATTGGGCGGCCCTGAGCGTGTTCACGTTTGTCGGCTTGGCCGGACTGGCGGAGGGGTTTTTCCGTCGGACGCCGTTCTCGCCGTTCACCACTGTCCTGCATGTGCTGGCTGATCGCCTGTTGACCGTGGTCGCCGTGGTGGGACTGGTCACCGCCGGATTGAACGATCCGTTGGTCTTGGCGGCCAGCTTGATCTTGATTGCCCGCGATGTGATCGTCGGCACGCTGAATGAGGCGCTTCCGGGCGTTATGAGCACGCCGATGTTGGGGCTGGAAAAGGGCCGGATCGGTCTGCAAGTTATGGGGTTCGGGTTTCTGATCGCGCCAAACCTAATCCTGCCTGATGTCCATGTGACGACGGTACTTGTGGGATCTGTGGCCTTGGTCGTTGCGGCCGTCTTGGCGGTGATTACCCTAATTCAGTATTGGCGGAGCGCTGTAACCACCTTTGGTCCTGCAGCCTAGGGCCCCAGCCACGGCGTTGCCCCTTCCCACGGCAGATTGACACGCTACAGTCGCGCCCTTCGTATTGGGGGTGGAGAGCTTATGGCCGACGTGAACGTGCAGGGATCCGGCAAGCCGGTCTACTCACCGCGCTATCGAACCCTGGTCTTGACGCTGTTGGTCGTGGCCTACACGCTGAACTTCGTGGATCGGACGATCATTTCCACCATTGGTCAGGCGATCAAGGTTGATCTGAAGATCACTGACACCCAGCTTGGTCTGCTGGGCGGCCTCTATTTTGCCCTGCTCTATACGCTGCTCGGTATTCCGATTGCGCGGCTGGCCGAACGGTTTAGTCGGGTGAACATTATCTCGGCAGCCATTCTGATCTGGTCCGGCTTTACCGCCCTATGCGGAACGGCGGGCAGTTTCATGACCCTGGCGGCCTATCGGTTTGGGGTGGGATTTGGTGAGGCGGGCCTCTCTCCGCCGGCCCACTCGCTGCTCAGCGACTATTTCGAGCCCAAGAAGCGGGCCTCGGCCCTGGCCATCTATGCATTCGGCATTCCAATGGGATCGATGTTTGGAGCCGTCGTTGGGGGTTATCTGGCGCAGAATTTCTCGTGGCGCATCGCGTTTATGCTGGTCGGCTTGCCGGGGATCGTGATCGCCATAGCGATCAAGCTATTGATCAAGGAGCCGGCGCGGGGTCACTCAGAGCTGGATCAGAGTGAGGCCGCCGTCGCAGCTCGGGCTCCCAAGGCGGCCTCAATCGGCAGCGAATTTAAGGAGCTTTGGGAAGTCGCCAAGATCCTGTTTGCCAAGTGGCCCGTGGCCAACATGGTTTTGGGAATCACCCTGACTTCATTTGCCGGCTATGGGTGGGGGCAGTTCGTGCCGCCGCTATTCGCGCGCACCTATGGGGATCCTGCCGGCCACGCTTCTTGGACTTGGATGCAGTTCCTGGCGTCACCCAGCGGTGACTACAAGCTCGACTTGGCCAAGATTGGTCTGATCACCGGATTGGTTGGGGGTATCTCCTCTGGCATCGGCACCATACTGGGCGGGGTGATCACGGATGCCTTGGCCAAGCGCAGCCCGCGTTGGTATGCGCTGACCCCCGCGATCGGCCTGACAATCGCGACGCCTATCTATATTTTCGCCTATATGCAGACGAGCTGGCAGGCGACAGCCTTGATCCTGCTGATCCCTGGCATCTTTCACTATACCTATCTGGGCCCCAGCTTTGGCGTCGTGCAGAACATGGTGGAGACCCGCAGGCGGGCAACGGCCGCAGCGGTGATGCTGTTCTTCGTCAATCTGATTGCGTTGGGTGGCGGCCCGCCCTTCACAGGCTGGATCATCGACCACTTCGCCCAGTTCAACTTCACCCATGTCGGCGATCATGGAGCTTGGGCTTCGGTGCAGGCGCTGTTTGGCGGGAATACCGGTGGTCATGACTTCGCCCAGGCCTGCCCCGGCGGGAACGCTCCCAAGGGGTCGCCTATCGAATTGGCCTCGCAATGTCACGCCAGCTTGGTCGGCGCTACGCGATCTGGCATTGTCGTTACGATCTGCTTCCTGCTCTGGGGCGCGCTGCACTATCTGTTGGCGTCGTTTGGGCTGGTGAAGGCGTTGGCCAAAGCGCGGGCAGATCGCGGGGAGGCTGACTAACTCCCATCGCAGGGGTGGCGAAATTGCGCTGGCGGGGCTATTCCACCGCCCATGATCCCTCGCTATGCCCGTGCCGACTTCGCCAAGATCTGGGAGCCCCAGACTCGTTTTCGCATCATGTTCGAGATCGAGGCCCATGCCGCCGATAAGATGGCGGAGCTGGGGGTCATTCCCAAGGAGGCTGCGGCCACCATCTGGGCCAAGGGCCGCGACGCGGTGTTCGATGTGGAGCGCATCGACGAGATCGAGCGCGAGGTGAAGCACGACGTCATCGCCTTCTTGACCCATGTGACCGAGATCGTGGGGCCCGAGGCGCGGTTCCTGCATCAGGGCATGACGAGTTCGGACGTCAATGACACGGCCTTGGCCGTTCAGCTGTGCCGGGCCACGGACATGCTGATGGACGACGTCGATATGGTGCTCGCGGCCTTGAAGCGCCGAGCCTTTGAGCATCGTCTAACCCCGACCGTTGGGCGCAGCCATGCCATCCATGCCGAACCCACAACCTTCGGCCTAAAGCTGGCCGGACACTATGCGGAGTTTCAGCGGGCCAAGGAGCGGCTGGCCATGGCCAAGTTCGAGATCGCCACCTGCGCGATTTCCGGCGCGGTGGGGACCTTTGCCAATGTCGCGCCGGAGGTGGAAGCCTATGTGGCCGACAAGCTGGGCTTGGTGGTCGAGCCGGTCTCCACCCAGGTGATCCCACGCGACCGTCACGCGGCCTATTTCGCGGCCCTGGCCGTGGTGGCGAGTTCCATCGAGCGCTTGGCCGTGGAGATCCGCCACCTGCAGCGCACCGAGGTGCTGGAGGCCGAGGAACCCTTCGATCCGGGGCAAAAGGGCTCCAGCGCCATGCCGCACAAGCGCAATCCCATCCTGACTGAGAACTTGACCGGCTTGGCGCGGTTGATCCGCTCTGCCGTCGTTCCGGCGATGGAGAATGTGGCGCTGTGGCATGAGCGCGACATCAGCCACTCGTCGGTGGAGCGCGGCATTGCGCCAGACACCACCATCCATCTCGACTTCGCCCTGCGCCGCTTGGCCAGCGTGGTGGAGCGGTTGGTGATCTATCCGGAGAACATGCTGAAGAACCTCGATCGCCTGGGGGGCTTGGTGCATTCACAGCGTGTGTTGCTGGCGCTCACTCAAAAGGGTGTCGCGCGGGAGGTGGCCTATGCCTCGGTGCAGGCCAATTCCATGAAGGTCTGGCGCGGGGAGGGACAGTTCCTCGACTTCCTGAAAGCCGATCCCAATGTGCGGCCGCACCTGACCGACGCCGAGTTGGCTGAACTGTTCGACCTCGCTTACCACTTCAAGAATGTGGACCGGGTGTTCGCCCGGGTGTTTGGCGAGCAGGGCTAGATCAGAAAAATCGTTCCGGCCGGCAGCGCCGAGGCTGTCACCCCGATCAGGATCACCTGATCGCCGTTGCCCATGTCGATCACCGTGTCGCCGCCGACCTGATTGACGGCATAGACCGTGCCTTGATCCAGCTGCACCCTGTCGCCCTGAGCGACTGAGAAATCGATCACTCGGTCGGTCCCGGCTCCTGAGAAACTGTGGAACACGTCGGCACCCGCGCCACCCGAGAGGGTGTCATTGCCCCGGTCGCCCGAGAGCCAGTCATTGCCGTTACCGCCTGAGAGGCTGTCATCGCCTTGGCCGCCACGGATCAGATCGCCGCCTTCGCCACCGATGCAGGTGTCATTGCCGAGATTGCCGTAGACGATGTCATTGCCGTTGTCGCCGTTCAGGAGGTCATTGTCCTTGCCGCCGACCACCCAGTCGTCGCCGTCGCCGCCGGAGGCAGTGTCGTTGCCCATGTTGCCGTTGATGTCGTCGAAATCGGCTCCGCCGGTGATGGAGTCATTGCCCTCGTCACCGCGCAGATAGTTGAGGCCCGGGCCGCCGAAGATCACGTCGTTACCGAGATTTCCGTTCACGATGTCGGCCCCGTCGCCGCCATCCAAGGTATCGTTACCGTCGCCACCGGCGATGCTGTCGGCACCGGTCAGGCCGCGAATGATGTCGCCCAGGCTCGACCCGGCCA
>JANLPK010000056.1:0-3531 GCA_031367205.1 Alphaproteobacteria bacterium
ACCTGGATGAAATCCATCAGTTTGGTCCGGCTACTGACGGGGTGCAGCTTCGACGGGCTTTTCAACAGACGGGCCTATATTCGCCTGAACAAGGCGCGCTGGCTATCGAGACCCTAGCCGATCAGCGGTTTATCGGAACCATCCAGCACTTCCCGCCCGGTCCCACACTTCACGGCTTGGAATTCGCCTACATTATTCACCGCACTACGGATCGGGGCTTGGGCTACGGGTCCGAGGCCCTGGCTCTGTTCTCAGAGTTCATGTTCTTTGAGCAACCCGATTGTCGCCGGCAACAGCTTGTTATCGGGACGGAGAACGTTGCGTCCTGGAGGGCCGCTGAGCGGGCGGGTTTTCGGCAAGAGGGTCGATTGCAGACCTCAGGTGCGGGCGACCTGGAAGATAGCTACCTCTACGGCAAGTCACGCGCGGCTTGAGTTGGCCAACGCTGTCTTTGACACCGCTGACCGAAATTGCAGCCATGCCTCTACGGTCCCGTCCAAAGGGATAAAAGGGCTCTCACTCAAAAAATTAGAACAGGTCTGGATCCGATAACCCGGTCCCACTTATCGGAACATGGTCTAGCTCGGCTTCTTGATCCACCGCTCCCCTGTTCGAAGCGCAGCAATGATGTCGCGGACTTGGTCTTCCGCAGCTTTCAGACCCGCCCCGGTATCCACGACGAAGTCGGCCCTGGCGCGCTTTTCTGCGTCGGGCATTTGCCGAGCAAGTATGGCCACCAGTCTTTCGGGGTTCATGCCGGGCCGCGCCAAGACCCGAGCCCGTTGGACATCGGCGGGAGCTGATACGACCACTACGGCATCCATATTTCGCTCGCCCCCAGTCTCGAACAACAGGGGAATGTCCAAGACCACCATATCGGTGCCGGAAGCCTGGGCTCTGGCATAGAATTCAACCCGGTCCTTGCCGAGCAGCGGGTGAACAACGGCGTTAAGCTTTGCCATCGCTGCGTCATTGCCCAGGACGCGCTCGCGCAGCGCCTCGCGGTCGACAGCTCCATCGCGGGTCACCCCGGGAAACGTCGCCTCCAGCGGCGCGACTGCGGCACCGCCCTTAACATAGAGATCGCCAACGGCGGCGTCGGCGTCATAGACCGGGATCCCGGCCGCCCGGAACATCGCTGCCGTCGTGGATTTTCCCATGCCGATGGAGCCCGTGAGACCAACATTGATCATGATTTCAATATCCTGGGGCGCGTTCCGATACGTGGGGCCCGGTTATCGGGTCCAAACAGGCTCTAACTTTTTGAATGAGCGGCCCCTTCATCCCTTTGGACTATACCGCCCAACGGGAGAGGGCTCTAGCGCCTGGAGCGCCAATCTTCTGACATCGACAGTTGCCGGGGGTGGCGTCCCAAAAAAGGCGACAAAAGCTGGCACGGCCTGGCCGATCAGCATTTCAAGGCCGTCAACGGTCGGCCGATGGAGCGCGCGGGCTTGGGCCAAGAACGGTGTGAGCAGCGGCTTATAGACCATGTCCATGAACACGGCAGTCGCTGAAGTTGTGGCAAACGGATAGTTCAAACTCTGGCTGTCGGCGACGCCGGCCGATGTGGCATTGATAATCGCCGTCGCGTCCTCGAAGGCGGTTGAGGCAGAAAGGGGATGAAACGCCTTGATCGCACCCCCTAGGGATGCGGCAACCTGAGTAGCCTTCTCCAGCGTCCGGTTGACCAGACGCACCTCAGGACAGCCCGCTTGGAGAAATGCCGCCGCCGCACCTCGCGCCGCGCCCCCAGCACCCAAGATGACCACAGGTCCGGTTCGTGGATCAAAGCCTGGGGCCTGCTTGCCGAACGCCGCCAGCAACCCCAGGCCGTCCGTGTTGTCGGCCAGCACGGTTCCATCGGACTGAAACACCAGCACATTGGCCGCCATGGCATGGCTTGCTCGCGGCGTCACCACATCAGCGGCGTCGAGGGCTAGAGTCTTGAAGGGTAAGGTGACATTTAGCCCCGCCATCGAGCTGCCCCGCAACCCTCTAATGAACGGCGCAAACCCCTCCGCCGTCAGCTCGATCGCCACATAGGCGGCGTCAAGGCCCAGGCCCTCGATCCAGGCATTGTGCAAGAGTGGACTGAGGGAATGACCCACGGGTCGGCCCACGACGCCGGCGATTCTTGTGGTGCTGGAAAGCTTCATTCGGCCAGGACGTTTCGACGGCGCAGCAACTGCAACAGCCCCATCAGGGGTAGACCTAGAATCGCGAAGTAGTCGCCCTTGATCACCGAGAAGAGCTGCGCACCCAGGCCCTCCAAGCGGTAACACCCCACGGAACCCAGGATGTCGTGGCCCTCGGCCAGCAGATAGGACTCTAGGAAATCGTCGGAAAATGACCGCATCGTCAACACGGCGGTGATCGTCTCTTGCCAAACGGCAGCCCCATCCTGCGCGACGACGACGCCGGCATGCAAACTATGGGTTTGGCCGCGTAACATCTTCAACCGATCACGCGCGACCTCCAGGCTTTCGGCCTTGTCGTAGAGTTTTCCATCAAACTCTAGGGTTTGGTCGGCGCCGACAACCAAGCCGCTATTACGGCGTGAAACATCCACCGCTTTGCGCTCGGCCAAGGCCCCGGCAATGTCTCGAGCTGAGAAGCCCGCCGCCAACATCTCTGCCTTGACGACCTCCTCATCGACACCGGAAACCACTGTGTCAAACGCGACTTGGGCCCCATTCAGGATCGCCGCTCGCGCGGTGCTCTTTGATGCCAGGGTTATCTTTGTTGGCGTCATGACAAGATCTCGACCTGGCCATGGCCGCCATGGAAAAGATTCAGAACCGCCGCAGCTGTTTCCTCGACGCTGCGCCGCGTTACGTCGATCACCGGCCAACCCTGGCGTTCATAGAGCCTGCGGGCTTGAACGATCTCATCGCGGACAGCGTCGGTGTCGGTATAGGAGGAGGCTCGATCCTCCTTCATAGACAACAGCCGGTTCCGTCGAATTTGAATCAATCGGTCGGGCGAGACCGTCAAGCCGACAATCAGGGCGTTCTTCAAATTGAGCAGTTTTTCCGGGATCGGGCGATCCGGCACCAAAGGCACATTAGCGGCCCGCACGCCGCGGTGAGCCAGATAGATACAGGTCGGGGTTTTGGAGGTTCTGGACACGCCTACGAGGACCACATCGGCTTGGTCGAGATCCTGCCCTCCCTGGCCGTCATCGTGGCCGATAGCGTAGTTGAGCGCATCCATCCGGTTGAAATAGTCATTATCGAGATTGTGCTGCGCGCCGACCCGGCGGGAAATCGCCGCCCCGAGATAGCGAGACAGCGCCGAAACCAGGGGATCAAGCGCTGGAATGCAGGTCATATCGAGCCGGCGACAGCCTTCCTCCAGAGCTGAGCGAAGCTGATCATCGACGATCGTGTGAATGACCACGCCCGGTGCCGATTCAATATCCGTAAGGGCGCGCTCCAGTTGTCGGGGCGACCTCACAAGCGCGTAGATGTGTTCGATGGGCAGTACGTTGTCGAACCTGGCGCAGACGGCGCGGGCCATGGCGTTCAA
>JANLPK010000103.1:0-13056 GCA_031367205.1 Alphaproteobacteria bacterium
GGTCTTCACGCCCGATACTTTCCTGGACGCCATGGACCTCGCCAACCGCCTGGGCATCCTACCTTTCGAGATCGGGGCCTATCACCCCACCGAAGAGGGTAGCCACGAGTTCTTCGTCTCGCTGCGTCGCCTGCCCGACGAGATGACGCCGTTCAAACAGCGCGAAGCCTTCCTCGGTAGCCGACCGCCCGTCCCGCCTGCCGATGAAGTCGAGGATCTTGCGATCCGCAGTGCCCGCCTGCGCGGCGAGATCGACGCCCTACGCGCCTCGACCAGCTGGAAGATTACGGCGCCGCTGCGGGCGGCGGTGACGTGGATGCGGGGCAGATAGGCTCAATTCCTCCCCCAGCGCGCAGCGCGATTTGGGGGAGGTGGTCCGAAGGATCGGAGGGGGTTGCCGTGCGCTGACCTGTGGGCTTCAACCCCCTCAGGCCCTTCGGGCCAGCTCCCCCAGCGGGGGAGCATTTGGACTAATGACCCCTAAAGCCCCAACACCATCTTGGCCATGATGTTGTGCTGGATCTCGTTGGACCCGGCATAGATCGAGGTCTTGCGATAGTTGAAATAGTGGGGCGCCGTGGTGGCCGAATAGTCTGCGCCGGCCCTTGGCACATTGGTCCCGCCGCGAATTTCCGCCCAGGTGTCGCGCACGAACGGCTGCGCATAGAGCCCGGCGGCCTCAAGGGCCAGCTCCGTGATCAGTTGCTGGGCCTGGCTGCCCTCCAGCTTCAACATCGAGGATGACGCACCCATCGCCTCGCCGGTTGTGCGCGAGGCAAACATCCGCAGTTCCGTAGCGTTTAGGGTATCCACCTTGATCTGGGTCTCGCTCAGCTTACGCCGAAAATCCGGGTCATCCAGCATCCGACGACCACCGTCGGAACCTTCGGCCGAGGCAATGGTCTTCACCTTCGCCAACTGGTGAGTCAGGCCCGCCGCATAGGCGCTGCCACGCTCAAACTGCAGCAAATACTTCGCATAGGTCCAACCCTGACCTTCTTCACCGATCCGGTTGGCCACCGGCACCCGCACATTGTCAAAGAAGACCTGATTGATCTCCTGATCGCCCACCGGCGGCCCGTCCAGCGTCGGGATCGGCGTGATCGAAATCCCCGGCGTCTTCATATCCAACAACAGGAAGCTGATGCCCATCTGGCGGATCGGCTCTTGGCTGGTGCGCACGAGGCAGAACATCCAGTCGGCCCATTGCGCATAGGTGGTCCACGTCTTGGATCCGTTCAGCACATAGTGGTCGCCGTCCCGCTCAGCCTTCATCGACAGCGAGGCTAGGTCAGATCCCGACCCCGGCTCGGAATACCCCTGGCACCACCACACATCGGTCGTCAGGATCTTGGGCAGGTGCTGCGCCTTCTGCTCGGGGGTGCCGAATTCCATCACCACCGGCGCGCACATCCGCAGGCCCATATTCGAGGTCGTAGGCGTGCCCGCCAGCGCCATTTCCATGTCGAAGACATACTTCTTGGAGTGGCTCCAGCCCGTGCCGCCATATTCCACAGGCCAATCGGGCGCGATCCAACCCTTTTCGCCCAGACGTTTCAACCACCGAACCTGGCAGTCCTTATTGACCGCCGTGGTCTTGGACTGCTTGGCATAGGCCCGCATCTCGTCGTCAAAGGCCTCGGCAATAAAACCTCGAACCTCGTCGCGAAACGCCATGTCTTCGGCGGTGAATTCCAGATCCATCTTGGCTTGTCCTATACGGCGTCGAGATATTCGACTTCGGGACGCCCGGCCATGAACGCGCCCATCTTCGGGCCGGCGCCCTTGTAGTGTTCTGTCTGGCCATGAAGCGAAACCGCATCCTGGTCCTTATAGAGTTCCAACACCTTATAGACCTGCCCGTCCGTGCGGCTCTTGGTGAGCTGGTAGACAATATTGCCTGGCTCGTTGGCCCGAACCTGAGCGGCCAACTCGGCGAAAACGGCTTCGAATTCTGCGTTCTTGCCCTCAGCAACCTTCAAGGTCGCTACGATACCAACCATCATGATTTCTCTCCCAACGCTTGTTTGAATTGGGACGGTAGAGGGGGACTGATTTTGCGGCAAGTTTAACTTCGACCTCGCGGTCGTTTACCGCGGCTCGTTCCAGCCATAGGCGACCCAGTGATGGCCCCCGGTATTGTGTGCTTCGATCAGGCCGTCGTCTGTGCGAGCGCGGGCCGTGCGCCTTGCCCGCAGTGCCAGACCGGCCAAGCCCAGCAGGGCCGAAGACATCACCGCAATCACCACCACGGTTGCCGCCGCAAACAGGGCCAACACTGCACCGATCGCCACAGCCGCTGTCGTTGCCAAGGCTCCGCCTAGAATCGCGAAGCTGCGAAGGGCCGAAGCGGGGAAATGGCCGAAATCCTTAACCATGGTGTCCTCGAATGACGATCCTGGAGGACCGCAAATCCAATAGTTCCGCGCGATCAGTGCGCCGTCAACCTCAGTTACGCGCACAATTGTGGTGAAGACACGTCACGATGCGTTTTCCAGCACCATCGCGCGTCGCTCGCGCATGATGGTGTCAAAGGCCGCATTGATCGAGGCTGCCTTGGCCTCAGCGACCTCAACGAATTCTGAGGGCAAGCCCCTGCCCCGCGCGCGATCCGGGTGCGCCTCCGAAAGTTGCGCCTTCCATAGCTTGCGAACCTCTTCATCGGAGGCATCATGGGGCACAGCCAGCACGGCATAGGGATCATCCGCTGCCATTCCCAGATGCGTCGCCTTTAGCCGCCGAAACGCCAAGGGCGAAAAGCCGAACAGGTCCGACACCGTCTCCAGATAGATCAACTCATCCTGCGTCACCACGCCATCGGCGCCGGCGATGTGGAACAAGCCGTCCAGCACATCTTCCAACAGCGTGGGGCAATTGCGGTATCGCTTGGCCAGGCGTTTGGCGTAGCCTTCGAAGCCCAGCGTCGTCTGTCGCGCCAGATCATACAGCCGCTGCACGTTCGCGGTTGACTGCGCCTCGGGCTGAAACACCTGGGAAAACGTGTCAAACTCAGTGACATGGGCGCGACCGTCCGCCTTGGCCAGCTTCGCCCCAAGCGCCGTCACAGCCGTAGAGAAGGCGGGGTCTTCACCGGGAAGACCGGGGGGGCAATCACAATCCTCACACCCGTCGGGCCTGCGAACCGCGAGCCCGGCAATATTGCGCCAGAAGCTCATTGGAGTATGCGAACATACGTGGCGCAGGTCGCGATGACAACGCAAAGTGCGGATTGGGAACCTTAAGGTTTGGACAGACTCTGGAGCTTCTGGATTGATCGGGGTGGCACATTTACCGATGTGATCGGCACGTCGGATGACGGCACCGAGCTCACGGTCAAGCTCCCATCGACCGCAGCGGCCTATCCCGACGCGGCGGTGGAGGCCATGCGACGCATTTTGCAGGTCGAGCCAGGCCAACGCTTCCCGGCCCAGCGGGTCATCAGCATCAAAATGGGCACAACCGTCGCCACCAATGCGCTGTTGGAGCGACGAGGGGCCAAGACGCTCTTAATCACCACGCGCGGCTTCGCCGACGCCCTGTTGATCGGCGACCAGACCCGGCCCGACCTGTTCGCGCTCAATATCGACCGCCCGCTACCGCTCTATCACGGAGTGGTTGAGGCAGACGAACGCCTTGCCGCCGACGGCACAGTGGTGCGTAGGCTGAACGAACCCGCGCTCACTGCTGCGCTGCTAGCCGCCGCCACCCAAGGCTATCAGTCCGTCGCCATCGCCTTCCTGCATGCCGACCTCAACCCGACGCACGAGATCGAAGCGGGCAAGATCGCCGCCGATCTTGGCTTCCCCTTCATAGCCTTGAGCCACGACGTCTCGCCCCTGCCCCGGTTCATTCCGCGCGCCGAAACTACCGTTGCTGAGGCCTATCTGACGCCCATTCTGCGTGCCTATGTGGACCGCGTGGCCAAGGCCGTGAACGGCGCGCCGCTCTACTTCATGACCTCCGCCGGGGGATTGGTTCGGGCGGAGACCTTCAGAGGCCGCGACGCCGTAGTCTCCGGTCCCGCTGGTGGCGTCGTCGGTGTCGCGCGCACCGCCCAACACGCCGGGGCCAAGGCCGTCTTGGGCTTAGACATGGGCGGCACCTCCACCGATGTCTGCCGCTATGCCGGCACGCTCGAGCGTCGCGACACCGCCAAGGTCGCAGGCGTCAAGCTGCGCAGTCCCATGCTGGATGTCGAAACGGTGGCGGCCGGTGGCGGCTCTATCCTCACCTTCGATGGTTTTCGCGCCCGGTCCGGTCCCCAAAGTGCCGGCGCTGATCCGGGGCCCGCCGCCTATGGTCGGGGTGGACCGGCGACGGTGACCGATGCGAACCTCGTCCTGGGCCGTCTTGACCCTCGACACTTCCCGCAAGTCTTCGGCCCAGACGGCAGGTCCCCCTTAGACGTCTCGGCATCACGCGCCCGACTGCAGGAACTGGCCAACGCCATGGGCCTGGATAGTCCAGAGGCAGCTGCCGAAGGATTCATCGCCGTGGCCGTCGAACACATGGCACAAGCGGTGCGCCGCATCTCCACCGAGCGCGGCTTCGACCCACGAGATCACGCTCTCGTCGCCTTCGGCGGGGCCGCCGGCCAAGTCGCCTGTCAGACCGCCGAGGCGCTCGGCGTCACCGAAGTGCTCTGTCCTCGCCACGGCAGCGTGCTCTCCGCCTGGGGCATAGGCCAGGCTCAGGTGACCGCCCTGCGGCAGGCCGGGTTGGAACAGCCGCTATCCGCCGCAGGCCTAGCCCGCGCCACAGAACTATTCGCCGAACTTGAAATCCAAACTCGCGCCGACCTCACCGGCCAATCTGCCGAACCCGGCTACGTCCGCCGCACCCTGGGCCTGCGCTACGACGGCGCCGATGCCGAACTCCTCGTCACCTTTGGCGAACTCAACAAAGCCCGCCAGGATTTCGAGCAGGCCCACCTGCGACTGTTTGGGTTTATCGAACCCTCCCGTGAAATTATCATTGCAAGGGTAGAGGTTGAAGTGGCCTCCCTCCCTCCCCTTTATGGGGAGGGACAGACGGCAAAGCCGTCAGGGCGGGGCAGTCTGCAGCTGCCGCTCACTTCACCAAACTCCCCCACCCCGGCCGACAAATCGGCCACCCCTCCCCATGAAGGGGAGGGAGGAAGCATTCTCGCCACCGACCTCACCAACCTGGATGGCCCCGCCCTCATCATCCGCCCAGACACCCAGATCGCCCTGGCTCCCGGATGGCGCGCCACGTCTGAGTATGATGGCCTCATTCGCCTGACCCGCACCGCCACCGCCCAGACCCAAACCATCGCCCTCGACAAACCCGACCCTGTCACCCTAGAGCTCTTCAACCGCCGGTTCATGGGGGTGGCGGAGGCCATGGGCGCGGCCCTCGAACGCACCGCCCACTCGGTCAACATCAAGGAACGTCTGGATTTCTCCTGCGCGCTCTTCGACACCGACGGCGGCCTCGTGGCCAATGCGCCGCACATGCCGGTTCACCTGGGCTCCATGGGAGCCAGCGTGCGGGCCGTGCGTGATCGTCACCCGCAGTTGAAAGCCGGTGACGTCTTTGCGCTCAACAACCCCTATGCCGGAGGCACCCACCTGCCCGACATCACGGTGGTCATGCCGGTGTTCACCGACCAAACTCAGCCGGCCTTCTATGTCGCGGCGCGCGGACATCATGCCGATGTCGGCGGAATCCAGCCCGGCTCCATGCCGCCCTTCTCCAAAACCCTGTCCGAAGAAGGTGTTCTTCTCGATGCCCTGCCGATCATGCGCCGCGGGAGATTCCTCGAAGCCGAGACTCTTGCTGCGCTTGTCTCCGGCCCCTGGCCCAGCCGCGCGCCGGAGCGCAATATCGCTGACCTCAAGGCCCAGATCGCCGCTTGCCAGGCCGGAGCCAACGCCGTCGTCGAAATGATCAGCACATTCAGCCCCGAGGTCGTCGCGCGTTATATGGGCTTTGTGCAGGACAATGCCGCCCAGGCGGTGAGGCGTGCCATCGGCAAGCTGCGCAACGGCTCGGCCACTGTCCCCATGGACGGCGGCGGCGAGATCGTCGTCACAACCACCGTGGATGCTGAGGCAGGCCAAGCGACCCTGGACTTCACCCGGTCTGCCGATCAGCTGGGCTCCAACTTCAACGCCCCCTCCTCCATCGTCGACGCCGCTGCCCTCTATGTGTTCCGCACGCTGGTGGACGACGACATTCCGCTCAATGCCGGTTGTCTGAAACCGTTGAAAATCCTCACCCGCCCAGGCTCGATGCTCGACCCCGCCTCACCCGCCGCCGTGGTCGCGGGCAATGTGGAGACCAGCCAGCACGTGGTCGATGCCCTCTATGCGGCGCTGGGCGTTATGGCCAACAGCCAGGGCTCGATGAACAACTTCACCTTCGGCGACGAGGCTCGTCAGTATTACGAGACCCTCTGCGGCGGGGCCGGGGCCACCGCCGACCGACCCGGCACCAGTGCCATCCACACCCACATGACCAATTCGCGGCTCACCGATCCGGAAATTCTGGAGCGCCGCTTCCCGGTGCGGGTGGAGCTTTTCGGCATCCGGCAAGGCTCGGGCGGCAAAGGAGCCATGCCCGGCGGTGACGGAGCCATCCGCCATATTCGTTTCCTCGCGCCCATGGAGGCGGCCCTACTCTCCACCCGACGCGATCACGCCCCCCAAGGTTTGGACGGCGGCGGCCCAGGGCTTCCAGGCGCTCAGCGGTTGCGTGGCCTTTCCGGCACGGTCACAGACCTGCCCGGCTGCTTCTCCATCCAAGTCTCCGCAGGCGACATTATCGAGATCGAAACGCCCGGTGGCGGCGGCTTCGGCAAAAGCTCTGCCACGTGATCGCCGAAATTCGGATATAGCAGCGCCCCATGAAAGCTCTCCTCGTCGCCTTGGCGCTCGTCGTCGCCCAAGACAAAGCCGCCGACAGCGCCGAGCCTGCGGCTCCCGCTGTCGTTGGGTCACCGCCTGCAGCGACTCCCGAAGCGCCGGCCGCCAACCAACCCGCCGCTGTCGTGGAGCCCGGGCCGGAAACCTCCGCCGAACCCACCCCCGTGGCTGAAGCCAAGCCCGAAGAACTCCCCTTCCCGGTCGGTGCCCCCACCGATGACTATGGCTTGGTCTCCTGGTGCTACGGCGCGCTTAGCGGTTATCTCGAACTCCATGACCGGGTCCTGCCCGAAGTCACCCGCATCGAAGGTGCCTATCGTCGCCCGGGCACCCGTCTAGAAGACGACATGGCCACCTATGCCGACATGCAGAAGATCAGCCACGATAATATGAAGCTTTTCGCGCGCGCCATGGAGGCCGCCGAACGAGCCAGCATTCAGCCGATCAATGTTCGCGGCGCTGCGGCGCTGCAACAGGGCCGCAAGAGTTGGGCCGGAGCCGCGGGCTTACCTGACCGAACCGTCGCTCAACAATGGATGGGCTGGGCTCTGCCGGTGCGTTGCACCCCCACAGCGACCAGCTTGGTGACCCGCGCAACATTGCTGGGCACGGCGTTCAAGACTGAAGACGTTGAAGACACCGCCGCAAGGCCGGACCCCAGCCCCATGCCCGAGGTAACCCCGGCCGAGCCAGCAGCAGCTCCGCCGGTGAGCTGATGCACTTCACTACGGTCTAGGTATTTTCGACCATCACCGCTATCCTAAGCACCGGGAGCTCGTCGTGGCGTAGACCACGAAACGAATTTGAGTGCGAATTGGGGCGGATGGCGTGATTTCTGTGGTGACCAACCCATCGCTGGATGTCATTTCGATTGTCGAGATCGACCCAAGTCGAAGAGATCCCGAGATTTGGGATAGAGCCGCAGAGCGAGCGGGCGGCTCAATGCGATCAGCACATGCCCATTTGGCAGGCCTAAGTCTTAAGCATCTTCTCAAGGGCAAGCCACGCACATTTGAACTCTACCTCACTAGAGATTCAGAGCGGGTTCCGATCGGCTTCACGACAGTAGCCGCGACGAGGTTTGGCCGACAGTTTTACGACGGGTTGCTACTCTACCCTGAACACCAACATCTTTGGGTCAGTGCCTTTGACACAATCCTGCGCAGTCTTCCGTCAGGAGAGTATCAATACGGATGGCAATGGAATCTGGAGGCCTCGCGAAGTCCAGAGATTCAAAGTCTGCCAGGAGTTTCGAATCTAAGCCATCAAGACATCTGGATCCAAGGTGTCGATTTTTCCAGATGGAACTCGTGGGACTCCTATTTCAGTGACATCAGTGAAAATGTCCGTCGAAATCTAAGGAAGTCAGAAGGCCAACATCCCACGGTTGAAGTAACTCTAAAGACAAAGCTGAACGCTTTGATCGAGATTCCGACATTGACCCTGATGCGTCGCGAGATGTGCATGCGGAAGAGTATCCCCTTCAACTCACTTCGCGTTGCTGCAGGCTATCTGTTCAGCACTCTAACCTGCCCAATCCAGTCCATCGTCGTATCGGCCAAACTGGCGGGCCGTACCTTGTCGATTCAAAATCTTACCCAATTCGGATCCACCACCTACTTTCTGGATGGAGCTTCGCATCCGGAAGCGGGTAATATCGGCTGGTACCTGCAGATGTTGACGATCCGCCAAGCCTATGAGCGGGCCCCTCGGGGAAAATATCTGGTTGGCCATACCGACGAACTTCAGAAAACTTCCATTGCAAAAGGGCTCCTCCGATCACGCAGATCCATCCGTGTTTCTAATTGGCCAACCAGTCAGATTCGGTTCAAATGGACCAATCCCGCTTTGGGTGTTGTCTAGCGCGAGGGATTAAATGTCCGGGAGCGAATGGAACCAGCCCCACCTGATCTATTTCTCCGACCCCATGTGCTCATGGTGCTACGGGTTCTCGCCGGTGGTGGCCTCGATCCGCAGCGCTTTTGGCCGCGCCTTGCCGGTCCGCTTGGTGATGGGCGGTCTGCGCCCCGGCACAGACACCCCGATGACCGACAAAGCCAAGAGCGAGATCGTCGGCCACTGGCAACATGTGGCCGAGGCCGCGCATCTGCCCTTTGACGGGGCAGTGCTGGATAGTCCCGACTTTTGCTATGATACCGACCCCGCCGCCCGCGCAGTGGTCTGGGTGCGCCGCCATGACCCTGAGCTGGCGCTGACCTTCCTCGGCGACTTGCAAAGCGCCTTCTATGCCCAGAACCGCAACATCACCCAGCCGGACATCCTGGCCCAGATGATCGGCGAACGCGGCCTTGATGCGAGCGCCTTCCTGGCTGATTTCGCCAGCGAAAGCCTCAAGAATGAGACCTGGTCCGACTACGGCACCTCCCAAAGGGCAGGCGTTACGGGCTTCCCAACCCTGGTGGCCGGGCCCAATGCACAGGGGGCTTACGGTGTCGTCACACGGGGTTTTCAGCCCGGCCCACAGGTCTTGGCCGTGCTGCATGGCTGGCTTGAGGGCGTTGAAACCGGAACCGCCTGACGCTACTCAAAGATCACCCGTTCCTGCCCCCACCAGAGCGGCGATTTGGCATGGTCGATGAATTTTCGCTCGTCCTCCAGCAACATCCGGCCAGCCTCCTGCGCGGCCTTATCGCCGGCCAACGCACCCAAATCCTCCAGGCTCTCGTACCAAAGTTGCGCCACCCCGTCATAGGGCGGCGGCGCATCGCGGCTGGCTCGCAAGCCCTCCGAAACCTGCTCAGGCATCGAATGCATCTGCACGTAGCGCTTGATGCGCAGCGTATCGCGCACGCTGGCCACCAGGGGCCCATGGGTGCCAAACCAATAGTCCTGAAATGCCTCACGGCTCAAATGCGACAGGCGCACCAAGGGAAACGTCAGTTTGATCACAGCATAGCCTCCGGTTCTACGACGTTGCGCAGGTTCCCAGATTGATAGGCCGGTTCACGTCGTGGCGCACCCACTGACCATTGGTTTTTGCAAACACTGCACCGCCGGATGAAGGCTCATAGCCGGCCGACACGGGGTTCCAAGCATCCCAGCTCATGCCGACCAGCACCTTGGCGGTAACGCCCGCCTCGTCGGCACCGAACGGCTGTTCGACCTTGCATCCAACGGTGAACCCCTGGCAACCCTTGCCGCCGTCAGCCGCAGTTAGGCCGCAGGCCGGGCTCCTTGCGATATCACCCCGCCAAGCTAGGATCGCGGGCGACAGGCCATCATAGCGATCCTTCGAGGCTACCGGCTTCTGGCAACCCGCCACGCTGATAGCAACCAAACTCAGGGCCAGCATCCGGGCCAAAACACGTGACAATTGCGACTCCGATTTCGAGGATATGTCTCTCAAAGCCGCCCTTAACACGCCAATCGTGGCTGTCCCATGGCCGAGTTTTCCTCAGGCCGCCGCGACCATCCCATCCCCAGGCTGGCGATAGACCCGACCAAACCGGTTAGCCAGGAAATCACCGAGCGTGATCTCCTCCTGCCGAACATAGCCCGTTTGCGGCAGTTTCCCCGCAGCCAGCAGGTCCAGCACGGTGCAGATCCCCGCCGCCGTGGTCACCTGGATGGCGCTCCAAAACCCCGACCCGTGATGCTCACCCAGCACCTTTCCGGCATAGCTTTCCTGCATCAGTCGCCCGTTTCGCCAGCCCGAGGCGGTGACGAAAAACACCACCACATCCTGCTCGGTCCCCGGCACTGCGCCCTCCAGCACGTCCTTCAACAGATCACGTCGATGGCGCAGGTTCAGATCACTCAGCAAGGTGCGCATCAGGGCGCAATGGCCGGGATAGCGCACCGACTTGTAGTTCAGGTTCTTGGCCTTGCCGGCCAACACCTCGGCCAAGCTGCCCAACCCACCGGAGGTGTTGAACGCCTCATAGGTCACCCCGTCCAGGCTAAAGCTCTCCAGGCCTTCCATGGGCTCGACCTCGCGCAGTTCGCCGTCAACCAGCGCCTCGCAAGGCTCGCAATATTCGTTGATCACCCCCTCGGTCGACCAGGTCAGATTATAGCCCAGCGAATTGGACGGATAGCGCGGCAGGGCACCGACTCGCAGCCGCAGCTCATCGACGGTCTCAAACCCTCGCGCCAGCTCCGCCCCGGCGATGGAGATAAACCCCGGTGCCAAACCGCACTGAGGGATGAACGCGCTCTTGGCCCCCGCCGCCAAGGCCTTAACCTCCCGCGTGGTCGCCACATCCTCGGTCAGATCCAGATAGTGGCAACCCACCCGCGCGGCCGATTGCGCCACCTTGCCAGTCAGGTGGAAGGGCGCGGCTGACAACACCGCAAACGCCCCGGTCAACACGCCGTCCAGCGCCGCCTCATCGGTGACATCCACACAAGCCGTCGCCACATTGGGATGGCTCAAGATCGCCGCCAGCGCTTCCGCTGACCGGTCCAACACGGTCACGCCATAGTCGCCGGTCTCGGCCAGCATCTGAGCGATCACCGCCCCGATCTTGCCCCCACCAATCACCACGATCTTGCGCATGCCTTAGCTCCCTGGACTTTCAACCCCAGGCTCGGCGCTCCATGCTACAATGTGAACAGACTTTCCGCCCGATACGCACATTCAGTGAGTGCAATATGACCACTTCATCCGACGATCTGCAAATTGATGCCCGCGACCAGGCCTTGATCCGCCTGCTCGAGACCGACTCACGTCTTCCCACGGCGACCCTGGCCCGCCGGCTCGGCGTCTCGCGCACCACGGTCCAGACCCGCATTGACCGCCTCGTGGCTCAAGGCATCATCGCGGCCTTCACTATCCGTCTGGGCGAGCCACTGGAGAGCCGCAAGGTCCGCGGCCACGTCCTGGTCACCGCCGCCCCCAAGGCCGCTCGCCACATCGAAGCCACCCTGCGCGCCACCCCCCAGGTCCAAGCCCTACACTCGGTCAGCGGCACCTATGACATGATCATCGAACTCGCCGCCGCCTCTATCGGCGAACTGGATCAGGTGCTGGACGCCATCGGCCTAATCGAAGGCGTCGAACGCACCACCAGCTCGATCATCCTGTCGACCCGGATCAGGCGGTAGTGTTCCTCCCCGCCGGGGGAGGTGGATCGACGCCCTGCGTCGAGACGGAGGGGGCCGCCGCAGGCGGTCCCGGCGAAGGCTGTAATCCGGGCTAAGGCCCGGCCCCTTCCGGCGCTTCGCGCCACCTTCCCCAGCGGGGAAGGAATTAGGGGCGCATTAGATCGTCCGCACCGCCCTCAGCGGCGAAAACACCCCCACCAGCGGGATCAGCAAAAACCCCACAGCTGCCCCGGCCAATGCCTCGCGCGGCCCCACAACGCCGCCCAGCCAACCACCCACCAGTGCGCCGACGACCGCCAACCCGCCCGCTGAGGCTGAGAACGCCCCGGACACTCGGCCCAACACCGCCTGCGGCATCAGCGCCTGACGCAGGCTGGTCATCAGGATGTGGGCGGACACCCCCAAGGCATCGCCGGTGATCTGGGTGAGGATCATAACGGTCATTGCGCCGGCCCGCTCGGTTGGGGCCAGCGAGATACAGAAGGCTGAGACTGCGCCTAGGAAGATGCTGAGCAGGATCGCCGGACCCACACCCAGCTGTCGCGCCAACCACGGCCCCAGCCACGCCCCCATCAGCGCACCAACACCTCCGAAGGCGATGGCGATCCCCAGTAACGCCGTCGGCAGTCCCAAGGTCTTCAGGGCGTAAAGAATATAGAGCGCCGAGAACACGCCGCCGAACAGGCCCTGGGTCATGCCCATCAGCAGCAGCGCCCGCACGCGTGGCTCCGCCCAGGCCAACCGGAACCCCTGAGTGATCTCCGCCGTCCAGTGTCCCGGTTCGGTGGCATCCGGAGCGGGTTCCTCGGCCCTGATGGTCGAGAGAAACGCCGCAGAGGCCAAATAAGTCCCAGCATTGGCCACCAGGGCAAAAGGCGCGCTCAACACCTGGAATAACACCCCAGCCAGGGCTGGCCCGCCGATCTCGGCCACCGACTCCGTGGTCGCCAAATGCGCATTCCCCTCCACCAAGCGCGTCGGCCCGACCACACCGGGCAGATAGGCATGGCTGGCCATATCGAACACCACGCTACAGGCGGCTACCAGTCCGGCCACGATGAACACCTGGACCATCGACAGCAACCCCAACAGGGCGGCCACC
>JANLPK010000104.1:0-5631 GCA_031367205.1 Alphaproteobacteria bacterium
CACGATCAAGGCCGCCAAAACTCCCAATGGCAGGGTCAGGATCGCCACCAAGGCGGAACGCGCATGCCACAGGAACAGCGCGCAGACTAAGGCTACAACGACGAACTCTTCGATCAATTTGTGGCTTAGATTTTCAATGGCTCGGTCGATCAGTTGCGAGCGGTCATAGGTTGTGACCACCTCCACCCCGGCCGGCAGACTACGTTTTAGATCGTCGACCTTGACCTTCACAGCGGCCAAGACTTGGCGCGCATTTTCGCCCGAGCGAAGCACCACCACGCCTCCGGCGACTTCGCCCTGGCCGTCCAGCTCCGCCACGCCGCGGCGTAGTTCTGGGCCGATCTGTACTATTGCCACATCGCCCAGCCGCACCGGCACGCCGCTAGAAGCAGTCCTCAAGGGGATAGCGCGGAAGTCATCTAGAGTTTTCAGATACCCCCCCGCGCGAACCATATATTCGGCTTCGCCTAGTTCGAGCACCGAACCGCCGGTCTCTTGGTTGGCGCGTCGGATCGCTTGCGCGGCATCCTCTTGGGTCACGCGGTAGGCCGCGAGCTTGGCAGGGTCCAACACCACCTGATATTGTCGGACCATGCCGCCAATACTGGCCACCTCGGCCACCCCTGGTACGGTCTTGAGCTCGAACCTTAGGAACCAGTCCTGCAGGGCCCGAAGCTGCGCCAGATCGTGATGCCCTGTACGATCCACCAGCGCATACTCGTAAATCCAACCCACCCCGGTGGCGTCCGGCCCAAGGGACGGCTTGGCCCCGGTAGGCAGACGGCTCTGAACCTGATTGAGATACTCCAGGACCCGAGAGCGGGCCCAATAGAGATCGGTGCCGTCTTTGAACAGCACATAGACAAAGCTGTCCCCAAAGAAGGAATAGCCCCTCACCACCCGAGCCCCAGGCACCGAAAGCATGGTCGTCGTCAGCGGATAGGTGACCTGGTTCTCAACGATCGCAGGTGCCTGCCCAGGATAGGTCGTACGGATCACGACCTGCACATCCGACAGGTCTGGCAAGGCGTCCACAGGCGTGGTCCGCAACGCCCATACCCCGACCAAGATCAAGGCAACTGCGCCCATCAGCACAAAAAGCCGACTGCGAACGCTGGCGCGGATCAGAGCCGCGATCATGGGGCGGGCTTTTCGGACGCGGGCATCGCGCTGATTGGGCGAGGTGCAACGCCTGACAGGCTGGCCTCCGAATCGATCAAGAACTGCCCCGAAGCGACGATCTTTTCGCCCTCTGACAATCCGGCGAGAATTTCGATCTGCTCGCCGGCCTCCCGGCCTGTGTGAACCAGTGCCGGTTCAAACCGACCGCCATCATGGGCGACCATGACCAAGGCGCGCTTACCCGTGCGGATGACCGCCTCGGCAGGGATCAACAAAGCCGACTGTGCCCGGCCCGCGAATTGGACGTTGGCGAACATGCCCGGTCGGAGCCGTCCGCCGGAATTGGGCATTTCGATGCGCGCCGTTAGCGTGCGGCTGGTGGCATCGGCCTGCGGCAAGATCGCGGTAACTTGGCCTCTAAAGGTTTCGCCTGGATAAGCTGCTAGGGTCGCCGTGACTCCCTCACCCAACCGGACCGCGCCGGCTGACGCCTCGGGGACCGCCGCATTTAGCCAAACGCGAGACAGGCCAGAGATTTCGGCCAAGGTTTGACCTGCCGTCACTGTCATTCCGGCCCGAACGCCTAGTGTCCGGATCACGCCGCCCGACGGGGTGGATAACGTGGTTACGGTCACGGTACGACCCGTATCGGCGACCCTTGCAATCTGAGCCGCCGACATTCCCAAAAGGGCTAGTCGTTGGCGCGCGGCGGCGGCCAGAGCGGAATTTCCGCTGCGCTGAACAGCCAGGAACTCGGCCTGCGCGCCGGTCCATTCGGGCACCAGTATATCGGCCAAGGGTGCCCCGGCTGCAACAATATCACCGGGCGCATGACCATAGGCGCGCTGCACAAATCCGCCCGAGCGGGCCTGGACAACCGTGAGGTCGCGTTCATTAAAGTCGATGGTTCCGGCCGCACTGATCCCACTGGGCAAGGTTCCCCGCGTGACAATCGCTAACCTGACGCCCAGGCTTTGGGCCTGTGCCGGATCAATTCGCACACCAGATTGAGCCGCGCCTTGGTCGGCGTATTTCGGCACCAGCTGCATATCCATGAACGGCGACTTGCCAGGCTTGTCAAAGTGTTGGCCTGGCACCATAGGATCAAACCAATAGAGCACTTGGCGGGCGGCGCGCGCGGGCGGCGGGGTCGTTGCCGCCTTCGAACCCAGCTTGGCCAGACCGTAACCGCCAGCCCCAGCCACCAGCGCCAAGATGACGCCGAAAATCAGAGTCTGGCGTGAAGAGGTTTGGGCGCTCATGGCGTATCGCTCCCGTAGGTGAGGTTGAGCCGCACAGTGTCTCGGGACAGGACGGTTTCGCGCTGTAAGGCGATTAGCTTTGCGTCGGCCAAGTCGGTAAACGCCTTCAGCACATCTGAAAGGATGGCTGATCCCGCGCCGTAGCTCGAGGTTTCGAAGTCGGCGCGGCGCTGGGCAAGGGGAACCAGGGTTTCGACCGAGCGTGTCCATTGCTCGTGGTGCATCATGTGATCAGCTAGATCGCCCTCAAATTGCGCCACAAGCTCGCGCAGGGAAGCCTCGCGTTCGACCCGGGCCCGATTTGCATCGATCACGCGAGCAGCTATGACCGGATCCTGACGTCGTGCAGCAAACAACGGCAGGCTGATCTTGACGCCCGCAGAAACCATATCTCCCCAACGGGAGTCGCGACGTTGATAGGCCACGTCCCAACCCCAATCCGGTCGCGCCTCGGCTCGCGCGGCGATAACCTGGGCATCGGCCCGGGCGTTGTCTGCATTGGCGAGGCCAAGGATTGGATGCAGGTCAAGATCAGCCCTCAGGGCATTACTGTCGATATCGTTCGAGAGCGGTGGGCCGAGAATGTCAGCCTCAGTATCACCCGTCCAACGGACCAACTGCGCCTTGGCTCTCACCGCTTCGGCCTGTAATTCGCTGCGGCGGTCAGCCAATTGCGCGCGCCAGAGTTCGGGTTCAACCGCCTCGCCGGGGCGAACCCGTCCCGACGCGACGCCTGAGGGCGCGGTATCCAGCAAGGGACTCAGTCGCTTTTGCGCCTCGTCGATTACGCTTAGGGCTCGCCGGGCATAATATAAATCGATCCAAGCCAACCCCGCACCTAGCCGGACCTCCCGGGCCGTGCCGCGCACCTGGGCCTGGGCAATCTGGATATCGGCCTTGGCCTGTTCTTGACGTGCCGAACGTTTCGAGCCGTTGGGCATATCCTGCTCTAGCCCAACCCGGGCCATGGTCATTTCGTCTGGCCCAAACTTTCCTGCAGACGGCCCAGATATCGGGAAGTTATCAATACCGATCGCGAGTTTCGGGTCCGGCAGTTCTCCCGCCGCCACGCTCGACGACTTAGCGGCGTCTACACCTAGTCTTTTTGCCTGCAGGCTCGGCGCGCCAGCTTGGGCTCGAACCAGAGCCTGTTCGAAGGTCATGGGCTCGGCGGCCGCGCAGACTCCAGCCGCGCTGAACAGCAGCACCAGCATGGACTCTCGCAGCAACATTGACTGAACCCCCGTTCTTTGCACGGTCATTGCGACACCGAGCTGGCCTATTGGGCATTGATCCGCTTTAGGATTCAAGCTGAGTCGGTGATGGATTGAATTCTTCGCGCGAGAGGGTGCCTTCAATTGAGGCCTTCGCTCTTTCGATTGGCGAAGCTGGAATTATTGCGCTGTTCTGAAACGCTTTCGCGATAGATTGGGGATATGAGGGGGATATCAACGAGGGTCCAAAGGTTTGCACGCAGCGTCTTTCTGACGCTGACGGCGCTCGCTATGGCCTCGTTCTTGGCCTCGCCCCCCAATTTCATGCTGATGCGCGGTCCAGGCGCGTCAGTGGTTTTGGCCCCATGCCCTGGTCAACAGGCCATGGCCGACCACCAGATGTCCGGCAACGCCATGGCGATGCCCGGGCCCATGCACCACGCTCATGACGGACCCAAAAAGGCACCGGTCGGCTCAATGTGCCCGATGGCGCATTTCAGTGCGGTGCATCTGTCAGATGATGCCGATCACATCCTTCACAGGACGACTATCGTCTACAATGAGCTAATCCCGCCCGCGATCATCGACCAAACCCCAGGCCTAGGCCTTGCTGCCCCGCCGCCGCTAGCGGCCCGTGGCCCGCCCGTCCGCGTGTAACTTTCTGCGGAACGCGCGACGTTTCTTCTGACACGACATTGCGAACCGCACGCCGCGCCCCCGAGCGGCATTTGCCTCCATCGCACGCAGGCCAAGCGCCTGTCCTGAACATCATTGAGCGGGCCACAAGCCCGCCAGGGGTCTACCAAATGTCATACGTAAAACACCTAGTCTCTGGGGCTGCGAGCCTTGCTCTCCTCAGTGTATCGCACGCGACTTTCGCCGCCGAAGCCGACGCCCCCGAAGACAAGGGTGTGACGCTGTCTGGGGTCGTCGTTCAGGGCGTCGGAGCCGGGAAAGTCGGCGAACCCTTGTCGATTATCAGGCTCGACGCGGCCGAAATCGCCGACACGATCAATGCCGTCACCATTGAAGACACGTTGAAGTATCTGCCCAATATTTTTGTTCGCCGACGCCATATCGGCGACACCCAAGCACCGATCACCACCCGAACGTCTGGGGTTGGCTCCAGCGCGAGAGCCTTGATCTATGCTGACGGCATTCTGCTTTCGGCCTTGATCGCCAACAATAACAGCATCGGCTCGCCGCGTTGGGGCATGGTGTCGCCTGAGGAAGTCGACCATATCGAAGCTCGATTTGGCCCGTTCTCTGCGGCGTACCCCGGCAACTCTATCGGGGCGGTGATGGAGATCACGACCCGTATGCCTAGCCAGTTTGAGGCTACCGGCAAGGCGCAATTTTCCACCACAGATTTTGAGCAATACGGCACCAAAGGGACCTATCGCACCTATGACGGCGCGCTCACGATCGGTGACCGGCGAGGGCCTGTGGCTTGGTGGTTGAGCTTTAATCACCTGGAGAGCGAAAGCCAGCCATTGACCTATGGCACTGCATTGCGCGGTGCCATCCCAAGCGCGGCTGGCACGCCGGTAAGTGGCGCAGTCCAAGACCTGAACCGCTTAGGTCAGCCGATCATCGTTGTCGGAGCGGGCGGACTCGAAGATCAGACCCAAGACAATGCCAAGTTGAAGCTATCTTGGGACGTCACACCTGACCTCAATGCCACAGTCACTATCGGCCGATTTGGTCATGAAAATGAGGCATCTTCTCAGACCTATATGACCAACGCAGCGGGTGTTCCCGTCTATGCCGGATCGGTCAACGTGGCGGGTTATAACTACAATATCCCGGCCAGCACCCTCTCCAATGGGCATTATCTGCTGAAGGAAACCCATTGGATGGAGGCCGTCTCCCTCAAGGGTTCACCCAGTGACAAGTTCGGCTGGGGCCTGATCGCAACTCGCTACAATTTCGATGAGGACGAGCAGCGATTGCCGACTCTTGCTTTGCCTGGCGGCCTAAACGGCGGGACCGGAGCGATTGTTGACCTGAGCGGTACCGGCTGGAAGACCCTG
>JANLPK010000122.1:0-1732 GCA_031367205.1 Alphaproteobacteria bacterium
AACACCCCATGGCTGATGACGCCGAACACCCTTCGCGCGATTACCGCGAGACCGTATTTCTTCCCGACACACCTTTCCCCATGCGCGGCGGCTTGCCGAAGCTTGAGCCCGAGATCTTGGCCAAATGGGAGGCTCAGGGGCTCTATCATGCGGTGCGTGCTGAACGGCAGGCCAAGGGTGCGCCACTGTTCGTGCTGCATGACGGGCCGCCCTATGCCAATGGGGCGATCCATATTGGGCACTCCCTGCAGAAGACCCTGAAAGACTTCGTGGTCCGCTCGCGTTTCGCACTGGGCTATGACGTCGACTATGTGCCCGGCTGGGACTGTCATGGCCTGCCCATCGAGTGGAAGATCGAGGAAGAACTGCGCGGTCAGGGGCGGCGCAAGGACGAGGTCAGCAAGGCCGAATTCCGCGAGAAATGCCGCGCCTATGCCGCCCATTGGATCGAGGTCCAAAAGGAGGGGTTCAAGCGCCTGGGCGTGATGGGCGATTGGGAAAATCGCTATGCGACCATGGACTATTCCAGCGAGGCGGCGATTGTCGGCGAGTTCCTGAAATTCGTCACCTCAAAGCAGCTCTATCGCGGCTCAAAGCCGGTGATGTGGAGCCCGGTGGAACGCACGGCTTTGGCCGACGCCGAGGTGGAGTATCACGACCACAATAGCCCGACGGTTTGGGTGAAGTTTCCGGTGACGGCGGGTGCCCACGCGGGCGCGAGCGTGGTGATCTGGACGACCACGCCCTGGACCATCCCGGCCAACCGGGCGATCAGCTACAACAAGACCATCGCCTATGGCCTTTATGAGGTTGAGGCCATGGTGGGCGACCTGGCCTTTGAGCCCTGGGCCAAGCCGGGGGACCGGTTGATCGTCGCCGACAAGCTGGCGGCCGATGTGGCCAAGGCCGCGATGATTGCAGACTGGAAGCGGGTCGAGACCTTCGATCCCCATGGCGTGGTCTGCGCTCACCCGTTGGCGAGTTTTGATCCCTATTACGGGTTTGCCGTGCCTATGCTGGACGGCGATCATGTGACCGAGGAGGCGGGCACGGGCTTTGTCCACACGGCACCCGGCCACGGCCAGGACGACTATATGATCTGGCTGAAAAGCAAGGCCAAGCTCGACGGCCAAGGCATCGATAGCGCCATCCCGGAGACCGTCGACCCAGACGGCGCCTACTACCCCCACGTGGCGCTGTTTGCCGGCCTGAAGGTTCTGGAAACCGAGGGCAAGAAGTCTGGCAAGTTTGGCCCCGCCAATCCCGCCGTGATGGACAAGCTGATCGAGGCCGGCAATCTGCTGGCGCGGGGCCGGACGGAGCATAGCTATCCTCACTCCTGGCGCTCAGGCGCGCCGGTGATTTTCCGCAATACGCCGCAGTGGTTCATCCGCATGGATGAGCCCATCGACGGGCCGATCCACAACGGCAAGACCCTGCGCCAGACAGCGCTGAGCGCCATTGCCGCCACCGCCTTCTATCCCGAGGCCGGCCGCAACCGCATCCGCTCTATGGTGGAAAGCCGCCCCGACTGGCTGATCAGCCGTCAGCGGGCCTGGGGTGCGCCGCTGGCCATGTTCGTCGACAAGGAGACCAACCAGCCGTTGGTGGATGAGGCGGTGAATCAGCGGATTGTCGAGCTGATCACGACCGAGGGGGCTGACGCCTGGTTTACCCGGCCGGTCACCGACTTCCTCGGCAATCACGATCCGGACCGCTACGAAAAGGTCGA
>JANLPK010000124.1:0-10032 GCA_031367205.1 Alphaproteobacteria bacterium
CCCGCTGGGGGAGGGGGACCGCGAAGCGGTGGAGGGGGTTGAAGCCCACTGACCTGCGCACGGCAGCCCGCTCAGGCGTTTCACGCCAGCTCCCCCAGAAGGGGAGCATTTGTTTAGATTGAGCCATCAGAAATACCCCTCCTGCTTCTTCTTCTCCATGGAGGCGGCTTGGTCGTGATCAATCATCCGACCTTGGCGCTCCGAGGTCGTGGTCAACAGCATCTCTTGAATAATTTCAGGCAGAGTGGTGGCCGTCGACTCCACGGCCCCGGTCAGAGGGTAGCAACCCAGGGTCCGAAACCGCACTGACTTCATCATCGGGGTCTCGCCGGGGCGCAAAGGCATGCGGTCGTCATCGACCATGATCAATGTGCCGTCTCGCTCCACCACCGGACGCACATCGGAGAAATAGAGCGGCACAATAGGGATCTTCTCGAGATGAATATATTGCCAGATGTCCAGCTCGGTCCAATTGGAGATTGGAAACACCCGGATGCTCTCGCCCTTGTTTTTGCGCGCGTTGTAGAGCTTCCACAGTTCGGGGCGCTGGTTCTTGGGGTCCCATCGGTGCTGGGCTGATCGGAACGAGAATATCCGCTCTTTGGCCCGCGATTTCTCCTCATCGCGCCGCGCGCCACCAAAGGCGGCGTCGAAGCCATACTTATCCAGAGCCTGCTTCAATCCCTCGGTTTTCCAGATGTCCGTATGGGTGGCTGAGCCATGATCAAACGGATTGATGTTGGCGGCGACGGCGTCGGGGTTCTTGTGAACCAACAGCTCGAAGCCCAGCTCTGCTGCCATACGCTCGCGCATTTCGTACATCGCCTTGAACTTCCAGGTCGTGTCCACATGCAGCAGCGGGAAAGGCGGCTTCGAGGGATAAAACGCCTTGGCCGCAAGATGCAGCATGACAGCTGAATCCTTACCGATGGAATAGAGCATCACCGGTTTCTCAGATTCAGCTGCCACTTCACGCATGATGTGGATGGACTCGGCCTCCAATCGCTGGAGGTGGGTCAGCGCTTCGCCATTGTCACGCGGCGCGCGGGTCGCGGTCTGGGAAAGCGTCGTCATGGCCAAGGGTCTCCGGTCGTAACTTCGCGGTCTGCCCGCGCCCAGCCCGCCATATAGAGCAAGCTTTCCCGCTGCGCTCCTGGCGCGTTGGGCAAATCTTCTGGCCATGCGCTGAGAATTCCTGTCGCACGGCTCATGCTTTGTGGCATCAAAACCCAAGCAGTGATCAAAATCCAACACGTCGGGCGGAGAACAAATATGAGCGGTCAGGATTTCAAAGACTTTGTGGTCGTCGTCACCGGCGCTTCAACTGGGCTAGGCCGCGCCATCGCCGTGGAAACCGCCTCACGCGGTGCCAAGGTCGTGATCATCAACTATGCGCGCAGCGTCGATGAAGCCGAAGAGACGGCCCGTCAGGTCCAGGCTCACGGTTCAGAAGCCGTCCTGGTCCAAGGCGATGTCGCCCAAGATTCTGATTGCCGCCGTATCGTCCAGGCTGCGGAACCCTATGGCCACATCGACGCCCTGTTCAATAATGCCGGCGTCACCAAATTCGCACCCAATCATGCCGATCTTGATGCCGTCTCTGCAGAAGACTTCCAAAATCTCTATGCGGTGAACGTTATCGGGGCCTTCCAAATGGTCCGGGCCGCGCGCAGCCTGCTTGAGGCCGCGCCGCAAGCCGGAGCTGTGGTCAATACGGCCTCCATCGCCGGCGTCACCGGCATCGGCTCGTCTGTGCCCTACGCCGCCTCCAAGGGCGCGCTCACCACCATGACCATCTCCCTGGCCCGTGCCTTGGCACCAAAGATCCGAGTCAATGCCATCTGCCCAGGCTTCATCGACACGCCCTGGTTCGGCAAAGGCATGCCCGACGAACGGGTCGCCAAGCTTCGGGAGAACTCGGCGGCTTCCACACCCCTACGCGCAGCGTCTACCGCCGAAGATGTGGCCGCCGCGACGGTGTTCCTGGCTTCCCCTGCCTCGCGCCACGTGACCGGCGAGACTCTGCTGGTCGATGCTGGCTCCCACCTCGGCTACGCGCCCCTAGGGATGCGTTGACGGACCTCAGTCCGCCCAATTTTTAGGCGCCCGCAACTCTTGTTGCTTATTTTCGGGTCAGACGGTCCGTCACCAAGCCGCCTCATACCGTGGTCGTTGCCGACTACGGTGAGAGTGAAGATGTTGGCCGCAATCGGGCCCTGCCTGATATCAAAAGGGGATAACAGCAATATGAATGCTCTCAGAACTCTAGCCTTCGCCGTGGTCGCTTCCAGTGCCGTCGTCGGCACGGCCTTGGCCGAAGAGGGTGGCCCAACCGTCGCCTACAATATCGGCGCAAACACAGACTATGTCTTTCGCGGTGTCAGCCAGACAAATCAGGGGCCTTCGATATTTGGCGGTGCCGACGTCACGATGGGCAAGGGATATGCGGGGGTTTGGCTGTCCAATGTCGACTTCGGCAACAGCACAAACGTGGAGTACGACATCTACGGCGGATTCAAGCCTCAGGCCGGCCCGGTAGCATTGGACCTTGGCATCATCTATTACGGTTACGCCAACAAGCCTTCAGGCCCAGACGAAGCCTATTGGGAAGCCAAAGTCGCTGGCTCAATCCCAGCAGGCAAAGCCACGCTCGGGGCAGCCGTCTACTATTCCCCGGAATTTTTCGGCGAAACCGGGGAGGCCACCTACTTCGAAGTCAACGGCGCGGTGCCGGTAAATGATAAGGTGTCTTTCTCCGGAGCCTTGGGCCACCAAAGCGTTGTCGGCAACTTGGATTACAACACCTGGAACCTCGGTGTCGGCTATGCCGTGACCTCCCATGTCGGCTTCGATCTGCGCTATACCGACACCAGTGAGCACAGTTTCGGCAGGATTTACGACGGTCGCGTGGTCCTTGGCGTAAAAGCTACCTTCTAAGTCCTTTCCACCACAGTCGTTTTAGGATAGCCGCCTTCTTAGCAGAGGGCGGCTTTTCTATTTGCGCGAAGCAGTTTCTGATCCCTTATGTGTCGTGGCGTCGGAATCTTGAGTCAGGCGCGTTTTAATTGGGTCCAGTTAGGGAGCCAAACGCTTGGTTCGGAGTTTCATTGGACGGTCGCGTTCACGCGACTATGTTGCGGCGTTAGACGACCCGAGCGGAGCGCGATTCATGGAGCAGATGGCCAACCGGGCCCAGACCGTTGCCGCCGACACTTTTATTGCCGGATTGGCCTTTCTCGCCGCCTATCTCTTGGCCTCCACCCGCGCCCTGGGTATGGAGCCCAGCGCCGTCAGTAGCCTCAACCTAATTCAGCTTCTGGCGATCTACGCGGCCTTGGCTGCGGGCTTCTCGTCAATGTTCCGGCGCGAGTTGTCACCGTGGCGCTACGTTTCCATTCCTGACGCTCTGGTCCTGGCTAGAACCGCGATTCTGACTGCGTCGGCATTCTTATTGGCCGTGTTCGTCATCGACCGCGCCAGCAGCCTGACCCGTTCGGTGCTGGCCATGGCACCCTTACTCCAAATGATCGGCAGCATGGGCGCGCGGATTATTCGCCGGGCCCTGCATGAGCATGCACTCGATAGCTTCGCGCCATTGAAGTCCATTCAGGACCGCACGCCCCAGGCACCGTCCCTCTTGTTGATCGGCCCTACGGCGCTGGCCGACACCTATTTGCGTGATGTCGCACGGCGCCATGATCACGCCTGGACCCCAGTCGGCATCGTCGGGCCGGACGCGCGCGAAGTCGGTCAACAGGTGCGCGGCGTCTGCATTATTGAATCCATCGTCAAACTGGACGCGGCCCTGGCCGATCTGCGGCGTTGGAACCGTTATCCCCGCGCAATCTTATTCTTGGACGAACCGGGACGCTTGAAGGGTCTGACTGCCGATCAATTGGGCTTGCTGAAGAACGACGGCATCCGCCTGCTTCGCCTGCCCTCCATCGTCGAACTGTCGCAGCACGACGGCATGGCCCTGTTGCCGATGCGCGAAATCAGCGTTGAGGAACTTCTGGCCCGCGAGCCCATTGAGCTTGATCGCGCCGCTGTGCGCGCCCTGGTCCAGGGACGTCGAGTGTTGATCACAGGGGCCGGCGGGTCCATTGGCGCCGAGCTATCGCGCCAAGTGGCCGCCTTTGAGGCCGCTCACATCACCTTGTTGGACTTCTCCGAGACCTCCCTCTTCGAGATTGATCGCGAGCTCGGCGAAACCTGCCCCGGTTTGTCGCGTAAGGCGGCCTTGGTGGACGTCCGCAATGCGGTTCGCGTGGCCTCTTGCTTCAAACGTGAACGCCCAGACTTGGTGTTCCACGCTGCAGCCCTGAAACACGTCTCCATGGTCGAGCATCATCCCTGTGAGGGCGTGCTGACCAACGTTATCGGCACCTGGAATGTTGCAGAGGCCTCCCGCGCCTGCGGGGCCGCCCAGATGGTGCTGATCTCTACCGACAAGGCCGTCGATCCCTCTAATGTCATGGGCGCGACCAAGCGTTTGGCAGAGTCAGTCATTCAGGCGCAGCAGAGCGGTGCGGGGACGCGGTTCTCGGCGGTCCGTTTCGGCAATGTGCTGGGATCTGCAGGCTCTGTGGTGCCGATCTTCAAGTCGCAGATTGATCGTGGTGGCCCAGTCACCGTGACCCATGAACACATGGCCCGGTTCTTCATGACTATCCCGGAGGCCGCCCAGCTGGTGCTGCACGCCACGGCGACCTGCGCGGAAGATGCTGAGACCATCAGCGCGCGCCTGTTCCTGCTTGAGATGGGGGCTCCGGTTCGGATTATGGATCTTGCCCGCCAGATGATTGCCCTGTCAGGCCGCACGCCAGGCCGTGACATCGAAATCGAAATCACCGGATTGCGCCCCGGCGAGAAGCTAACCGAAGCCTTATTGGACGAGACTGAGCAATCGGTGCCCTGCGCCCCCAAGGTTTTGGAAGTGGTTTCGACATCGGCACTACGGGTGACCGCCAACCATCTGCGCGACCTTGAGGGCTTGGCCGATAGCGGCGACGTAGACGACGTGCGTCGTGCGCTGTTTGACCTTGTGGCCCAGATTCGCGGCGAAAAGCCCGGCGCGGCACCGGCCCTGCGCGTCGTCGCCAACGGCTAGGGCCTAGCTCGCCCAGGCACCATGGCCAAAATTCTTGTCACCGGTTCCGCCGGCTTCATCGGATCGCATCTCGCCCATCGCCTGCTGGATCGCGGTGATCAGGTTATAGGCGTCGATAACCTGACACCCTATTACGACCCTGCGCTCAAGCGCGCACGCCTAGCGCGGCTGGAAGCGCGCGACGGCTATATCCATCACCATCTTGATCTTGCAGATCGAGACGGAGTCGCAGCGCTCTTCGCGACGGCGTGCGCCACGGGCGTCGTCCACTTGGCCGCCCAGCCCGGCGTCCGCTACGGCATTGACCACCCTCACGCCTATGTAGACTCCAATCTGGTGGGGTTCCTCAACGTGTTGGAAGGGTGTCGCGCCATGAAGCCCGACCACTTGGTCTTCGCCTCTACGAGCTCGGCCTATGGGGCGAACGAGGCCCTGCCCTTCTCGCCCCACGACAGCGCTCATCATCCCTTGAGCCTCTATGCGGCGACAAAGCTTGCCAATGAGGCCATGGCCCACGCCTATGCTCACCTGTTCAGAGTGCCAACCACAGGCTTGCGCTTCTTCACGGTCTACGGGCCCTGGACCCGGCCTGACATGGCCCTTTACAAGTTCGCTTTGGCCATCTCAGCCGGCCAGCCCATTGACGTCTATGGTCAGGGTCGGATGCAGCGGGACTTTACCTATATCGACGACATCATCAGCGGTGTGGTCGCTGCGCTCGACCACCCGGCTCAGGTCGATCTGGGATGGAATGCGACAAATCCGGATCCGGCAACCAGCGGCGTCGCGCCGTGGCGTATCCTGAACATTGCCGCCAACAAACCCGAAGAGCTGCTGCGTTATATCGAGGTGCTGGGCCAGAAACTAGGTCGCACGCCGATCCTAAACCTGATGCCCATGCAGGCTGGTGATGTTGTGCGCACAGAGGCCGACATATCCGATACCCGCCAGCTGCTCGGCTATGCACCCACCACGTCAATCGAGGTCGGCATCGGCAAGTTTGTAGACTGGTTTGTGGACTACCATGGGCTGGAGTAGCAAACCCGCCCCACTGAAAGCATGAGGCTGCCTTGCGATCCCACTGGTATCGGCCGGAGTCTGAGAACTACCTAACCCTAGACGTCCTGCGCGTCGTCTCGGCCGCTGCCGTCGTGGTCTATCACTATGGATCTTTCGCCAGTTGGCCCGAGGCTTTGTTGGGGATTCGGGCAGGCCTGCCAAAACTGCAAATGGCGGTTGACCTGTTCTTCGTGATCTCCGGTATCATGATGGCCGACCTCTATGGCGGCAACCTGCAGAACCGGAGCCAGTATTTCGACTTCCTTCGTCGCCGCCTCGCGCGGTTGGCACCCCTACACTACGCTACCCTCGGGGTCATTGCTCTGGGCTTGGCTTGGCGGGCATTGCACCGACACTCAGCCTTCAACCTCTCAGATCTTCTGATCAATATCGGATTCCTGCAGGCTTTTGGGTTGACCGATCATCTGACTTTCAATCGACCGAGTTGGTCGATCAGTGCGGAAATCGCCATGTATGCCGCGCTGCCCCTTCTCCTGTGGCTATCGCGAAAACGATTGGCGAGCATTGCACTTGTTGTCGGCTTGCTCATCAGCGCGATGTTGCTCGACTTCAGGGGGATCAAGAGCTGGCTCTATCTCACCTATGACTTCGGCGTTGTGCGCGCGATCCCTTCATTCTTGATTGGGCTAGTGCTTGCTCAAAGCCCATGGCTCATCAAGATTCCCAAACCCAAGCTCTTGCTGGGCTTGGCCATGGCCTTGATGTTTGCGCTGTGCACCGTGTCTGTGCCCAATGCAGGTCTGCTCGCCACGCTATACGTGATCGCGGCCCTAGCTCTAGCGGTCGACAGACAAGCCAAGACAGATCACCTCTTGCTGGCCATCGCCCCCGCGGCCCGGCTGACCTACTCAATCTATATGTTGCACCATATCGTCGCCAGCCTGCTGATCACACACCTAGCCATTGATGGTCTGGGCCTGACAGGCTCGTCCCTAAACAATGCCATAGTGTTGACCGCGCTGGTGGCCCTACCGGCGGCGGCGGCGGCTTCCCTCGTGCTACTGGAGACACCGGCTCGGAAGTGGCTTTCCGGTCGCGCTACTCGGCAACCATCATCGCCGGATTTCCCGCCCGTGTCAGTCGGCTGACCAGGGCTGAGTGCTGATCCCACAGCGCTTTGGGCATACGCTCACCAAATTTCTCGTAGGCCGCCGGGATTAGGGCCGCCTCTTCCCGCCAAACCTTGGTGTCGACACTGAGCAACAGGCCCAACTGCGCCTCTGACAATCCAAGGCCCGCCGTATCCAGGCTGGCGGCCGTCGGCAAGCGGCCGATTGGCGTGTCTTGGGCCTCAGCTTCGCCTTCCAGGCGTTCAACGATCCACTTCAGGACGCGGCTGTTCTCGCCGTAGCCCGGCCAGACGAACTTGCCGTCAGCCCCCTTGCGGAACCAATTGACGAAATAGATGCGTGGCAGCTTAGCCGCATCGGCCTTGGCCCCCATGTCCAACCAATGGCTGAAGTAATCGCCCATATTGTAGCCGCAGAACGGCAGCATGGCGAAGGGATCGCGGCGAAGCTCTCCAATGGCGTTCTCCGCCGCTGCTGTGCCCTCAGAGGCCACATTGGAGGCCAGGAACACCCCGTGCGCCCAATCAAAGGCCTCGGTCACCAGAGGCACGGCGCTGGCTCTTCGTCCGCCGAACAGGATGGCCGAGATCGGCACACCCTTGGGATCTTCCCATTCCGCAGCGATCACCGGGCACTGGGCGGCCGGTACCGTAAAGCGCGCGTTGGGATGGGCAGCCGGTTCGCCTGACTGTGGCGACCAAGGACGACCTTTCCAGTCGGTCAGACCCTCCGGTGGGGTCTTGGTCAGCCCCTCCCACCAGACGTCACCGTCGGAGGTCAGAGCCACATTGGTAAACACGCTGTTGGCATAGAGCGCGTCCACCGCATTCTTGTTCGTCTCAACACCGGTGCCCGGTGCCACGCCGAAGAACCCGGCCTCCGGATTAATGGCATAGAGCTGGCCGTCATCGCCGAACCGCATCCAGCAGATATCGTCGCCGATGGTCTCGGCCTTCCACCCCTTCAGAGTCGGCTGCAACATCGCCATATTGGTCTTGCCACAGGCGCTGGGGAAGGCGGCGGCAATATACTTCACCTGCCCCTTTGGCGAGGTCAGCTTCAAGATCAGCATATGCTCGGCGAACCAGCCTTCATCTCGGGCCATCACCGAGGCTATCCGCAGGGCAAAGCACTTTTTGCCCAGCAAGGCATTGCCGCCATAGCCTGAGCCGTAGGACCAGATCTCCCGGCTCTCAGGAAAATGGACGATGTATTTGATTTCGTTGCAGGGCCAAGCCACATCCTTGGCCTCGTCCACCAGCGGCATGCCCACCGAATGCAGGGCTGGAACGAAGAAGCCGTCTTCGCCCAATTGGTCCAGAGCGCCTTGGCCCATCCGGGTCATTACGCGCATGGAGATAGCGACATAGGCACTGTCAGTAATTTCCACGCCGATCTGGCTGATCTTGGAACCCAGCGGCCCCATGCTGAACGGACAAACATACATGGTTCGCCCACGCATACAGCCGGCAAACAGGTCTTGCAGGTCAGCGCGCATCTCGACGGGGTCGAGCCAATTGTTGGTCGGGCCGGCATCCTGCGGGTCCTTGGAACAGATAAAGGTTCGGCTCTCCACGCGGGCCACATCGCGAGGATCAGAAGCGGCATAGAACGAGTTAGGCCGCTTGGCGGGATTGAGGGCTTTCAGGGTGCCGGCGGCAACCAACTCTGCGGTGAGCTTGGTCCATTCCGCTTCGCTGCCGTCGCACCAATAGACGTTGTCAGGCTGGGTCAACGCCGCCACCTGCTCCACCCAAGCTATCAGCCTGGCGTGCTTCGTCGGTGCAGGGTGCAAACCCGGAATCGAATTCTTCGACATATTAGCTGAAGCTCCCAGCCGGGCTGGACGATCAAGCCGTCCGTCAACCCGTGTTCCCTAATGAACCAAAACAAAAAAGGCGAGAGGCACAGAGCAATCCCTGCGCCGTTATCTGTGAATCAAGTTTGCCCCGGTGGGGCTGCATCGAACAACATCCGGCACGCGCAAAGGATATGATAGAAGGACGTCGCGGGCGCAGGTTCGTCCAGGAACGTCCCGTCGGGTCGCATCTTGTCACGCCAAGCGCCCAGAGCTGGGGTCGATAAATAGCTCGTCAGACAATTGATTGCGGCCAGCGCTTCGACCTCATCTCCCAAGGCTAGAGCCGCTTTCACATGCTCGGTCTGCGGCCACAGCCGGGCCATGGCGTCCTTGGCGCTGAAATCGTCCCATACCGCGTTGACCGCACAACCCCGCACCGGGTCCAACCCCTGGCGTCCGGCCTCATAGAGCGCGCGCGCCGCAATTTGGCCGTCTGACCGCCCTCGAGCCCGACCCCAGCGATCCAATAGCCAAGCCCACTCAAACTGGTGCCCCGGCTCCACCAACCGGCCATCATCCCCGGAAGCGCGGTTCCAATCGGCATCAAAGAATTCGCTAAGCACGCCGCGATGATCGATGAAGACGCCCAACGCCAGTTCGGCAATCTCGTCAGACAACGCAGCCCAAGACCCTTGTCCGGCCTCTTCCCAGGCCAGAGACGCCTCCAGCAGGTGCATATGGCAATTGGCCTGGAAGGGTTGCGTTCCGGCCTCCCGAAACCCGCCTGCCGGATGCCGCAGCTTGTCCAATCCCTTGCGCATCCGGCTTGCCAGCTTGACCAGATCCACATGGCCTGGATCCACCGCATGCAGGCTTGCCAAGCCCAGCAAGGTGAATGCCTGATCATAGACCGCCGCCGTCTCGTCCAAGGGTTCACCGTGCAGCGACACCAAGGTTCGGATTAGGCCGTC
>JANLPK010000125.1:0-3702 GCA_031367205.1 Alphaproteobacteria bacterium
CCGACCTTTCTCCATGTGTCTTCGACGGTTCTGGGTTGAGCTTTGCGCATGAGGTGCTTGAGCTTGGCGAAGACCTGTTCGATGGGGTTGAGGTCGGGGCTGTAGGGCGGCAGGAAGAGCAGATGCGCGCCCCTGGCTCGAACGGCTGCGCGTGCGGCCTTGCCCTTGTGGCTTCCGAGGTTATCCAAGACGACGATGTCGCCAGGTGAGAGGGTCGGGGCCAGAACCTTCTCGATGTAGGTCCTGAAGAGTTCACCGTTGATCGGCCCATCAATCACCCAGGGCGCGTCGATGCGGTCGTGGCGCAGAGCGGCGATAAAGGTCTGGGTCTTCCAGTGACCGAAGGGGGCATAGGCCTTCAGTCGCCGGCCTCGTGGACCCCAGCCGCGCAGGGGGGCCATGTTGGTCTTGACCCAGGTCTCATCGATGAACACCAAGCGGCTAGGCGCGATCTTCCCCTGATGGGCCTTCCACCGCGCGCGGCGGCGCGCCACGTCAGGACGGGTCTGCTCGTCGGGCAGGACGGTTTTTTTTGAAGCTCAGCCCCTCGGCGTGGAGGAAGACCCACACTGAACGCGGATCGGTCTTCACACCCCGATCGATCAACTCCGCGGTCAATCCGCGAAGCGTCACCGGCCCAGATGCCACCCGCTCGCGTAGCCACTGCGCGCAGGCCCCTGAGAGGACCCTAGGTTTATAGCCGCCGATCTGAGCCGGAGCCAAAGAGCCCGTCTCTCGCTCGCGCTTCATCCACTTGGAGACACACGAAGGACTAATCATCAGCGTCGAAGCCACCTGCCGATTAGTCTGACCGCGAGCCTTCAAGGCCAGCGCACGTCCCCGAAGATCCATGGAATAGGGAGCTGTCATCCATACTGGCCTCCTCCACCAGTACAGACTCTGAATCAGATCAGCACTGATTTGGGAATCCCGATTCCGCTAAATCACATCACGCTCTAGAAGGCCGACCTCACCGTCCCTTGGCCGACGCTCTAATCGCCTGCGCCATCGCGTCATGCGCCGCGTTCAACTCGTCATTATCCGCCGCCGGCCAGGCCGAATTGGTCACGATGATCAGCTTGTCCTTCGGAAACGTGGTGATCGACTGGCCGAAGATGCCCAGCGCCTCATAGGGTTCACCACCCGGCTTGATCCACCAGAAGTATCCGTAGCCGCCATACTCTGGATGGGCCGCGCTGAGCGGCAGTTGCTGGCGGGTGGCGTCCTTGGTCCAGCCCACCGGCACGACCTGTTTCCCACCCGCCTTGCCGCCGCCCAGGATGAACATGCCGATCCGGCCATAGTCGCGCAGCGTGATCGAGAGGCAGCAACCGCCGCGCTCATGGCCCGCCACATCCTCCACCCAGATGGCGTCCTGCTCCATGCCGTAGGGTGCCCAGAGCTTTTCAGAGAGATATTGCGACAGGGGCTTGCCCACCGCGTTGGAGACTAAGATCCCCACAAGGTCCGTCTCGCCCGTGGAATAGTGGAACCGCGTGCCCGGCACCACCTCGCGCGGCAGCTTACGCATATAGCTGACCACCGGATTGATGCCGGGTTCGAGGATGGAGAGGCCGACCTTGGCCACGTCGGAGTTCATGTCGGTATAGTCTTCGTTCCACTTCACGCCCGACGACATGGTGATCAGTTGGCGGACGGTCACGCCCTCGTATCCGGCTCCCTTTAGTTCTGGGATGTAGGTCGTGACCTGATCATCCAGGCTCTTGATATAGCCGTCCTGGATCGCCGCGCCGACCAGGGTGGAGGTCACCGACTTGGCCACCGAGAAGGAGGTCCAGCGGTCGGTGGGTTTGCGGTTCAGGCCATATTTCTCAAGGCGAACCTTGCCGTTCTGAATGACCAAGAGGCCCGAGACCCGATAGGCGGTCATGTAGTCGTCCAGGCTCATCGTCTTGCCGCCGATGGTCACAGTTGTCGCGGGCAGCGCCTTGCCGGTGGGTAGCGGGTAAACCGTAGTTCCGCGCTTGACCACCTTGTGGGCGGTCAGTTTCTCCATGGCCTTGTAGCCGTCTTCCTGTTGCTTGGGACTCCACATCAGGATCGAGGCGCCCATGGGCGGCGGTTCAGCGGCAGCCGCAGCCAAGGGTCCGGCGAGGCAAGCGGCGGCCACAAGGCTCAAGACAAAACGCATGGACGAACTCCGAGGATCAAAGGGTCCCGACCACAGCGTGCAGAGCGTCCTGTGCCGTGGCCTGTTCTAGATGTATCAAGGACCAGACCGCGAAGAACAAGAGCGGCCAGCCTTGCCCCGAAGCAAAGGCAGCCTGAACCTGCTCAGGCCTTCGCGCCCGGGCAACCGCTGCGACCCTTGCGACTCTGGCGGCGATCTCGGCGCTACGCGGCGCGATCCAAGCTTCCACCGGCACTGTGAACCCCTGTTTACGGGCCCAGGGATCTGCTGCGGGGCAGACCCGCTCCAACCACTTGCGCACCAGCCACTTGCCGTAACGACCCCGCACCTTGAACCGGTCGGGCAGGGTGAAGGCGAATTCGGCGATGGCAGGATCCAAGAAGGGAGTCCGTCCCTCCAGCCCATGGGCCATGAGGCAGCGATCCAGCTTAAGGAGTAGGTCGTTTGGCAGCCAGGTGGCGACATCGCCCCACTGGGCCTGTTGCAGGCGGGTCAGAGCCGACGGAGGCTTGGCGGCCTCGCGCCATCGGGCCAACACCCCTGGGTCCGCAGGGCGGGGCTCTGCTGACCGTCCGCCCAGCCACGCGGGCCGCAGCGCACGACGATACCGCCCGTAGCCGCCGAACAGCTCGTCACCGCCTTCGCCGGTCAACACCACGGTCAGTGTGTTCTTGGCGGCCTCTGCCAGCTTGTAGGTCGGCAGGGTGGCATAGTCTGCGGTGGGGTCGTCCATGGCCCAGGCGACCTGCGGCAGAATGCGCCAGAAATCCTCTTCTCCGAAGGTCGTTTCACGCCAGTCGAGGTTCAACGCCTTGGCGACGCGCTCGGCTTTGGCCCGCTCGTCCTTGGCCCCCAGTGCATCGAACCCGCAGGTGAAGGCGGTGACCGGGCGTTCGTTGAGCCGAGACATCATGGTCGCAATGGCCGCCGAGTCGATGCCGCCCGACAGGAACAGACCGTAGGGAACGTCAGAGCGCTGATGCACCCGGACACTGTCCTCCAGGATGGTGTCCAGCTGGCTCAGTAATCCCGTCCTGTCGATCCTTGCGGGCGTGGTGGGCAAGGCAGAGCGGTGACCGTGGCGGACCAGCTTACCCTCCGCCACCTCGACGATCTCACCGGGTTCAAGCCGCTGCACGCCGGAGAAGATCGAAGACAGGGCGTAGTTGAAGCCCAGCAGCTCGGCGGCCGCGTCGTCGTTCATCCGTCGCGGGGTCAGTCCGGCATTGAGAAACGCCCGCGGCTCTGACGCAAATAGCACCGCGCCTTCATGTTCCAGCACATAGAGCGGCTTGATCCCAAACGGGTCGCGCACTAGCCAGGTGCGATCGTCATTGCCAACCAGGCAGAAAGCATACATGCCGCGCAGGCGACGAAAGGCCGCTGGTCCCTCTAGGGCATAGAGGTGCAACAGCGGTTCAAAATCCGCGCCGGTCGAGAGCTTGTCCTTGAGATCGAATTCGTCGGTCAGCTCGAGGTAATTGTAGATCTCGCCATTGCCGATGATCGTGCTGCCTGCGGCGTGAAGCGGCTGCCAACCGCCTTCAAGA
>JANLPK010000148.1:0-7845 GCA_031367205.1 Alphaproteobacteria bacterium
GAAAATGGAAAGCGCGGGCACGTTCCCAGTCGGACAATCCCATGGCGGCGACCGCATCGACCATGCGCCCACGGCGGCCCAACATGTCATCGGCCAGCGCGACGATGCGACGATTGGGCGAGGCGTGGGGAGCGACTTGGCGCATGGCGAGCGCGATCGCCGTTTCGCTGGCTTGCGGGTTGCGCTCGCAGGCCAAGGTGAAGGCGCTGGCGGTGGAGCGGCTGATCCCGGCCCAACAGTGGATGAGCATCGGGGCGGATTCGTCCCAGGTCTTGCTGAAGGCCAGGAGCTGCAGGACGGCGTTTTCGTCGGGCGGTATCATACCTTCCATCGGCTCGGCGATGTCATTGATGCCGAGTTTGAGATGGCGGCCGGCGGTGAGACCCTGGGGCGTGGCGATCATGGAGGCGGGGTCGAGCAAGGTGACCAGATGCGAAGGCTTATGCCGCGCGATCAGGGCAGGAACTTCGGCTATTCCACAGACGATGAAGGTCACGATTATTCCGTATCGTAGGCTTGGTCAGAGGTGGCGAAACCGGCGGCCTCAGAGAGTATATGATAGCGCTGGAGATAGCGCGCCTGGGCAAGGCTCGGCGGCAGTAGGTCGATCCTTAGTCTATAACCGGGCGGCGGTGCGCCGAAGAATTCCAGGGACTCGGCGTGACTGAAACCTGCCAGCTGGACAGCCTCGAAGAAGGCGCAGGCTCGGTCGGCGGTTTTGATCAGCTTCTTGATGGTCAGAGGCGTCTTGGCGGGCAGGCCAAAGCGGATGTGGATGGCGTTTTCCAACCGCTCTTCAAAGAGCTTGTAGTCATAACCCAGCGCCGCCTTGAACGGGCTGATCATGTCGCCGATGACGTATTCTGAGGCATCGTGGAGCAGGGCGGCCAGCCGCCATTTCGGCGCGATTTCCGGCTGGATATGGGCGCAGATTTCCTCGACCACGACAGAGTGCTGGGCAACGGAGAAGGCGTGTTCACCGACGGTTTGACCGTTCCAGCGGGCGACCCGGGCCAGGCCATGGGCAATGTCTTCGATCTCGATATCCATCGGAGAGGGATCGAGCAGGTCCAGCCGTCGGCCCGACAGCATGCGTTGCCAAGCTCTCGGAACAGTCTGACGAATCCTGCGTTGCAAGAATAGGGTCCTTCACGATATTTCTTGAGACCTGAACCAGGACTTGTGAAAGATCAATGCGTGGTCACAACCTGTGAGTTCCAAACGCATACGCACTGGAGATCTCAATGAGCTGGGCAAGAATACTGGCACCGTTGTCCGGAGGCGCCGGTGACAAGGATTGTATCGCTGCTGCTGCGCGATTGGCAGAGCCCTTCGGCGCGGAATTGGCCTGCGTCTACACCCCTGCTGACGTCGCCGATGTGATGCCCTGGATGGGTGAGGGGTTTATGGGCGGGGTGCAGACGACCGCCCTGGAATCTCTGCGAGAAGCCTCGGCGGCTGGGGAGCGGCAGGCAAAGGCCGCGGTGGTGGCCTGCGCCTATGCCAAGACTCAGTTTGTGTCGTTGAAGACGCCGGTTTGGGCGGGCTTGTCAGCGGAGAGCCGTCTGTCGGACGTGGTGGTGTTCACCAATGATCCGCCCCGGGGTCGTGGGCCCCTGGCTGAGGCCTTCCAGCAGATGGTGGCCGACGAACAGCGACCGGTGTTGATCGCCCGCGAGGGGTTTGCGACCGGAGGCGTCGTGGCGGTGGCCTGGGACGGCGGTAAAGAAGCCAGCCGCGCGGCGCGATTGGCCATGCCGTTGCTGGAGAAAGCTTCGCGCGTGGTGATTTTGGCGGCCCCCAAGGCCAGTTCGCGGAGTTTTGATCCCAAACAGCTGCAAGCCTACTACGCGGCCCGGAGCATTGCCTGCGAGGTCGAGATGCTGACCGGCACTGGAGATGCCGCGAGCCTTATCCTAGCCGCGGCGCAGCGCCTGAACGCTGGGGTCTTGGTGGCTGGAGCTTACGGTCACCCGCGCCTGCAGGAGTTCATCTTTGGCGGCACGACGCGAACCCTGTTGGCGGCCGAGCAACCCTCGCTGTTCTTATCTCACTGACGCGTTGAGT
Organism: Alphaproteobacteria bacterium; assembly: GCA_031367205.1. Classification (GTDB taxonomy): domain Bacteria; phylum Pseudomonadota; class Alphaproteobacteria; order Caulobacterales; family Caulobacteraceae; genus Phenylobacterium. The sequence goes on from JANLPK010000148.1 coordinate 2,068, forward strand.
TAGGTTCCGCCGTTGCGACGGACCAATCGCTTGATGTCGCCGTAGATGTCGCCGTGGAAGCCGCCGTCTGAGCGGGACTTTACCGTGGCCACAACGATGGGGCCGGTCTGAAGTCCGGCGGCGGCATAGCCGACATATTTGTAGCCGTTTCCAAGGGCGTCGCCGGCATAGACCAGCATGGCTCTTAGGCCTCGCTGTTTGGTGGAGAAAGCCTCGCCACGCATACGCACGGCTTCGAAGCTGCGAACCGTAGCGGTGTCACCATTGGCATCGACGTGGATTGGACCAACCCGAACAGTGGCCCCATCGTCGCCGGCGTTGATGTGGATGCCGGGAAGGTCGACCTGGGTCTGATCGCCACCCGGGTGTTCGGAAGAGTCTATGCCCTTCTCGCGGAGCTTTGCGTTGACCTTGGCTTCGATGGAATTGGCGTCCCAATCCTCTGCGGCGTCGGATTTGTCGCCGGAGGTCTCATCGCCGGCGGTGTCATCCTGGGCCTGAGACAATGCCCGGGCGGCATCTGCGGCTGATTGGTTGGACGGGGCATCACCTGGTGCCGGGGGTTTCGTCGCGGTTTGTGTTTCAGCTTTCAGCTCGCCTTCGATCTTGGCTAGCACCACCTCGGCCGTGGTGCCCAACAGGGGAACGAGCCGCAGTTGGACCTCGGTGCCCGAGTTGATTTTGTAGAGGCACGACTTGCCGTCCGGGGCGGCGCTGACTCGCGTCAGCTGACCCTGATCGGTGGGGCAATCCAGGCGGCCTGTCGTGATCGCTGCGTTCTTAGCAGACGATCCGCACCCGACAAGGGCGACAGCAAGCACGGCTGTCGCTGAGCTAAAAAGAAGTTTCATCGCCTCGTATCTCCGACCCGTTCGCTCTTGAAACTGGAGCGGGCCGAAGAAAAGGTCGAGTGAATTCGCGGTAAGCCTATTGGCCCGGACGCGAGCCCGCACCCTCACGCCGCGCTAGGAAAGCGAGACGTTCGAACAGATGGACGTCCTGCTCGTTCTTCAGCAAGGCACCATGCAGTGGCGGGATGAGCTTGGTGGGATCGCGCTCTTTCAGCATCTCATCGTCGATGTCTTCGACCATCAGCAGCTTCAGCCAATCCAGCAGTTCGGAGGTGGAGGGTTTCTTCTTCAGGCCCGGAACCTTGCGCATGTCGTAGAAGATGCGCAGGGCCTCGGCGACCAGCTTTTGCTTGATGCCGGGGAAGTGGACGTCGACGATCTCGTTCATCGTCTCGGCCTCCGGGAACTTGATATAGTGGAAGAAGCAGCGACGCAGGAAGGCGTCGGGCAATTCCTTCTCATTGTTGGAGGTGATGATCACCACCGGGCGGACGATCGCCTTGATGGTTTCGTTGGTCTCGTAGACGTAGAATTCCATCCGATCGAGCTCTTGCAGCAGGTCGTTGGGGAATTCGATGTCGGCCTTGTCGATCTCGTCGATCAGCAGCACGGGGCGTTTGTCGGCGGTGAACGCCTCCCAGAGCTTGCCCTTTTTGATGTAATTGCGGACATCCTTGACCCGCTCTTCGCCCAGTTGGCTGTCGCGCAGGCGGGTGACGGCATCATATTCGTAGAGGCCCTGATGGGCCTTGGTGGTGGATTTGATGTGCCAGGTGATGAGTTCGGCACCCAGCGCCTCGGCGACTTCATAGGCCAGAACGGTCTTGCCGGTGCCGGGCTCACCCTTGATGAGCAGAGGTCGCTCAAGCGCGATCGCGGCATTGACGGCCACTTTCAGATCTTCTGTGGCGATGTATTTGTCAGTGCCTTGAAAACGCTGGCTCATATGGACTCCTTGGGGCGTGCGCGGCGCAGATGGCCTCGCTCGAACATTTGTTTCAATTGTCGGCAGACTACCGGGTGAGGCGGGACATTCAAGCCAGTTAAACGCTTGTTTTGATTTCGACCGAAAATCAGGGGGTCTAAACGCGGATTTTGGCGAATTCGGCCAGGGATTGGGCAACGTCTTCCATGACCGCACCCCACTGCGCAAATCCCGGCGGCAAGAAGACCTGAGTTTGCGGATACCAAGGGTACCGCGTGGTGCCCAAGCGGGGCCAGGCCCCGGGCGCAGATATCAACCAGGCAGGCACACCGCAGGCCGCGGCGATGTTGAAGGTGGCGTTGGAGAACCCGATGACCAGATCGAGCGCGCAGGAAAGGGCGGCGACATCATCGAGGTCTTGTTTCAGGTCGATGCCGGGCGGGGACCAGATATCGATGCCGAGCCGGCTGCGGGCGTGCTCAAGCTCGGCGGCGCAATCGCCGTACTGCAGATTGACGAAGGTGATGCCTGGGGTCTTGAGCACAGGCTCCCAGTCTTCAAACGCCGAAAAGAAGCGGTGGCGGCCGCTGTCGGTGACGGCGCTTTTCCAGAGTAATCCGACTTTGCGGCCAGCCGGTGCGTTCGCCAACCGCTCCTGCCAATGGGCGACTCGCTGGGGGTCGGCGGCGAGAAAGCTGTGTCGATTTGGAAAATCCTCGACCTTGCGACGGTATTGCCGAAGCATGGAGGCCAGCGGTGCCCAGAGGTCGACCCTCGCGAGATCCTTATGCAGGAACGGCGCGGTGCGCACGGTTCGACCTTCGACATCATAGGTGGCATGGCCCCCGACTTGAACACCGGGAAAAGCGCGCTGGAAGAGCCCGACAAGGCGCGGCTCAACCGCTAGGGCTAGACGCCCCGTGGGACCAAGGTCGGCCAAGATATCCGGCAGAGTGTTGGCGAACAGGACTTCGTCGCCGAGGCCTTGTTCGCCGTAGAGGAGCAGGAACTTGCCGTGCAGATCGGCTCCTGGTGCCCAGTTTGGGCGATCTATTAGAAACTGGGTGACGCCGGAAAAGTGAGGGTCTAGGCGGGCTTCATACTCGTCCCAGCCGTCACCGACCCGGCCGACATTGATCAGGATCGTGCTACGGGCCAGTCGCATCATGGCCCGTTCATCCAACACCCGCGTCTGGGCCAGGGCCGATTCACAGTCGGTGAGGGCCCCTTGTGCGTCCCCCAAGACCAGCCGCATATTTCCGCGGTTGTAGCGGGCTGTGGCGAGGCCCGGATTGAGCCGAATAGCCTCTTCGAAGAACACCGCCGCATTGACCGAGTCGCCTTGCTCGGCCAGCACTGTGCCCAAGGTATTCCAGACAATAGCTTGGCCAGGGTCGGCGGTCAGGGCGTCTTTCAGAACACCGACAGCTTCATCGAATTTCCGTTGCGAACGCAGGGCGCAAGCCAGGTTATTCGCCCCGTCCGGATTGTTGGGGTAGCGGGCGAGGAAGTGGCGAAACAGCTTCTCGGCGACATCAAACTGTCCCAATCGGAAGGCTAACCGTCCGAGATTATTGGCAATTTCCCCGTGATCGGGCAGAAGGCTCAGGGCCGCCTCATAACAGGTGATGGACCCGGCGAAGTCGCCGCCTTGCTCTCGGGCAAGGGCTAGGGTGTACCAGGCAACGCCGGACTTCTCGTCCAATTCCAAGGCTTGGAGGGCAAGTTTGGCACCCTCTTGGACATCGGCCCGGATGATCGCAGCCAGGGCGCGATCGAGCAGAGGCTGGATCACGGAGGCCTTCAAACCGGCGGCGGTTGCGCGTAATTTGTCGAGGGCCGCGATAGAGGCGCTCTCGCCGGAAACACCCGCCGAGAACTGCGCCGAGGACGCCAAGTATTGGGTCCGCTGCGGCGGGGGGAGAGTCGGTGGCGTCGGTGCTTGCTTCACCCTGTTTTCAAACTCCCTGGCCATCAGTCGGCCCCATCCTATTGGCCAGTGCGCATTGAGCGTTGCAGATTGTCACCCGCGACAGTCCGTCACACCCAGTGCAAGCTCGCGTTAACTCCCCGCAGTTAACTGTGACGATCATCACTCGGTGTCCCTCGCCCTCCGGAGAGAGACCTGATTCTGGACCGTTCGCGAAGCGTTCGTGGATGTCAGGGAGAAACGGCATTGCCGCTCAAGTTGTCGCTAAAGCCCGGCGAGAAGTTCGTTCTTAACGGTGCCGTTGTCCAAAACGGCGACCGGCGCGGCGTTTTGATCCTGCAAAACAAAGCATCGGTCCTGCGGGAAAAAGACATCATGCAGACGGAGGAGGCAACGACTCCGGCACGGCGCATCTATCTGCCCGTCATGATGATGTATCTTGATGAGTATCAGGCCCCGAAATATTATGACGAATTTGTTCAGAGACTGAATGAATTCATGGGTGTGATCCGTAATCCGGAAATACTCTCAGACTGCGTCTCTGTGTCAAAGTATTGCATGGAGAAAGAATACTATAAGGCACTTATGGTTTGTCGGAAATTGATTGAGTACGAAGAGCAAAGGTTGAGCGATGTCGCTGCAAGCGTATCAACAGACGTCGGTTAGGGCCGAAACCGGCCAAGACACGGAGTACCGTCTGTTCGCGCAGGTGACCCGCGCGCTGCTGGAGGCCTCGGTGTTGCCGGCCGACGATCTCGGCGGTCGTATGGACGCGCTAGACTGGAACCGTCGTATGTGGGCAGCCTTCGCTACCGATTGCGGCTCGCCCGACAACCGGCTTCCCGACAGTCTTCGCGCAGGAATTATTTCCTTGTCGATCTGGGTCGGGAAATACACGGGCCAAGTTATTCGCAATCAAGAAGACATTCAGGACCTGATCGCGGTCAATCGTGCGATCATGCAAGGGCTGGCGCGCGGTATCAGCCAAGCGGCCTAAACGCCTCTCCGTGACGACCTACACGCTGCGCAGTTTTAACGCTGAGGCCTGCTGAGTGCAGCATCGCGACGTGGGCGAAATGTGCTGGACAAGTCGCCAAGCGAGAGCCTCCCAACTCCGGCATGATGTGCCCGGCAGAAATTGCCGACACCCCTGGACACTCGGCAAAATTTGCCACCGAAAACAGGCTTAATGAACATATAACCGATATTTATCAATAAGATAAATGATCGTCCGCGTTTCATATTTCCGGCCCGTCTCTTGCTTCTTATCGATCAGGGCAAAATGCCTCAGGTGGCCAAAACGGCGACCGTCGACCTAAGAAAAGGGACTTAGTATGCCGAATAGCATCAATACCAATTACGGGGCCATGATTGCCCTCCAGAACCTGAACAAGACCGTCGACGATCTGAGCATGACCCAGCAGCGGATCAGCACGGGTCGCAAAGTCAACAACGCAAAAGACAACGGCGGCATCTGGGCCATCGCACAAAATCAGCGTGCGACGTCTCAATCCTTGAACGCGGTGAAGGAATCCCTTCAGCGCGGTCAGTCCACGGTTGATGTGGCCATGGCGGCCGGCGAATCCATCGCCGACATGTTGGTGACCATGAAGGAAAAGGCTCTGGCCTCGTCCGACACCAGCACCGACGCCACCTCGCGCGCGGCTCTGAACAACGACTATGTCTTCCTACGTGACCAGATCACCAAGGTCATCGCCAACGCCTCGTTCAACGGCATCAACATGATCCAGGCGGCGGGCACCACGATCCAGGCCCTGGCTGACTCAACCGGCACCAACAAGATGACAGTGTTGACGCAAGACCTTTCGCTCACGGGCGTGGGTCTGACGGCGACCTCGTCCATCGGCACCCAGGCTCTGGGTGTGTCGCAGTTGGCTCTGGTCAATACCGCGATCACCGGCGTTTCTACCAAGCTGGCCTCCTTGGGCTCCGGCAGCAAGGCCTTGGCCAACCACTTGACCTTCATCGGCAAGCTGCAAGACGCCATCGATGGTGGTGTCGGCAACCTGGTTGACGCTGACCTGGCTCGGGAAAGTGCCAAGCTCACGGCG
>JANLPK010000188.1:0-3180 GCA_031367205.1 Alphaproteobacteria bacterium
GCTCTGGCCATGGTTTGCCCGGGTCATCCGGGTCTTCCTGCATCAAGACGGCGACATGGTGAACCTGCAGAACCAGGGCTTGAAATACGACCCCTCCCTGCTCTGGATTGACGACGCCGACCGCCAGGCCAAATGGTATCAACAGATCAAACGCGAATGGGCCGCCAGCCGCCGCGAGAAGCGGGCCTTTGCCAATCCGGTGGAGCCTGCCATCCTGCGCTGGCGCAGCTGACGGAGCCAACATCATGCCGACCTTTGTCTCCGACGGCCTGACCTTGGCCTATGACGATCTGGTCCCCCAGGGCGGCCATGAACGCACCGTGGTCCTGGTCCACGGCTTTGCCTCAAACCGCAATGAGGGTTGGAAGCGCACCGGCTGGTATCAGGCCTTTGATCGGCGGCGCGTCCGCATGGTGGCCTTGGACCAGCGCGGCCACGGCGAGAGCGCCAAACCCCATGAGGTCTCGGCCTATGAGCGGGCCAAACTAGCGGGTGACTTGCTCAATCTGCTCGATCATCTGGGCCTGGGGCAGGTGGATCTGTTCGGCTATTCCATGGGCTCGCGCACCGTGTTGGCGGCGGCCTTAGCTGATCCCGGACGGGTCAATAATCTGATCCTCGGCGGCGTCGGTGAGACCATGATCAAGGAGCGCGCGGCACCGCCCGGCAACCCTATGGCTGACGCCATGCTGGCCGTTGACCCAGCCAGCATCACCGAGCCCATGCTGAAGAGCTTCCGCCAATTCGCCGACGAACAGGGAGAGGATCTCGCCGCCCTGGCTGCCGCGTCCGGCGTCAAGAACCCGCCATGGGATGTGGCCGAACTTGGCACCCTGCAAATGCCGGTCCTGGTGGTCACTGGCCAACGCGACGAACTGGCTGGCGACGTCGAGGCTCTGGCCACCGTCTTCCCCTATGGCCAGGCCAAGGTCCTACCCGGTTGCGACCACTTCAACGCCATCCCGCACGGCCTAACCAAGGCGGCCGTGTTCGATTTCCTAGACGGCGTCGAAGACGACCCCTGGGGTCGGTAAACGCTCGGTGTCATCCCGGTTTCGACGCAGTCGAAGACCGGGACCCAGAAGCACCGATCTATCCTGCCCACCCCGCGCGTCTGGGTCCCGGACACGCCGCTATCGCGGCGTTCCGGGATGACACGCTTTTGGTCTAATCCCTCGGACCCATATTATAGGTCCCGCCCTTGGCCAGAGCCGTCCGATACGCCGGACGGTCCTGGAACCGCTTCACCCAGGCGGCGATGTTGGGATACTGCGCACCCAGACCAAAGGCGTTCATCACCTCGCCCACAAAACTCCTCTGGGCGTCGGCGGCCGAAAATTCGCCCAGCAGATAATCCTTCCCGGCCAGGGATTTCTCCACATAGCCAAGGTGATTGGCGATCTCGCTTTGGATGCGCGGATGCAGGCCCGCGCCCGCCTCACCCAAACGCATCACATACATGTTGAGCATCAAGGGCAGCATGGCCGAGCCCTCGGCGTAGTGCAGCCATTGCAGATAAGTCTCGTGCTCGGGCGTGCCGGGCTTGGGGGCCAGCTTTCCACCGCCCTGATGGCGCACGATATAGTCGATGATCGCGCCGGACTCGATGATGGTGACGCCGTTGTCGGTGATCACCGGAGACTTGCCGAGCGGATGAACGGCTATCAGCTCCGGCGGAGCCAGATTGGTTACGGCATCGCGGGCGTAATTCTTGATCTCGTAGGGCGCACCCAACTCTTCGAGGAGCCAGAGAATGCGCTGCGAGCGCGAGTTGTTGAGGTGGTGGACGACGAGCATGGAAATCTCCCTGATGTGTCCACTGACCTATCCACCTAGGTGACGTCCGGCAAGCTTCCCTGTAGTCGTCTCGTCATGCTGATCCTTCCAGACCTCGTCACTCACCTGCGCGGCGCTGCACAGCAAGCGCAGTCCCTGGTCGCTGAACTCAAGACCGCCGTGGCAACCAGGGTCAGCCGCGACGGACGCCTGGACCGCGTCGCTCTGGACGCCGAACAACACATCGCTCACGGCTTGGCCTGGGCCGCAGCCTATGGCGAAACCCTCAACCAAACCGCCGCTTGGGCGCAGGCCCTCGCGACCCAAGGCAAACTCGGTGAGGCCGAGGCACTGCCCGCTCAACTCCTGGCCTTCGAATATCTCAGCCAACTGGCGGGTGGCATCCCCATGAACCAGGGAGAGATGTTCCGCCCCGCCGACCTGGGCGTCGATGCCGCCAATCTCCAGCCCCTCATCGCCGACTTCCGGCCCGGCGCGACCCAGGCGGTCAAGACCCGGATCGTCGAACTGCTTGCCCTGGCCCAGGGCAAGCCGGCCCTGGAGGCCAGCGGTCTGGACGAGACCCTTGATCAGATCGCCGCCCAATTCACCGCCTTCGCTGCGGCCAAGATCACCCCTTTCGCTCATGGCTGGCACCTGCGCGACGAACTGATCCCGCTGGAGTTACTGCAGGACTTGGCCGACCTCGGCGTCTTCGGCCTCACCATGCCCGAAGCCTATGGCGGATCAGGCCTGGGCAAGACCGCCATGTGCGTGGTCTCCGAGGCCCTGTCGCGCGGCTGCATCGGCACCGGGTCGCTGGGCACCCGCAGCGAGATCGCCGCCGAACTGATCCTGGCTCACGGCACGCCAGACCAGAAGGCCCGCTTCCTCACCAAGATCGCCAGCGGCGAGATCATCCCCACCGCCGTCTTCACCGAGCCGACCTCAGGCTCCGACCTGGGGTCGCTCCAGACGCGCGCGACCTTGGCTGGCGACACCTGGCGGGTCACCGGGGCCAAGACCTGGATCACCCACGCCGCACGCGCCGATGTCATGACCCTGCTGGTTCGCACAGACCCGGACTCCAAAGACCATCGCGGCCTCTCCATGTTCCTGGCGGAAAAGCCGCGTGGAACCGTGGCAGATCCCTTCCCTGCACAGGGCATGAGCGGCTCCGAAATCGCCGTCATCGGCTACCGCGGCATGAAGGAATACGAGCTGGCCTTTGACGGCTTTGAGGTCGCGAACGCCAACTTGCTGGGCGGCCAGACCGGCCAGGGCTTCGCCCAACTGATGGCCACCTTCGAGAGCGCCCGCATCCAGACCGCCGCCCGGGCCATCGGCGTTGGCCAAGCTGCCCTAGATGTCGCGCTCTCCTACGCCCAGGAACGCCGCCAGTTC
>JANLPK010000193.1:0-13267 GCA_031367205.1 Alphaproteobacteria bacterium
CATCCAGTCGAGGCGCTCCTTCAGCTCGGCCTTGATGGAGATCATGGCCTGGTGGAGCGTCGGGCGCGGGGTCACGTGGTGGCTGTTGGCGTAGAGCTTGATGCTGGGCAGGTCGGCGGTCTTGCGGCCGGTGAGCGGGTCGAACTCGACGATGGCCTCGATCTCGTCGCCGAACAGGCTGACGCGCCAAGCGCGGTCCTCGTAGTGGGCGGGGAAGATCTCGATGTGTCGCCGCGCCGGCGGAAGGCGCCGCGCTCGAAGCTGGCGTCGTTGCGCTTGAACTGCAGGGCCACCAGGTCGGCGATCAGCTTCTTGTCGTCCACCTTCTCGCCGACCTTGAGTTCGATGGTAATGGTGGAATAGGTCTCCACCGAACCGATGCCGTAGATGCAGGAGACGCTGGCCACCACGATGACGTCGTCGCGTTCCAGGATCGCCCGCGTGGCCGAGTGGCGCATCCGGTCGATCTGTTCGTTGATGGATGAGTCTTTTTCTATGTAGGTGTCAGTGCGCGGGACATAGGCTTCCGGCTGGTAGTAGTCGTAATACGAAACGAAGAACTCGACGGCGTTCTCGGGGAAGAAGCTTTTGAATTCGCTATAGAGCTGCGCGGCCAGCGTCTTGTTGGGGGCCAGGATCAGGGCTGGACGCTGGGTTTGCTCAATGACCTTGGCCATGGTGAAGGTCTTGCCCGAGCCGGTGACGCCGAGCAGGACTTGGTTGCGCTCTTGGCCCGCCAGACCCGCGACGAGGTCGGCGATGGCGGTGGGCTGGTCACCGGCCGGCTCGTACTCGCTAACCAGCTTGAAGGCGCGGCCGCCCTCCGACTTCGACGGCCGGGCAGGACGATGCGGTGCCCACAGCATCGGTGCGGCGGACTCGTTGTAGTCGAACGCGCCCGACATGTCGGAAACGCCGGGCAAGGGGATCGGGGCAGAGGCCATGTCGCAAACCTAGGAGTGTTGAGCTTGCGACGCTAGAGGGAGGCTGTGTCAGGGGATGTCAGTAGGGGCGATCCTAGACTAACTCCACCGCCATGGCCGTCGCCTCGCCGCCGCCGATGCACAGGCTCGCCACGCCGCGCTTCCCGCCGTGGGCTTCTAAGGCTGAGAGCAAGGTCGCTAAGATTCGCGTACCGCTAGCCCCGATCGGGTGGCCTAGGGCGCAGGCCCCACCGTTTACATTGAGCTTGTCGCGGGAAATGCCCAATTCCCGCTCGGCTACCATGGCCACCACAGCGAACGCCTCATTGACCTCGAACAAGTCCACATCGGCCACCGACCAGCCTGCCCGTTTCAGGACCTTCTGGATCGCCGGCACGGGAGCCGTCGCGAACTGCCCCGGCTCTTGGGCGTGACCGGCATGGGCCACGACGCGGGCCACCACGGTCAGGCCCAGCCGCGCTGCCACCGAGGCGCGGGTCATCACCAGGGCCGCCGCACCGTCGGAGATCGACGAAGCATTGGCCGCCGTGATCCCGCCGTCCTTGGCGAAGGCGGGCTTGAGGGTGGGTATCTTGTCGAGGTCAGCTTTCATCGGCTGTTCGTCCTGAGTGATCAGCATCGCGCCCTTACGGGTCAACACTTCAAACGGCACGATCTCGCGTGCGAACGCGCCGTTCTGCGTCGCGGCCCGGGCACGGGTCAGAGACGAAATGGCGAAAGCGTCCATATCGGCCCGGGTGAATTGGTAGGACTTGGCGGTCTCTTCGGCGAACGATCCCATCAACCGCCCCGGCTCATAGGCATCCTCCAAGCCGTCGAGATACATGGAGTCCGACAGGGTATCGTGGCCGATCCGCGCCCCGGCTCGATGCTTGGTCATCAGGTAGGGCGCATTGGTCATGCTCTCCATCCCGCCGGCGATGATCACATCGGCCGAACCGGCAGCCAGGGTGTCGTGGGCCATGATCGCAGCCTGCATGCCCGATCCGCACATCTTGTTAACGGTGGTCGCCTCGACAGATCTCGCAAGTCCGGCACCCAACCCCGCCTGCCGCGCCGGTGCCTGACCCAGCCCGCCCGGCAAGACGCAGCCCATAATGATCTGGTCGGCATCCTCGGGCTTGAGACCCGCCCGCTCGACGGCGGCCCGCACTGCGGCAGCCCCCAGCTCGGTTGCCTTGACCGGGGCGAACACCCCCTGGAACCCACCCATTGGCGTGCGGGCATAGGACGCAATGACCACAGGATCGCTCATCAAAGGCCTCCGATCGTTTTGGCAATAAAACCGCCGCCCAGCACCCGGTCCGGCGCATCAGCGGCATAGAGGACACACGCCTGGCCCGGCGAGACGCCGTGCTCAGGGTCATCGAAAGTGACACTCACCGTGCCACCATCTAGAGCAAGGCGACCGGCTACAGGCTCCGCCGTCGAGCGCACCCGCGCCAGCACTGGCAAGCCCACTGCGTCGGCCATGCTGGCTTGATCACCTAGCCAATTTGTCTCTTTCAGCACGACGCCATTGGTCAGCAAAGCCTCACGTGGTCCCACGATCACTTGGCGACGCTCAGCGTCGATCTTGACCACAAACAGGGGGTCACCCACGGCCACGTTCAAACCCCGCCTCTGCCCCACCGTATACCGCGTCACACCCTCATGCCGCCCCAGCACTCGCCCATCCAAGTGCACGATCTCCCCCGGCACTGCACCCTGCGGACGCAGGCGGTCGATCACCGTGGTGTAGCGGCCCTCCGGCACGAAGCAGATGTCCTGGCTGTCGGGCTTGTCAGCAATGGCCAGCCCCAGTTCTGTCGCCGCGCGACGCACCTCAGGCTTGGGCAAACCACCCAGCGGAAATCGCAAATATTCCAATTGCTTGGCCGTAGTGGCGAACAGGAAATAGCTCTGATCTCGCGCTGCGTCCGCCGCCCGCCGCAACTCCGGCCCTGAGGGGCCAATCTCTCGTCTTACATAGTGTCCCGTGGCCATCGCTGCCGCGCCAAGGTCGCGCGCCACATCCAGCAGATCGCGGAACTTCACCGTCTGGTTACAACGGATACACGGCACCGGCGTTTCGCCGCGCAGATAGGCGTCGGCAAACTCCTCGATCACCTGATCCCTAAATCGACTTTCATAATCAAGTACATAGTGAGGAATGCCGATAGCGTTAGCCGCCGACCGGGCATCGTGAATATCTTGTCCCGCGCAGCAAGCGCCCTTCTTCTGGATCGCCGCGCCGTGGTCATAGAGCTGCAGCGTCACCCCCACGACTTCATATCCGGCCCTGGCCAACAAGGCGGCTGTCACCGTGGAATCCACTCCGCCAGACATCGCTGCGACCACGCGGCTGCCCACAGGCAAACCCACAGCATCTTGCGCGGCGGCGACAGCAGTATCGGTGAATGTGGCGTCCATAGCCGCTATTTAGCGAATTGCGTGTCGCTTTGCGAGGGCGGCCTATCTCAGGAAGTTCAGCAGCGAGGTGTCACGCAGGTTTATGAACACCTGGGACGCAGCTTGAACCGCCTGCTGGGCCTGGGTCAGGTTTGTCGCCGCCTTGGCCATGTCAGCATCGGCCACGTCACCGATCAACCCGGCAATGCTAATCTGGCGGTTATCCAGGTCGGCTTTCACCCCTTCAACGCGGGCCCGCACGATGCCGTTGCGGGCGGTGTCATTCACCGAACTCTCATGGATGGGCACCCAGGCCGCAAGTTGGGTTTCCAGGAATGTGCGCTGTGCGGGCGTCAGTTGACCCCCAAATGGCGTGGCCTCATGAAACGCCTGCATCGTCTTGAAGGCGCTCATCAAATTCGTGGACATCTGATCGGCCAAAGCGCCGGTCGTCACCGTGGTGGAGTCATCCACCTTAGCCTGGGTAACCAGCGTATCGTTGTGAAAGAAGTCGGAAATAACTGTCAGGGGAGCCGTTAGGTCGCTCAGCTTGGTCGCAGACATAGGCGGGGTATCGATCTGCCCGCCAGCGAAGAGATACTTACCCCCGTAGGCAGAATTTAGGCCACCCACCACATTGGCGAACTGAGATGAGAGTTCCTGCATCAAGGTATCGGCACGGTCTGTCGCCAGGGCATCGGCAATGGCTTGGCGTGTCTTGCCGGCGGCATCGCTGATTTGGCTGAGCGCGAAGTCTTGGGTTTCCAATTTCGCAGAAATCGCCTTGTTTTGTTCGAGATGGGAGGTGATCCGCGCATCTATGGTGTTCATCGCCGTCAGCATCTCGGCATTGTGGGCATAGTCTTTGAGATTGGTGCCGTTCTTGCCGGTCGAGACCTGTCGACCGGCATCCGCCTGCCGCTGTTGCGCACTGATCAGATTGGTCAGGATCGTGCTGTAATTTCCGCTGGTAGAGACGCGATTCATGGCTCCGGTCCTCAGATCATATTGGTCAAGACGTCAAACAATTCCTTGGTCGCCTGGATCATGCGAGCCGAGGCGTTGAACGCCTGTTGATAGGTGGTTAGGCGCACCAGTTCCTCGTCAAGGTTCACACCTTCGACGGATTGGCGACGCGCTGTGGCCTCAGATGACACCGCATCTGCGGCCTTCATCTGGGTGGTGGCTGCCTCAGCCCGGCGCCCAACCGAACCGCCAAACTCTGAGGCATAACGCGAGACCGACATCGTGACCTTGCCCAGCTCTCCGGCGGCATCAAATCCGGTCAGGGCGTTTCCGGCCGTCGCAATGGCAAGCGCCCCCGCGCCGTCCCCGGGGCGAATCGCAGGTCTGCCCGCCGCCACACTGAGGTCCAGTTTGTTCAAGGACATCTTCATCGGGTCGGCTGCGATAGCGGCGTCCAACCGGAAGCGTCCAGGACGACTGCCGTGTTCAATTCGTCCCAGGCCGAACAACTGACTGACTGAGGGACCACCCGCGCCGCGCGCGGTCTTGTCGTCGGTCACGGCGAGCGAAACGCCCAGGCTTCCAGACGAGGCAAAGGCCATTTGACCGTCGGCGTCGAGACTGAAGGCTCCAAATAGGCCCACCCCGGTTGTGCTGGAGTTCAAGGCGTTGAGCATATCCTGCATGGTTCCGCCGGGCGGCACGGCCACGGTCACATCACGGATCGGATTGCCGTTCGGCAGAGCGATGCGAAAGGTCATGGTGTCGCCCGGCGTGAAGCCGTGCGGGTCTGTAGAGGTTAGCCCGGTCTCATAATTGGTCATGCCCGAAGACCGGATCATGTCGTTAAGGCCAAAGAAATGCGAGAAGGCGCGCCCGGCCTTGTTCGAGGTTCCCTCGTCGATGGCCACGCCATTGGGCGATGTCGCGCTCAGGCTTAGAGCACCATTGCTGAAACTGGCGCTACCCGCCCCGCCGAGCGCCGTGTTGAGGTCCGCCAGGAATGTTGCGTCGGTATAGGCGCTCGGGCCGCCACCATTGACACTCATGGTATGAGCCGTGAAATCGATGGCCACTTTGCGCTGAACCACGCCGCCTGGGTCGGCGACGGCGATGGTGCTCGTTCCGCTGAAATGAGCGACGGCGGTGGGCAAGTCGAGTCCGGTGTCGCGCCCTTTCAAGACCGCGGGCGGTGGTGTCTTGGACGATGCGTTGTGGGCCGCATTGATGCGCTCGGTCACCCGGTTGGCAAACTCGCCCAGTTGATCCGACATGCCGGGAAGGACCTCATTGTTGAGGTCCATCAGACCTCGAAGTTCACCTCCCGAAATAGTAATCGGTTGGGGATTGCCCAAGCCGCTCGGCGGCTCAACAGCGATGTAGCCTTGTGTCGTGTCCGTGCGATTGAAGCTGAGTTTCGCCGCCGCATCGCCGGCCAGTTCGACGCCTTCGGTGGTTCGCACCGTGACACCGCCATTGGTCCGCGCCTGCACCTGGATATTCATCTGGGCCGACAGCTGATCGATCAACGTGCTCTGTAGGTTCTCCGATCCGGACGGATCGCCCCCGGTGGATTTGGCGCGGCTGATATCGGCGTTCAGCTTTTGGATCTGCTGCAATAGGTCGTTGACACCGGCCACAGCACCGGATGTTCGCGCATCAACTGTCTTACCCAATTCGCCGATCTGATCATTGATCCGAGTGGTTTCGGTCAGGAAATCCTGAACCGCTGAGATCGACTGGGTCCGCAGGATGCTGGAAGACGGATCATTGGCCGACGCTGCAAACGACGACCAGATCGTGTCTAAGCGTCCGAAATAGAAGCCCTTGCCGGATGGGTCGCCGAACAAGCCCTGAGCACTGTCGAGATACTGCGCCATCACGCCCCAACGGCTGGCCTCGGAATTGGCGCTCATGCCGGCGAGCTGCAGATATTGGTCGGTGACACGCTGAACGCCGCTAACCCGGACCCCTTGGCCCATGCCGTTAGCCACCAACTGTTGCTGGTTGGTGACCTTACGCACATAGCCGGGCGTGTTGACGTTGGCGATATTGTCCGACGCCGTTCGCAGCGCGGCCTGGGCGGCGAACAGTCCCGAGGTCGCGCTCTTCAAGGCGATATTTAGAGACATGAATTCGTGCTCCTATCGGCAAGCCTTGCGCGGACCCGGCGAATTCTGCCGAGACATCTGAGGAACGCCCGCGCGAGGGTGTCGAAAAAACTCAACAATTTCAGAACGAAGCACGGGTGTGCCGCACGCTGTCTGGAATAGGGGCGCAAGACCGATGCCAGCTGAAAACCTGAGACCGGCAACGGGCGGCAGGACCGACCTATCTGACCAGACTTGATCGGCAAAAACAGCCGCGACCCAATCACCTTGCTCGCATCATGTTTTATCTTTCTCGTTATTTTACAATTATTTATGTCCTTTTTTGAAGTATGGCGCGGGGCTTGCGAGGCAGGTTTCGAATGGACCCGGCGCAGCAGGCGCTCCCGCCACCAGATCGACCAGTCGGTCGATTGCTTGGGAATCCCATGGACGCTGGCCTACCCATCGCCACGCAACAAGCCGCTCCGACGTCGCCCGGTGCCAAGCCGCTTGGCTTGCCGACGACGGGTGCCGCCGCCAAGGGGCCGCTTGTCGGGTTCGAAGCTTTGTTGGCCGCGCTATTCAAGGTCCAGGACACGACTCCGACTGAGGCCCCAGCAAATCCCACAGTGGGGCCGATCGCCAAAGCCCAGTCGAGCTCGGGACAACCCATCGGGCCCGATGCATCGGGAGACGACGATCTCAGGGTGGCTCCGGAGCCTGGCCGCTCTCCAAAGGATGCCGCCATCGAAACTGCGGTAGGCAGCGTCGCTTCGACTCCCGACGCATTACTGCTGACTTCCCTGCAGATTACGCTCCCCACGAGGCCAGATCAGCCGATCCTGGTCCCCGGCAATCCAGACGAGGTTGTATCATCAAGACCCAAGCTCGACTTGCCTCTGCGCATTTCCAGCCATCAAGACCTTCAGATCGATCCTGGACTGAGCCTCGCCACCGGACCCAGTCCGACCTCAGACACGCTCAGCGCGCCGAACGGCCCAACACGGGGATCAGCGCAGACGTCTAATCTGCCGGCGCAACTGGCCACCTCGACCGAAGCGCCCCGTAGCGCGCCACAGGTTCGCGAGATTTCACCCCCGGTGACCTACGCGCCACCACCGGTCACCCCTTCGACACCGGTCCTCGCTCAAAGCCAGCAGGCGTCCCTGACGCCGCTCGCCAATCTCAAACCACTCCCAGACGGCATTGCTGCGGCAGACTCTGCGGCACGAAACCGCAACTCGGCCAAAATCGCCGTGACGGGCTTGGGTCCATCCTCTTCCTTTGGATCATCCATGGCTTCAGCGACCCCCCTATTGAGCCCTGCCGTCGTCGGCCCCGTCGTGAATGAAGTTTTGGCCGACGCCCAACCCCCGCCGGAGGATATTGTCCTGGCGATCAATCCAGAGTCAGACAAGCTTCTGGCAGAAGCCGGTCGCGACGCGGTCCAGACACCATTTTCCCCCTCAGCCGGTGTCGCCCAATCTACCACAATTGCGGTCCGGGCGGGCCCGGAGACGGTTACGAACCTCGCAGCTCATATCATCCGCAACCTGGAGGGCCGGGCCACGCGGTTCGACGTCGAGCTACATCCTGCTGATCTGGGTCGGGTCGATGTGCGCCTGGAGATCGGGGCCCATGGTCGACTGAAGGCCTCCATGTCCTTCGAAAACCCGCAGGCTGCGGCCGACATGCGCGGTCGATCCGACGAACTGCATCGGGCGCTGGAGCAGGCCGGGTTCGACCTATCTGGTGGGCTGAGTTTCGACGTCGCCGGGGATGGCGGACGCGGTCAAAACGCCTCGCCACAAGACCCCTCCACCCTGCCGAACGGCGCGCGTGGACGTGCATTTGACGCCGCGATGGCTCTGGCGAACGGACTTCCAGACTCTGCTTTGGCGTCAGCGCTCAGCACTTATCAGGTTCGGCGTGCTGCCGGCCTAGACATCAGGATCTAGCCCATGGCGATCACCCCAGCCGCCGCGACGCCCGCCGCCACCGACGCAGGCACCCTCGGCAAAGCCAGACTGGCCTCCAGCTTCGACACCTTCATGAAGTTGTTGACCACACAACTGAAAAACCAGGATCCCTTGTCACCGCTGGATTCCAATCAGTTCACCCAACAGCTGGTGCAAATGACCGGCGTTGAACAACAACTCTACTCCAACGATCTCCTGAAACAGTTGGTCAGCAATACCGGCTCGGGGGTTTCGCAGGCTGTCACTGTGATCGGCAAGGACGTTCGCGCCAATGTCGCCGAGGGCGGCCTCAGTGCCGGCAAGGCCAATTGGAACTACAATCTCGACCGCGCCGCTGCAGACGTCAAAATCGAAATTCTCGATTCATCGGGCAAAATCGTCCACGCGGAGTCGGCCTCCGACAACAAGGCCGGCGATCACAGCGTGACCTGGGATGGTCGCGATCTCCAGGGTGTCCAGCGACCCGACGGCGGCACCTACACCATGAGAGTCACCGCTAAGGACAGCACGAGCACTGCCGTCCCGGCCACTGTCTTCGTCAAAGGCGTTGTCACAGGCGTCGAGCAATCGGGCGGCAAGACCCTGCTGAGCGTCGGGGGAGCCAAAATCCCATGGACCTCCGTGACATCCGTTACCGAACACGTCGTCGCGGCGAAGGCCGCCTAGCGACGATGCAAATCAATCCGAGATCAATGAGAGGCACGAACCGATGAGTATCAACAGCGCCATGCGCGCCGGCGTTTCCGGGCTGATCGCCAATTCCTCAGCCTTGGCGGCGATCTCCGACAATATCTCCAACGTCAACACCACGGCCTACAAGCGAAATCAGGTGAATTTCGCCGATGTGGTCACCTCTCAAGCGGCCAAAGGTCTTTACTCGGCCGGCGGTGTCCAGGGCATCAATCGGCAGTATGTATCCCAGCAAGGATTGCTGCAGGCTGCCTCGTCGGCGACGGATCTGGGAATTTCCGGTGATGGGTTCTTCGTTGTTGCCGGCAAGGGCGCGGGCCTAACCGCCCAGGACCCACGGAGTTTCACACGCTCGGGCTCCTTCAGCGTCGATGCAGATGGCTACCTCGTCAACGACTCCAAACTCTACCTGCAGGGCTGGCCTCTCCTGGCCAACGGCACATTCGATCCTGACCCATCAAATCTTGGCAAGATGAGCTCGATCAACGTCAAGAACCTAGGCGCAACGGTCAGGCAGACAAGCAAAGTCACAGTCGGTGCAAACCTCGACAATCGCGCGAACGCAGCCTCGGTGGGAGACGCGACCTACCTTCCGACTACAGTCAAGTCGATGGCCGACTATGCCAAGGACCCCGCCACGGGAACCAAACCTGACTTTGCCTATTCGATGAACGTTATCGATTCGCTCGGAGGCAGTCACCAAATCGCGATGTCGTTCCTGAAGGATTCCAGCGCTCCCAACACTTGGCATGCTGAAATCTATTCCGTCCCCGACACCGACATCAGTGGCCCCGGACGTCCAGGTCAAATCGGTTCCGGCTTGGTCAAATTCAAACCTGACGGCTCACTCGATCTTACCAATACCACTTTGTTTGGTGGGTTGGGTGGTGCCCCGGGGATCTCACTTGGGGCCTCTGGGGGGGCCGCACCTGCTTGGGCAACAAGTCTTGGCATCAAGGCTTCGCCGATCACATTTGATCTCAACCAACTCACCCAGCTCGCTGACACCTCGACGGTCAGTTCGATCAGCACTGACGGTGCGACTGTCGGAAATATCGTTGGGGTACAAATTGGCGATGACGGATTCGTCTCGGCGATCTTCGACAATTCACAGGTCCGCAAGATCGCCCAGATCGGGCTCGCGACTTTCCCCAACGCCGACGGTCTGTTGGCCAAGAGCGGCAATGCCTACCAGCCTACTCTTCAGTCGGGCGCATACTCGGTTAAGCAGCCTGGCGCAGGTGGAGCGGGCAGAATCGCGTCCTCCACACTTGAAGCCTCGACCGTTGACCTCTCAGCCGAATTTACCGGACTGATCTCAACTCAGAAAGCTTATTCGGCATCTTCAAAAATTATCACAACAGCCGATCAAATGCTTGAGGAATTAATCAACATTAAGAGATGAATTCTGAGATTCACTAGACTTTTACTCTTAATGTCATTTAGATGTGCCAGAATAATACACGAGGGGAACTGATGATTGTCGATATGTTTACTATCACGATTCATCGACTATTATGGTCGCCCGCCTATTGTCCTCCCAACAAGTGATGGTTGGAAAGGCGTAAAGCCATGTTGCAGCAACAACAAACTCGGACGAATAGTCGCGGTGAGGCCTATGTGATCGGACCGACGGGTATCCCGTTGACGATCTCAGATTTGCCGCCGGCCGACACCGGGCGCTGGGTCATCCGGCGTAAGGCCGAAGTGGTGGCCGCCGTGCGTGGCGGGCTACTGACCCTCGATGAGGCGTGCGAGCGCTATACCCTGACCAACGAGGAGTTCCTCGCCTGGCAGAAGTCGATTGAGCGTCACGGTTTGGCGGGTCTACGCACCACGCGAATTCAACAATATCGCTGAGTCCGGGTCTCTCCAGACCGAGCTCGCGAACTTGCGGCCGCACCTCCCCCAGGTGCGGCCGTTTTTCGTTTTCGACAGACCTAACCCTTGGGCCAGGCAGCGAGGTCGCGAACCTTTCGCACCGTGATCCGGACCCGCTCCACATCCGAAGCGTTGCGCGCAACCACCAACCGACAGACCTGCGCGTCGTCGTGGAAGGCATACCCCTTGATGGCGTCCAAGATGGCCTTGGCCAGATTGTCCAGATCGAGCCAAGGTGGGTCGCCCACATAGTCCATCAAAATCTCGACGGAGAACTCGCCCCAAGCCGGCCGGGCACCGCGCCAAGTCTTGCGGAAGAACTCGTAGATCAGCGGCTTGTAATAGCGTGCCTGGGTCGAGACACCCTCGACCTCGATGTCTAAGCCGGCCTCAACTTCGCGAGCACGAACCTTATTGTGAGCAATCCAGGCCTCATCCACGCGGGCTAAAGGGGCTCAACCCGGACCGCGGTCCCGTAGGCCAAGACCTCGGTAATGCCATCCATGATCTCGTTGGCGTCATAGCGCATGGCGATAATCGCATTGGCCCCAGCCTCCTGGGCGTGGGCGACCAATAACTCATAGGCTTCCTGGCGGGCCGTCTCCGCCAGCTTGGTGTAGATCGATATGTTGCCGCCGAAGATCGACTGGATCGCTCCACCCACATCGGCGATCACATTGCGCGACCTGACCGTTATCCCGCGCACCATGCCGATATGAGCGACAACCCGGTAGCCGGGCAGATCATTGGTGGTGGCGACAAGCATGGGCGACTTCCTCTAAAGTTCGCCGCAATATATCAGTCCGGCAATTGCAGCGCCACGAGGACTCGACGATGACCGCCACGCGTATCGAAACCGACACCTTCGGCCCCATCGATGTCGCCACCGATGTCTATTGGGGCGCTCAGGCCCAGCGCAGCCTCGGCAACTTCAAGATCGGCTGGGAAAAGCAGCCCCAGCCGATCATCCGCGCGCTCGGCATCGTCAAGCGGGCCGCCGCTGAGGCCAATATGGAACTGGGTCGTCTGGATCCGAAGATTGGAGCTGCGATCATCGCCGCTGCTCAAGAGGTGATCGATGGCAAACTCGATCATCATTTCCCGCTCGCCGTCTGGCAGACTGGTTCGGGCACCCAGTCCAACATGAATGCCAATGAGGTGATCTCCAACCGCGCCATCGAGATGCTGGGCGGCGAGATGGGATCGAAGAAGCCCGTCCACCCCAACGACCACGTCAATATGAGCCAGTCGTCGAACGACACCTATCCCACAGCCATGCACATCGCCTGCGCCGAACAGGTAGCCAAGGAGCTGATGCCGGCCCTTGAGCACCTCCACGCCGCACTCAAGGTCAAGGAAAAGGCCTTCGCCCACATCATCAAGATCGGCCGCACCCACACTCAGGACGCCACACCTCTGACCCTCGGCCAAGAGTTCTCCGGCTACCGTCAACAGATCGCCAATGGCGTACGGCGCATCAAGGACACTTTGCACGGCCTATACGAACTGGCCCAGGGCGGCACAGCCGTCGGTACCGGCCTCAACGCACCCATCGGTTTCGCAGAGCTAGTCGCCGCCAAGATCGCGGCCATAACCCACCTGCCCTTCATCACCGCCCCCAACAAGTTTGAGGCGCTCGCCGCCCACGACGCCATGGTGTTCAGCCACGGGGCGATCAACACCGTGGCCGGCAGCCTGTTCAAGATCGCTAATGACATCCGCTTCTTGGGGTCCGGCCCACGCTCAGGTCTTGGCGAACTCTCTCTGCCGGAGAACGAGCCGGGCTCGTCAATCATGCCGGGCAAGGTTAATCCCACCCAATGCGAGGCCCTGACCATGGTCTGCGCTCAGGTGTTCGGCAACAATGCCACCATGACCTTCGCCGGTGCCTCGGGCCATTTCGAGCTCAATGTCTTTAACCCGGTGATGGCCTATAATTTCCTGCAATCCTGCCGCCTGCTCACCGACAGCGCCGTCTCGTTCACCGACCATTGCGTGGCTGGGATCGAGGCCCGTGAAGACAATATCAAGGCCGCCCTGGACCGCTCTCTGATGCTGGTCACCGCGCTAAATCCCAAGATTGGCTATGACAACTCCGCTAAGATCGCAAAGACCGCCCACAAGAACGGTACGACCTTGCGGGAAGAGGCGGTGGGTGGCGGCTACGTAACCGATGAGGAGTTCGATCAGTTGGTGCGGCCTGAGAAGATGATTTCGCCAGGGTGAGGCGGGAACATCTCAAGCTGACAAGGCGACATTTTCGGGTGTAGACTCGGCGCATGGGCAAGATCGAACTCAAGATCGAAATTGATGCAGACCTACTGGC
>JANLPK010000200.1:0-1619 GCA_031367205.1 Alphaproteobacteria bacterium
TTTGAGGACGTGCAGGGCTATGACGACATCGTCATGCTGCGCGAGATCGAGGTGGAGAGCCATTGTGAGCACCACATGGCTCCGTTCCTCGGCAAGGCCTATGTGGCCTATATGCCCACCAACCGGGTGGTAGGGATTTCCAAGCTTGCCAAGGTGGTGGAAATTTTTGCGCGCCGCCTACAGACCCAAGAAACCATGACCCAGCAGATCGCGGACGCGATCACCGACAGCCTGCGCCCAGCCGGCGTGGCGGTGCTGATCGATGCGGCCCACCAGTGTATGACGACCCGCGGCGTGCATCATCGCCATGTCACCACGATCACCACCCAGTTCACCGGGGTGTTCAAGACCGACCCGACCCTGCGGCAGCGGTTCCTGGATTTCGTGAACCGCTAGAGCGCGTTCCCGTTAGGTGGAATCCGGCCAGAGGGGCGAAACGCGCGACCCATAAGAAAACGAGATCGTGTTCCGGTTCCGTGTAAACGGAACACGATCTAGGTCTTGGCCCACGTCGCTCCATCTGGAAATTCGAACTCTGCGATCGCCTCTGCCCTTAGCTCGGTGCTGAACCCCGGCATCTGGGGCATCACGTAGCGCCCCCGCTCGATCCGGATGGGGTCGATGAAGTGTTCATGCAAGTGGCCGGCATGTTCGAGCATGCGGTTCTCAAGGGTGCCGCTGATGCAGAGGGCATCGACCATGGCCAAGTGTTGGCCTACCTCGCAGAGGCCAACCCCACCGGCATGCTGGCAGACCGGAGTATTGAACTTGGCCGCCAGCAGCAGGACGGCCAGCGCCTCATTGACTCCGCCCAGCCGACAGCAATCGAACTGCACCACATCCAGGGCTCGCGCCTGGAGGAATTGTTTGAACATGATGCGGTTGTGGGCGTGTTCGCCGGTGGCGACACGAATGGGCGCGACGCCGTCCCGCACCTTGGCATGACCCAGGATGTCGTCAGGGCTGATGGGTTCTTCGATCCAATAGGGCTCGAAAGGGGCCAGGGCGTTGACGTGGTCTATGGCCTCGCCGATCTCCCAGACCTGATTGGCATCGACCATCATCAGGCGATCCCCGATGGCATCGCGAACGATGCCGCAGCGGCGGATATCGTCGGCGCGGTCGCGGCCGACCTTGAGCTTGATGGCCTGCCAGCCATCGGCGACGGCCTCGGCACAGAGCCTGCGAATATCGGCGTCAGGATAGCCCAGCCACCCGGCAGAGGTGGTGTAGGCGGGGTAGCCGCACGCCTGAAGTTCGGCCAACATCGGGGCCGACCCGGCCTTTGCTCGGCTAATGATGTCGACGGCTTCGTCCGGGGTCAGGGCGTCGGTGATGTGGCGGAAATCGATCAGCCGTACGATCTCTTGGGGGCTCATGTCGGCTACGAGTTGCCAGACTGGCTTGGCCTGCGATTTTGCCCAAAGGTCCCAGACGGCATTGACCACGGCGGCCAGGGCCAGATGGACAACGCCCTTCTCGGGACCAAGCCAACGCATCTGGCTCTCCCCGGCCAGCTCGCGCCAGAAGGCCCCCATGTTTTCAGTGATCTCGCCAAGATCACGACCCACCAGCCGGGCGGCCAAAGCCCTGATGGCGACCACGCAGAGGTCGTTGCC
>JANLPK010000245.1:0-6684 GCA_031367205.1 Alphaproteobacteria bacterium
TCAAGGAGGACCTAGAACTCTACGGCGCGGTCGAACTTGCCGAGCGCATCGATATCCTGAAGGGCGAAATTGCCCGCTGCGAAGCCCAGCTTGCCCGTAAATCCTCCAGCCGCGCGGCTGCCGATGCCCTGTTCGGAAATAAATCCTAACCTATATGTGGCAATGGCACTGGGGTTGCACATTAGGTCGCAGTTGTGGCCGGTCTGTGCGCGGATGAAGTCGAGGACCAAAGTATGATTGAGACGCCCGCATCCCGCCGCGCCGCAGTCGTCGCTGACTTCACCCGCTCAGAGCTGTTCGAACGCACCTTCCAGGAGGGTATGAACCTGGTCGAGGAGACCGCTGGCTACTTGGACGGTTCAGGTCGCCAAGAATCCAAACAGCTCTCTCGCGGCACGGCGTTAAGCTATGCCGCCGAAAGCATGCGTCTCACTACCCGCCTGATGCAGGTGGCCTCCTGGCTGTTGGTCCAACGCGCGGTGCGCGAAGGTGAAATGCCGCCTGAAAATGCCTGTGATGAACGCTACCGGCTGGCCGGTGAGGCCGGTGAACGGCCCGACGCCGTGCCCGGCGACCTGCCGCCTAACCTCACCCAACTTCTGGACCGTTCCGAGCGACTGTTCGAGCGTGTCCGCCACCTGGATCGCCGCATGTACGTAGAGGCTTCCCAAGAGGAGGCCCCCAATGCGGTCGCCTCGCAACTGGATCGCCTGCGTTCCGCATTTGGCGGCTAACCTCTACTTCCGCACGAAGGCACAGAGCTTGTTGCCGTCCGGATCGCGCACATAGGCGGCGTAGAACACCGGGTTCATCTCCTCGCGCACGCCGGGCGGGCCTTCGCAGGTTCCACCATGGGCCAGAGCCTGGGCATGAAACGCATCGATTGACGCCCGGTCGGTCGCCAGAAATGCCAGCATGGCACCATTTCCCGCGCTAGCAGCGGCCCGGTCATAGGGTCTCGTCAAGAAGAATGCGCCGCGATCGCCCTTGCGGGAATATCCGGTCCAGGTCGGGCTGGTGGTGTCCCTCTGGGCCCCAAGCGCACCGAACGCCGCGTCATAGAAGGCCACCGCGCGGTCCATATCGTTCACGCCGAGCGTCGAATAGGCGATCATGTCCAACCTCCGGACAAAGCAAAAAGCGCCGCAGTTGCCTGCAGCGCTTGGGTAGTCCTGTGGTCCGGCCAGCGCCAGACCTACTTGCGGGTAAAGGCCCCGAACTTGGCGTTGAAGCGCGAGACGCGACCGCCGCGGTCCAGCAGATGCTGGTTACCACCGGTCCAGGCCGGATGGGTCTTGGGGTCGATATCCAGGTTCAGGGTCGCGCCTTCCTTCTGATAGGTGGAGCGTGTCTGATAGCTGGTGCCGTCGGTCATCACCACGGTGATGAAATGATAGTCGGGATGGGTGTCTTGTTTCATCTCGGAGTCTTCCGACGTAAAGGAGCGGCAATCAAAAACCGGAGCTGCCCGCAGGTGGCCCCGAAAAGGAGCGCCGCCTATACAGCAAAGGGCGGGGCCAGAGCAAGGGCGCGTGTTCTATGAGTGATTCAGCGGCACCGCCGCCGGTAGACGGCAGGCCCAGCATCGGCGCGGCTCTGGCCAAGGAAATCTCGGAAGGTGCGGCGCGGCGCGACAAGAGCCGCAACTTCGGGGCGCTGAGCAGGTTGCTGCCCTTCGTGGCCGCCCACAAGCTCGATGCCGCCCTAGCCGGGGTATTCCTGATCACTTCGACGGCGGCGACCTTGGGCCTATCGGGTGCCGTTCGGTTGCTGGTTGACCACCTGACCGGGGCCAAGCTCAACGCCGCCTCGGTGGATCCCTGGTTCTGGATGTTGGGCGCGGTGGCCATCGCCCTGGCCCTGTCTTCGGCCCTGCGCTATTTCTTCGTCACGAAGCTGGGAGAACGGATTGTCGCGGACCTGCGCAAATCCACCTATGCCCATATCCTGACCCTGGATCAGACCTTCTTCCTGACCACCAAGACCGGCGAGGTGCTCTCGCGCCTGACCACCGACATCCAGATCGTCGAGACCCTGCTGGCCACATCTGTCTCCATGGCTCTGCGCAATATCCTGACCTTGATCGGGGCCCTGATCCTGCTGGTGATCGTCAGTCCCAAGCTCACGGGCCTCGTGGTTCTGATTTTCCCCCTGGTGATCGCGCCGTTACTGCTGTTTGGCCGTCGCGTGCGCAAATTGACCGCCTCCACTCAGGATCAGTTCGCCGGAGCCGTCGGCCACGCGGGCGAAACCCTCGATGCCCTGGAAACCGTCCAGGCCTTCGGTGGCGAAGCCGCAGGTGCGGCGCAGTTTGGCGATGCCGTAGAGGCCAGCTTCCGCACCTCCCTACGCCGCATGACCGCGCGCGCCACCATGACCGCCGCCGTCATCGCCCTGGTGTTCGGCGGTATCGTCGGGATCTTCTGGTTGGGCGTCCATGCCGGCATGAGCGGTGCCATCTCCTGGGGTGCCCTCTTCCAGTTCGCCTTCCTCTCCGTGATGGCGGCCGCAGCTGTCGGGGCGCTGGGCGAGACCTGGGGTGATGTTCAGAAAGCCGCAGGAGCCATGGAGCGGGTCTCCGAACTCTTGGCCGCCCAGCCGACCATCGCCGCGCCGGCCAATCCCATGCCCCTGCCGAAGCCCGCAACTGGCGCGGTCAACTTCTCAGAAGTCACCTTCGCCTATCCGGGTCGCCCGGATATGCCGGCCTTGCGCGGCTTTGACCTCAAGGTCGCGCCGGGCGAACGGGTGGCCCTGGTCGGTCCCTCCGGTGCGGGCAAGAGCACCGTCTTCCGTCTGCTGCTGCGCTTCTATGATCCTGACGCCGGCCACATCAGCATTGACGGCGTTGACCTGCGCCAAGCTGATCCGGCGGAAGTCCGCGCCCGCATGGCCCTGGTCGCCCAGGACAGCCCGCTGTTCTCAGGTTCGGCTACCGACAATATCCGCTTTGGACGTACTAAGGCTGATCTGACCGAAGTGCGGGCCGCAGCCATCGCCGCCCAAGCCGAAACCTTCCTCGATGCCTTGCCCCAGGGCTTCGACACCGTGCTCGGCGAACGGGCCCGCAGCCTCTCCGGTGGTCAACGTCAGAGGCTGGCCATTGCGCGAGCCCTGGTGCGTGGTGCGCCCATCCTGCTCCTGGACGAAGCCACCAGTGCGCTCGATGCCGAGAACGAGCGCCTCGTTCAAAAGGCACTCGACGAGGCCATGATCGGCCACACCACCCTGGTCATTGCTCACCGCTTAGCGACCGTGCTCAAAGCCGATCGCATCGTGGTGATGGATGCCGGCCAAGTGGTCGAGCAAGGCACCCACGCCGAGCTGTCAGCCCGAGGCGGGCTCTATGCGCGGTTGGCGTCCTTACAATTCGGCGATGTTGCGGCCTAGCGGAGCTTTGACCGGGCCGCGAAGGCCAAGCCCGGGAAGTCGCTGAACAGGCCATCGACCCCGGCGGCGAACAGGGCATGATAGACAGCGTCCACAGTGCCATGCGCTGCCGGATCATTGCCGATCCTCAGCTTGGGCGGCAGGAAATAGTTCTCGGCCCGCACCGTATAGGGATGCACCTGCAGACCCGCCGCATGGGCGTTAGCCACTAAAGCGGTCGGCAGGCCAAGTCCGCCATCCACAATCGGCACGATCATCGACCAATCCGGGCCGACGCCATTCGCATAGGTGGCCACGGCCTTGAGACCAGAGGCGCTCATCATGTCCTGATAGCCGCCCTGACCCCGGTCGGCTGGACCACCGCTTGCCGAAACCAGTTGAACCAAGGGTGCCTTTGTCAGCGCGCGAATGGTCTTCAACGGCGCGACCTCAAAGCACTGCACGAAGACCGCCGCACTGGGGGAATTCAGGCCATAGGTCTTCAGGGCATCGGCAAGGCGCCCCTCAAAGCTCATACCCAGGCCCGCGAAATAGCTGGGGTGCTTCATCTCCGGATAGACGCCGATGGTCCGGCCCACACGCTTGGACTCTGACTTAGCCAGGGCCACCACCTCTTCGAAGGTCGCGATGGGATCGGTGCCGTCGAAGGCCGCACTGCCGGGGCGTAGCTTGGGCAAGCGTTCGCGGGCGCGGAGGGTTTTCAGCTCAGTCAGGGTAAAGTCCTCAGTGAACCAGCCCTCAATGCTCTCGCCATCGACAATCTTGGTGGCTTTGCGCGCGGCGAACTCTGGATGGCTCGCCACGTCGGTTGTGCCGCCGATCTCGTTCTCGTGGCGCACCACCATCACGCCGTCCTTGGTCAGCACCAGATCCGGCTCAATGAAGTCTGCCCCCTGGTCCACGGCCAACCGATAGGCGCTGACCGTATGCTCAGGTCGCAGGCCGCTGGCTCCGCGATGAGCGATGATGATCGGACGCTTGGATCTTCCGCGTTTCGGCAAGGCCTTGGCCTGTTGAGCAAACAGGGGTGTCGCCAGTCCGGCGGCGGTGAGCATACGGCGAGTCAGGGTCATAAGGGTGATCTAGCCCCTCTCGATGACGCTTTCGTCAAGCCGCAGCTTTGAGCTTTTCCAGAATATTGCCGTGTAGGTCGAGATTGGCCGCGCAGATACTGCCTTCACCCAGAACGTCGTCACCGCCCTCAGCCGTGGTCACCTTGCCGCCAGCCTCAGTGACCAAGAGCAGGCCCGCCGCCAGGTCCCAGGGCGAAAGGTCGCGCTCCCAATAGCCGTCAAACCGTCCCGCCGCCACAAAGGCCAGGTCCAGGGCCGCCGAACCGAACCGGCGTACACCGGCCACCCGCTGGCTGATCTGATGCAGCTCCTTCAGGAACCGGGCATGCTGACCATGACCCAGGAACGGAATGCCCGTGGCCAATACCGCCTCGTCCATCCGGGTGCGGGCCGCGACCCGCAGGCGCTTGTCATTGACGAACGCACCCTTGCCCTTTTCAGCCCAATAGAGCTCGTTGGTCACCGGGTTATATGTTACGGCCGCCACCACCGCGCCTTCGCGCTGCAGGGCAATATTGATCGCGAAGTGCGGGATGGCGTGCAGGAAATTGGTGGTGCCGTCCAAGGGATCGACGATCCAGGTGTGGGTCTTGTCGGTGCCCTCGATCAAGCCGCGCTCTTCACCGTGGAAATTATAACCGGGGCGCGCTTTCTGCAACATCTCGAAGATGGTTTGCTCAGCCTTGAGGTCCGCCGCCGACACGAAATCTGCGGCCCCCTTCTTGGAGACCTGCAATTCCCCCAATTCGCCAAAGTCACGATTGAGCCCACGCGCCGCCTTGCGGGCGGCATCGGACATGACTTTGAGCAGTGCGGATTGGGTCGACATGAGGGCGCGGAACCTAGTGGCGTGGAGCCCCTAAGGCAAGGCGGGCCTTTCAGCGAGGCCAAGCGCTATCGCGCTATTCAACGCCTTGACCGCCGCAGCCGGTCCCTCCGGGTGTGCCCAGACGCCCGCCGACACGGCCAGGAAGTCCGCCCCCGCCGCCGCAAGGCCCTGCGCGTTTTCCGCTGTGATCCCGCCGATGGCAACGCAGGGGATCTCCATCATCTCCTGCCAGATGTTCAAGATCTCCGGATCGGCGCGGGTCAGCGCGTCCTTCGTGGCGGTTGGGAAGAAAGCCCCGAAGGCTACATAGTCAGCCCCGCCCTCGGCGGCCTCCATGGCCAAGTGGCGGCTATCATGGCAGGTAACCCCGATCATAGCGGCCTTTCCCATGATCGCCCGAGCCTCCTTGAGCGACATGTCGGACTGACCAACATGCACGCCATCGCAGCCCAGACTGGCGGCCAGTTCTGGCCGATCATTGAGGATCACGGCCACGCCCCGCGCTCTGGCGATGGGCGACAGCACATCGACCACTGCAGCAATCACCTCGCCGGTCACATCCTTCAGGCGGATCTGCAAGGCGGCGACGTCACCGGCATCTAGAGCCCCGGCAAGCAGGTGTCCGAACCCCGCCAGGTCATCGATCCGTGGCGGGGTGATCAGGTAGAGACGGCAAGGGGGTAAGCGCATTGCGCCTGCTTACCCCATCTGCGCGCCCTAACCCAAGCGACTGATCGCCTCGACCACCGCAGCGGTCTTTTCCAGGGTGACCATATGACCAGCCTCCGGGATCGAAACCAACTCCGCCCCGGCAATGCCCTTCTTGAAGCCGTGGGCATAGAAGGGCGGGATCAGCTTGTCGCTGTCGCCCCAAACCACAACAGTCTTGGCCTTGATCCGGTACATCCGTTGCGACAATCCCCGCTCGGGGATTGGGAACAGCAGTCGCCCGGCCATGCCCAACTGGCGGGCATTGGTCACCAGATAGGCCTGCAAAAAGCCCGGATCCGAGGTGTTGCGGCCCGCCGTCAAGATCGCGGCTCCCGCCTCAACATCATGGAACAGATAGGCCGGCATTTCGTAGGGCAGCAGAGAGAACAGGTCGGCGATGGGGTGATCATCATTCCACATGCCGGCCGGGCAGATCAGCCCAAGTCGTGACAGGTCATTAGGCTGGCTGGCCGCCATTTCCGCCGCGATCATGCCACCCATGGAGTGGCCGACCAGGATCGGGTCCTTGAGACCCAAGGCCGCGACCACATCCCAAGTGTGTTGAGTGAAATCCAGCATATCGCGGATCTCAGCGCATTCTTCGCTGTCGCCGTAGCCGGGAATCAGCGGCGCATAGACGTGATATTTCTGCGCCAAGGCGTTGAGGAAAGGGTCCTCCGC
>JANLPK010000259.1:0-2874 GCA_031367205.1 Alphaproteobacteria bacterium
CTCAAACGCCATCCGCCCACCTTTGCCCTGGCCAATGCTGTCACCGACGCCGCCGCGGCTTTCGCCCAGGCCTGGGCCGACTTGGCATGGACAAGGCCAAGGCCGTCGGGCCCTTCACAGCCGCCATCCCCAAGCCTAACCTCGCCAAACTGAAGCTCTGATCCCGAGGCACCAATGTCCGAACTCGTCGTCCACGGCATTCCCGGCAGCCCGTTCCTGCGCGCGGTGATGGCGCTGCTGGAAGAGAAGAGCGCGGCCTACCGACTTCAACCTCTGGGGTCCGGCGGCCAACGCACAGAGGCCTACCGCGCCATGCACCCCTTTGCGCGAGTTCCGGTCATCCAGCACGGCGACTTCACCCTCTACGAAACCCAGGCCATCCTGCGTTATCTCGACAACCTGTTCCCCACCCCTGCCCTACAACCTGTTGATCTGCGCCGTGCGGCCCGGATGGATCAGCTGATGGGCATCAGCGACTGGTATTTCTTTCCCAAGGTCGCGGGGCCCATTGTCTTCCAGCGGGTGGTTGGGCCCGCGATCATGGGCATGGTCGCCGACGAAGCGGTGGTCGCCGCCGCCGTGCCGGATGCCGCCCTCTGCACCGCCACGATCGCTGATCTGCTGGGCGACCAGACTTTCCTAACCGGGGACACCTTCTCCTTGGCCGACGTGCACCTCTATCCGCAACTCTTCCTGTTTGGCCTAACGCCGGAGGGCCGCAACCTCCTGGACGGTAGTCCCTTGCGGGCCTGGATGGACCGGATGGCCGCCCGCCCCTGCTTCCAGACCACCTTGCCGCCGCCCGGCATGCGCGATGCGGTTTAGGGCGTTGCAACTCGCGCTGAGGTCGTGCTCTATTGGTCCAGTTTCGACGGAGGTTGCGCATGTTTCTGGTGATGATGGCAGAGGCGGCGGTGCCCGCAACGGTGATCACAAATCCGGGTTGGATGCGCAAACCATCGGGCGAGGACTTTGCCCGGCTCTATCCGGATTCAGCGGCCTCCAGGAACCTCTCTGGTCGAGCAACGATCAGCTGTGTGGTTAAAGCAGATGGCAATCTAAGAGACTGCAAGATCGACCAGGAGTCTCCGCCAAATGAGGGCTTCGGCAACGCAGCATTGCGCATGGCGGCCAAGTTCCAATTGAGTGCCGATGTCGCGCCAGGCACTACGCTGGAAGGCGGGACAGTCAAGATACCCATCCGATTCAAGGTGCCCGGGGGATTCAATCCACTTTCGCCCGAGTTCCTGGCAGCCTCCGCTTGCTACGCACAGTCGTCAAAGCTCGCTGACCACCACCCATCTACCAAGGCCTGGCGGGCCACCCTCTATTGGTACACTGAGATGGCAAAACTCATCGCGGGGGGTGGTGGAACTCCGTCCGAACTTGAGATGTCGGCAAGTGAAGCTCATGCGGGTGCTGAAGCGGAAGCACTCCAGATTCCGAAGGGTTCGGAGCTAGATAGTTGCCTAGCCAAGGCGGCGAAGAAATAACACCGCCCTCCCGTTCATCCCGGTGCATACCGGGATCCAGATCATAAGGCATGACGCGTCACAGTGGCTAACACTGTCAATTCGGCACTTCTCGATCTGGACCACGGTATGCACCGGGGTGAGCGGTGTATAACCTACCACCATGCTTCAAACCCGCCACCTCATCACCCGTGCCCGTGAGATCGCCGCAGAGGTCGCCCCGCGCGGCGCGGAAATCGAGGCCCTGCGCCAAATCCCACCCGACATTTCCAAGACCCTGGGTGAAGCCGGGTTTTACCGCATGTTCGTGGGCGAGCCGGTGGGTGGCCTAGAGGTCTCACCCGGTGTCGCTGCTCAGGTCGTCGAGGCCCTGGCGCAAGGCGACGCCGCCTGTGGTTGGGTTTCCTTCATCGCCGCAACCTCCGGGCTTGCCCTGGCGCGCCTATCCGACACCGCCGCTCGCCAGTTGCTCGCCCGTCCTGACAGCCTTATCACCGGGGTCTTCGCCGCCAATGGCCGCGCCACTAAAGTCGATGGCGGTTTCCGCGTCACGGGTCGCTGGGACTGGGGCTCTGGCTCGCCCAATGCCGATTGGATCGGCGGCGGTTGCATCATCATCGAAGACGGCAAGCCGCTGACCAATTCTGCCGGCATCCCACGTAATCACATGCTGTTCTTCCCCGCCAAGGATGTCACCAGCCTCGACACTTGGCACGTGGCCGGCCTCTGCGGCACGGGGAGTACAGCCTGGGAGGTCACCGACGTTTTCGTGCCTGAGCACCTCGCCGCCGGTTACCAAGTGCCGCGCACGCCCGATCGACCCCTGTTCCGCTTCCCCGGCTTTTCGC
This sequence comes from Alphaproteobacteria bacterium, assembly GCA_031367205.1. Taxonomy (GTDB): domain Bacteria; phylum Pseudomonadota; class Alphaproteobacteria; order Caulobacterales; family Caulobacteraceae; genus Phenylobacterium. The sequence continues at coordinate 2,321 of JANLPK010000259.1, forward strand.
CCCTGGCCCAAGGCGTCGGAGCCGTGGCCTTGGGCATTGCGCGCGCCGCCCTCACCGAAACCGTCCGCGTGGTCAGCGAGAAACGTCGTGGCGGCTCGACCGCGCCGCTCGCCGAACGCCCTCATGTCCAACTCGAAGTCGCCAAGGCCGAGGCCCGCCTACGCGCCGCTCGCGCTTTCTTCTACGAGACCATCGACGCCGCCTGGGATGCCGCTCAAACCGGTGACCTCGTACCCATCCATCACAGCCGTGACATGCGCTTAGCGGTCAACCACGCCATGGCAGAGTCCATCGCTGTCGTGGACGCCATGTATACCCTGGCCGGCGGAACCGCCGTCTACGGATCATCTCCACTCCAGCGGCAGTTTCGCGACATCCACGTGGCCAGCCAACACTTCATGGTCAGCCCCAATATCCTGGAGACCGCCGGTCGGTTGTTCCTAGGCCTGCCCACCGTGACGGCTGGGTTCTAAAGGAAACCCATCATGATCCGCACCCTACTGGCCCTCACCGCCGCCCTGCTGCTCAGCCAACCTGCCCAGGCCGCGCCGCAG
>JANLPK010000295.1:0-2454 GCA_031367205.1 Alphaproteobacteria bacterium
ATAGGCTGGCCAGCTATAAAGGTCGGGATCAGCCTCCATCAGAAGCTCTTGTTCGTCGCGACCGGTGGTTTTGACGCTGACCACGGTCATGCCATCGCCGTGATGGTTGTGGTTGAAATAGGCGAACATCTTGCCGGCCACCGAGAAGGCGTTGGCTCCATGTGACAGCTTTTCAGCGCTCTCCGGCAGAGCGAGGCAGAGCGCGCGAACCTTCTCCAGCGGAGCCTGAGGATCGGCGGCAAGAGTCATCGGAACGGCGGTTCGTCGAAGCTGCGCAGTTTGCGGGAGTGGAGTTTGGCGCCCTCCTGGCGCAGCAGATCCAGGGTTGCCAACCCGATCTGCAGGTGCTGACCGATGGCGCGTTCGTAGAAGGCGTTGGCCTGGCCCGGCAGCTTGATCTCACCGTGCAGCGGCTTGTCGGAGACGCAGAGCAAGGTGCCGTAGGGGACGCGGAACCGGTAGCCCTGGGCCGCGATTGTGGCACTCTCCATGTCAATCGCCACGGCGCGGGACTGGTTGAACCGCAGGGCACTGGAGGAGTAGCGCAGCTCCCAATTGCGGTCGTCGGTGGTGACCACGGTGCCGGTGCGCAGGCGGCGTTTTAGCACCTCGCCAGACTCACCTGTGATGGTTTCGGCCGCGCGACCCATGGCCACCTGGATCTCGGCGATGGGCGGGATGGGGATTTCCGGGGGCAGCACGCCGTCCAACACATGGTCATCGCGCAGATAGGCGTGGGCCAGCACATAGTCGCCGATGGTCTGGGAGCCGCGCAGCCCGCCACAGTGGCCGATCATCAGCCAGGCCTGAGGCCGCAGCACTGCCAGGTGATCACAGATGGTCTTGGCGTTGGAGGGCCCGACGCCGATGTTAACCAAGGTCACCCCCTGTCGGCCCGGAGCCATAAGGTGATAGGCGGGCATTTGGTGCTTGCGCCACGGGCCGTCGGCGATGGCTTGCTCAGGGTTGGGAGTCTGCGAGGTGACCAAGACCCGCCCTGCCGCCGACAACGCCGTATAGCCGGACTTGGGGTCCTTGAGCTGCTCGCAGGCCCAATGGACGAACTCGTCCACATAGCGGTGATAGTTGGTGAACAGGATGTACTGCTGCACATGCTCGGCCGGCGCGCCGGTGTAGTGGGTCAGGCGGGCCAGGGAAAAGTCGGTGCGTAGGCCGTCGAAAAGGGCCAGTGGTCTGGGCTCATCGGGTTGGGCAGTCCAGTAGCCGTCCACCACCTCATCGCCGATGAAGGCCAGTTCCGTGGTCGGGAAATGTCGCGCAATATCGGCCGACCCCACATCGGCCATGGCCAAGTCAACCGAGCCATCCAGCACATAGGGGAAGGGGATTTCCTGGCGTGAGCGGCGCACCTCGATCTGCACATCAAAGTCGGCCATCAGCAGCCCGATCTGTTCGATCAGATGATCCTTGAAATGGTCGGGCCGGGTGATCGTCACCGCATAGTCGCCGGGGGCGGCCATCCGGGCATAGGCGCGGCTGAGGCGGGGATAGGCCTGACCGGCGGGCCAGGTGAGCCGCAGCTCGGGATAGGTGTAGGCCCCGCTTGCCCGCACGCAGGGGTCCGGCGGCGGACCTCCGGAAAGGAAACTCTTCAGCGCCGTGCGCAAGGCCTCGACCGAGGCGCGGTATTCTTCGTCCAGCCGAGCCCAAATGGCGACGGCGTCTTTTTCAACTGTCATGGGGGGATTATAGCGCAGTTTGGCGAGGGTTTCGAGATGGGGCTCGAAAAGTCAGGACTCGCGTGACTTGCGCGATTTTGGCAAGCTTGCTCGAAGGAGTCTCGTCGATGGTCGACACCCTATCCCCTTCTGAATTCGATTGCTTCAAGAACCAGCCTCGAAGCTTTGTGACAGCAGAGTTGAGCGATGAGGAGGTCGAGGCCATTGCTGCCTCGCGGATGGACCAACGGCATGTCCACCTGGACGCATTGCTCGACGCTGAATAGAGCCGTTTGCAACCCGGAAAATACCATATATGATATAGTCATGACTTGGTCAGTCTTGTTCGTGAATTCTGCGGCCCAGGCTGAAATGGACGCCTTGCCTGCCGATATGCGGGCACGGTTCGCCCGGATCGTGATGTTGATTGGGGAGCAAGGACTGGAACGAGTCCACGAGCCCTATGTCAAACATCTGGAAGGGAAGCTTTGGGAGATGCGCCTTATTGGGCGCGACGGCATCGCCGGGGCAATCTATGTGACGGCATCTGGACGGCGAATTGTTGTCTTGAGGACCTTCGTCAAAAAGACCCAGAAGACCCCAAGTCGAGAACTGGAACTGGCGCGAGATCGCGCAAAGGAGATTCTATGACCAACAAGATGATCCCCATTGAAGAGGTTTTGAACCGCTGGCGCGAAGAACCGGCATTCAATGAGGCGTATGACGCTTTGGAGGAAGAGTTTGCCTTAGCCTCGGCTTTGATCAGTGCACGGGC
>JANLPK010000322.1:0-10140 GCA_031367205.1 Alphaproteobacteria bacterium
TGTTGCCGCTGCTGGGTCAAACTGTGCCATGGGCCCCTCCAATTGGCTCTTCGGCACTATCGAGACCAGAGTTTCACGCGGTTGTCAGGTGAAAAGCCCGCAATGAATCAGCTCTGGTGCCAAGTTGCGAACAGGGCTCAATCTCTCCAGGCATAGCAACGGGAATGGCCCAGTGAGCTCAGAGCCTGAAACCGCAACGACCTTCCTGGGCCACCCGCGCGGCTTGCTGTTCCTCAGTTTCACCGAGGTCTGGGAGCGGTTCTCGTTCTACGGCATGCAGGCGCTGCTGGTCCTCTACATGGTCGACCGCGCCCTGACGCCAGGCCACATTGAGACGATTGTCGGAATGGGTAGCTTCCGAGCTACGCTCGAAAGTGTCTTTGGGACCCTATCGGTTCAGGCGCTCTCTTCACAGATTTTCGGCCTCTATACCGGCTTGGTTTATCTCACCCCGCTGATCGGCGGCTGGATCGGCGATCAGGTGTTGGGCCAAAGGCGCACCGTTATGCTCGGCGCGATCTTGATGGCCGCCGGTCATCTGCTGATGGCCTTCGAGGCGTCCTTTCTGATCGCACTCCTTCTGTTGATCCTGGGCAGCGGATGTCTAAAGGGCAATATCTCAGCCCAGGTCGGCGCGCTCTATGCCCGCGATGATCCGATGCGAACCTCAGCCTTTTCGCTGTTCAATCTGGCAATAAACATCGGAGCCTTCATCGCGCCGCTGATCTGCGGGACCATCGGCGAACTCTATGGTTGGCACTATGGTTTTGGCCTAGCCGCCGTCGGCATGATGATCGGCGTCGGGGTCTATGTCGCCGGGCAACGCCACCTGCCGCCCGATACCTTCAAACCCAAGGGCGAGGTTCGACCACGGCTGCAATCGAGTGATACCCCGGTCCTACTCGCCTTAGGCGCGGTCTTGGTTATGGGAACCTTCTATTCCGTGGCCTATGCCCAGGAATTCAATGTCTTTAACCTCTGGGCCCGAACCTATGCCGACCGCCACATTCTGGGGTTTGAGATGCCGGTCACTTGGTATCCCTCCTTTGACGGCCTGTTCATTGTCGGCTTCATCCCGTTGGCCATGCGCTATTGGGCCTGGCAGATCCGCCAGGGGCGCGGAACAACTGAACTCACCAAAATTGGCTGGAGTGGCCTCATGGGGGCGGCGGGCATGCTCGCCCTGGTGGCCGCATCTTGGATCGCGGCCCATGGCGAAAAGCCCGGCATCGGCTGGGGCGTGTTTTGTTTCGCCGCTTTCGGCCTGGGCTTCATCTATAACTGGCCGACCACCTTGGCGCTCTGTTCTCGCGTCGCACCCCCAGCGCTTGGCGGTGTGATCATGGGCGTGGCGTTCCTGACGTCCTTTGTCTCCAACTATCTCAGCGGCTGGATCGGCAGCTACTATGAGAGGATGGCACCGCAAGATTTCTGGCTGATGCACGCAGCCATAGCTGCCGCCGGGTCTGTCTTGATGTTCGTATTCTATAGGCCGCTCAACCGAGTGCTGAACCCGAGTTAGCGGTCCTTCTCACGCTCACCAATCGCCGCCTGAGCCGCCGCTAAGCGCGCAATCGGCACCCGGAAGGGCGAACAACTCACATAGTCCAAACCGATCTTCTCGCAGAAGTCGATACTGGCCGGATCACCGCCGTGCTCACCGCAGATGCCGAGTTTGACATCGGGTCGTGCCGCCCTGCCCCGCTCAGCGGCGATGCGGATCAGATCACCCACGCCTTCTTGGTCTAGGGTCACGAACGGGTCGCGCTCGAAGATACCCTTCTCCAGATAAGCGTTTAGGAACCGGCCACTGTCATCGCGGCTGATGCCGAAGGTGGTCTGGGTCAGATCATTGGTGCCGAAGGAGAAGAACTCGGCATGTTCGGCTAGGTCGGCGGCCCGCAGGGCAGCACGCGGAAGCTCGACCATGGTGCCCACCTGATAGGCGATCCGGCGGCCCTGCTCGGTCATCACCTGCTCGGCGATCCGGTCGGTGAGACCGCGCAGGTACTTCATCTCCTCACCCTTGGCGACCAGCGGGTGCATCACTTCCGGCACAGGCGGTGTTTTGCCCGAAGCGGCAATGGCGCAAGCGGCTTCGAATATGGCCCGGACCTGCATCTCGTAGATCTCCGGATAGGAGACCCCAAGGCGACAGCCGCGATGCCCCAGCATTGGGTTAGTCTCGTGCAGCTCCTTGGCGCGTCGCAACAGCTTGTCAGCGTCCAGACCGGTCGCCTTGGCGACAGCTTCGACGTCCTCGGCGGTGTGCGGCAGGAACTCGTGCAACGGTGGATCGAGCAACCGGATCGTGACCGGCAACCCCTCCATGATCGTGAACAGCTCGACGAAGTCGGCCCGCTGCATCGGCAGGATCTTCGCCAGCGCTGCCTCACGTCCAGCCTTGTCGTCGGCCAGGATCATTTCGCGCACGGCGGCGATCCGGGTGTCATCGAAGAACATGTGCTCGGTGCGGCAAAGGCCGATGCCTTCGGCCCCGAACTGGCGGGCCGTGCGCGCATCCAGCGGCGTCTCGGCATTGGCCCGCACCTTCAGGCGACGCGCCTGATCGGCCCAGGCCATCAAAATCGCGAAATCACCGGTCAATTCCGGCTCGATCATGGTCACGGTGCCCGACAGAACTTCACCCTTTGAGCCGTCAATGGTGATGATGTCGCCGGCGCGGAACACGCGGTTGCGGGCCCGGAAGGTGCCGGCCTTTTCGTCAATCTGAATCTCCCCGGCCCCCGAGACGCAGGGGCGCCCCATGCCGCGGGCCACCACTGCGGCGTGGCTGGTCATGCCCCCACGAGCCGTCACGATGCCGCGCGCCGCGTGCATGCCGTGGATATCTTCCGGGCTGGTCTCTTCCCGCATCAGGATGACCGCTTCGCCGGCTGTTCCCAAACGCTCGGCTTCATCGCTATTGAAGACCAGCTTGCCGGTTGCCGCACCTGGCGAGGCCGGAAGCCCGGCGGTAATCACATCGCGCGGACTGGAGGGATCAATTGTCGGATGCAGCATCTGGTCGAGGCTGCCGGGCTCAACCCGCATGATCGCCTCTTCCTTGGTGATCAGGCCGTGCGCCGCCAGATCCACCGCGATTTTCAGCGCCGCTTTCGCCGTCCGCTTCCCATTGCGGGTCTGGAGCATATAAAGCTGCCCCATCTCGACGGTGAACTCGATATCCTGCATGTCGCGGTAATGGGTCTCAAGGCGCTCGACCACGGCCTTGAATTGCTCAAAGACTGCAGGCATCGCCTCTTCCATTGAGAGTGCCTTCTCGCCCATCTCTTCGCGCGCTGCCCGGGTCAGAGCCTGAGGTGTGCGGATGCCCGCCACCACGTCTTCGCCTTGGGCATTGATCAGGAACTCGCCGTAGAGCTTGGCTTCACCCGTCGAGGGATTGCGCGTGAACGCCACGCCCGTCGCCGAGCTATCGCCCATATTGCCGAACACCATCGACTGCACATTGACCGCTGTTCCCCAGCTCTCCGGGATATCGTGCAGGCGGCGATAGAACTTGGCCCGCTCGTTCATCCAACTGGCAAACACTGCGGTGATGGCCCCCCAAAGTTGGGCTTGAGGGTCTTGCGGAAAGGGTGCGCCCAGGTCGCGCTCGACGGCGTCCTTATAGTCAGCGACCACCCGCTCCCAGTCTTCAGCCGAGAGTGCAGTATCGACCGTGACGTCGAGGCGCTCCTTGTGCTCGTCGAGGATCTCCTCGAACATATGGTGGTCCAGGTTCAGCACCACATTGGAATACATCTGGATGAAGCGGCGATAGCTGTCGAACGCAAAACGCCGGTCTCCCGCCAGCTTGGCGAGACCCTCCACCGTCGCGTCGTTGAGGCCCAGATTCAGCACGGTATCCATCATGCCGGGCATTGAGGCTCTGGCCCCAGATCGCACCGATACCAGTAGGGGATTGCTTGGATCGCCGAAGGTCTTGCACGTGGTCGTCTCAACAGCCCTCAATCCCGCTTCGACCTGCCCCTTCAATTCGGGCGGATAGGCTTTGTCATGAGAGAAATAGTAGACACTGGCCTCCGTCGTGATCGTGAAGCCGGGAGGCACCGGCAGGCCCAGCGATGACATCTCCGCCAGATTGGCACCCTTGCCGCCCAGTAGATCCTTCATGGAGGCGTCGCCGTCAGCACTGCCGCCGCCAAAGGCATAGACCCAGCGTGACTTGGTCAGCGTGTCGTTGGGCATCCTTGATGGTCTCCTAGCCGTTGACTTGACCAAAATCAGCGACACGCCCCATGGCGTCGCGGACCTGGATCAGGAGTCGCAAGCGGTTATCACGCTCCGAGGTTACTTCGGAGTTCACCAGCACCTTCTCAAAGAAGGCATCGACCGGCTGCCGCAACCCTGCGAGCGCTCGCATGGCGCCGGCGAAATCCTCAGAGTGTAGCGAAAGCATGACTCTAGGCTCTACCGCCTTGATGGCCGCAATCAGCTCTGCCTCTTCAGACGACGCACCGATCATAGCGACAGAGTCACCCTGCGGTAGCGGCCCCTTTTTCTCCTCAGCGCGTAGGATATTGCTGGCCCGCTTGAACCCAGCCAACAGATTTGCCCCGTCCTCGGTAGACAGAAAATCCGTCAAGGCCTCGACCCGCGATACAATCCGCACCAGATCATCGTCGCCGAGAGCGAACACTGCGTCCACCAGATCGTGGCGCTTGCCCTGATCGCGCAGGGCCACCTTCAGTCGGTCGGCCAGGAATGCCAGGACCTCTTCGGATACCTCCGAATAGGGGCGGAATTCATAGGCGATTTCGCCCTCCGGCGCGTCGGTTCCCTTGGCTTCCCAGTCAAAGCGAATGTCGAAATCCGCCAGCGTCAAAACCACATAGGGTTTGCCTTCCAGCAAAGCGGCATCAAACTCCCTCACATAGGTGTCGTAGACTTCCGACTGCGGTGCCGGCTTGGCTCCCAGATAGCCGGTTTTCAACGGCACCGATGCGCACAACGCCCGCCCCGGATCGACGAAGCAACGTAGAGATTTGTACCAATCGGCCACCAATTCGCGGACCGGCGCGCGGGACTCTGACCCCAATAGGATACGGATGATGCCTAGGGCCGCGCGGCGCAGAGCGTAGGGATCACGAGAGCCCGTCGGCTTTTCGTTGATCGCAAAGAAAGCGGTCAGGGTATCGATCTTCTCGGCAATCGCCACGGTCATGGTCACCGGGGTATCGGGGGCCTCATCATTGGCGCCCACCGGGCGATAATGATCACGGATCGCGTCGGCGACGACCGGGCTAATTTTCTCCGCCCGCGCATAGTATCCGCCCATGAGGCCCTGGAGTTCAGGGAACTCGCCAACCAGCCCGGTGGTCAAGTCAGACTTGCAGAGCCGCGCCGCCAAGGTCGCCTTGGCCACGTCCGCCCCGACTCTGGGTGCAATCGCGGCGGCTAGGATTTCCAACCGTTCGACGCGCTCAGCCAGAGTGCCCAGCTTGGCGTGGAACGTCACGCCCTGCAGCTTTTCCAGCCGAGCCTCCAGTTTGATCTTGCGGTCCTCATCCCAGAAGAATCGCGCGTCGGAAAGTCGGGCCGACAAGACCTTGGCATTGCCCCGCGCGATCTCGGCACCGCCGTCGGCGGCTTCAATATTAGCCACAGTGACAAAGTGAGGCGCAAGCTTGCCCGTCGCTGGATCGCGCACCGCGAAATACTTCTGGTGGGTCCGCATGGAGGTGCGGATCACCTCAGCCGGCAAATCCAGGAACGCTGGATCCATATTGCCCAGCACCGGCGTCGGCCATTCGGCCAAGCCCGCGACCTCATCGAGCAGACCCTCGTCATCCACAAGATCCAGATTGCGCGCAAAGCACAGCGTATTGGCCGCGTCGAGAATCTTGGCCTTCCGCTCCTCGGCATCCAGGATCACAAAATGCTTCTCAAGACCGGCCACATAGGCGTCGAAGTCCTTGACCTTGAAGGTGCGCCCCGAGCCCATGAACCGGTGGCCGCGTGTGAAATCTACGCTCTCGACCTCGTCGATATTGAACGCCACCTTCTCCCCGGCAAACATGCAGAGGATGTGCTTGAGGGGCCGCACCCAGCGCAGGGTTCCCCGCCCCCAGGTCATCGATTTTGGCCAAGGGAAATTGCGCACAATGTCGTCCACCATCTCAGCGACGATCTCTGCCGTCAGACGACCACCACGGTGAATGTGGGCGAACCAGACGCCGTCCTTCTCCACCAACTGGTCCATCTTCAGACCCGTAGAACGTAGGAAGCCGGCCATGGCCGCATCCGGGGATCCGATTCTGGGACCCTTGCGCTCTTCGTGCCGATCCCCCTGCGCCAGGGGTAGACCCTCGGCGACAAGCGTTAGGCGACGGGGACCTGCAAAGGTCTTCACCGCTTCGGGCAGAAGGCCCTCTGCCGCCAGCCGCTCGCGCGCCATGCGCTCGAAATCCCGCGCGGCCTGGACCTGCATGCGAGCCGGGATTTCTTCAGAGAATAACTCGATCAAGAGTTGGGGCATGATCTAGACCTTCGCCCCAGTGTCGGCGGCAATCGCATTGCCCCCTTCATTAGCCACCCAAGCCTCAGCGCACATCTTGGTCAGATCACGGATGCGTCCGATGTAGCTCTGGCGCTCGGCCACAGCGATGGCCCCACGTGCGTCCATCAGGTTGAACAAATGGCTGGCCTTGAGCACGTGATCATAGGCCGGTAGCACCGTTCGCTGGCCTTGCGGGCCGCGACCCTCCAACAAGCGTGGAACCTGCCGTTCCATATCCTCGAACTGACCCTTCAACACCTCAACATCATAGAGATGGAAATTGGCCTCCGACTGTTGTCGCTCATTCTCCAGGAACACCTCACCATAGGTCATCGGAGCCGGCCCGTCTGGGTCGTTAAACGCCAAATCTGTGAAGTGATCGACGTTCTGGATGTACATGGCTAGGCGCTCAAGGCCATAGGTCAGTTCGCCGGCGACCGGCCAGACATCCAGCCCGCCCACCTGTTGGAAATAGGTGTACTGGGTAACTTCCATGCCGTCGCACCAGACTTCCCAGCCCAGGCCCCAGGCCCCGACCGTTGGGTTCTCCCAATCGTCTTCGACAAAGCGAATGTCATGCAGGCGGGTATCGAGGCCAATGGCCTCCAAGCTGCCCAGATATAGGTCCTGCAGATTGTCTGGATTGGGCTTCAAGATCACCTGGTATTGATAATAGTGCTGCAGCCGATTGGGGTTCTCGCCATAGCGACCATCTCCAGGTCTGCGCGACGGCTGGACATAGGCTGCGCGCCACGGTTTGGGACCCAGCGCACGCAAGACCGTCGCCGGATGCAAGGTCCCCGCACCCACTTCAACGTCGTGCGGTTGCAGAATCACGCAGCCCTGGCGGCTCCAGTAATCGTGCAATTTCAGGATAAGGCCCTGAAATGAAAGGGGCTTCTCGGAGGACATGAGGTGTTGCTTCGCAGGCGCAAAAAAGTCGGCGGACCATAGGGCCCGCCGTCTCTGGCTTCAAGCTCATGTCAGGCTATTTCGAAGGCGCAACGCTGGCGGGAGCCGCGGGGTCGACGGGCGGTGACCACGCGGGGTTCAAAACCTTGCCGATCACCTGGACCACGCCATTGGTGGTGATCACATCAGCCTGGGCGATTTCCACATCATTGACCGCAAGTTTAGCGCCGCCATTCAACTGAACCGGCAGTCTGGCCAAGGTCGGCGCAGATCGCACCGCGCCCTTGAATTCCGCGCTCGGAACCGAGGCATTGATCATGTGGTAGAGCAACAAGGTCTGCAGCTCGCCGCGCCCAGCCACAGACATGATCCGTGTGATGTCAGCGGCCGGCACAGCCCGGAAGGCCGCGTCGGTGGGCGCGAACAAGGTCATGTTCTTCTGCGCCTTCAGGAAGCCGGTCAGGTTTGTCGCGTCAGTGCATTTTAGGAAGATCGTGAACTGACCTGAGGCCTTCAGGGTATCAACGATGTCTCCCGCTGCGACAACCGGCGGATTGGCCGCAACCGCAAGGGGGGGAGCGGCTACCGCAGGGGCCTGAGCATGAGCAACACCGGCCAACAACAGAGCGACTGTCACGGCGGAAACACGGATCGAAATCATAGGAGCCTCGTCTTGGAGTGCACTAACGCGTCAGAGAGACGCTGATGATAGGGCGGCGACATATCACGGGGGCGATGTCCGACGCGACCCCTTCTTAACTTGTCGAAGATGAACTCTGGCTGCACACCCGTTGCGCAATTTTTAGGCAAACCCCGACCACAGTGCCTGCCATTCGCGCTCTTCGCGCCCAAATACCTCGCATTGGTATGCCGTCCGCGCTGAATCCGCCCCGCCCGTCTAGCGTCGCCTCATCGTCAAAAAGGCCAAAGGTCCTATGGCGGCTGGAACCCTTTTTTGGCGCGGTCCGCGATCCGGACCCCGCGGGAGCAAACGAATGAAAATGATCGTGGCGATCGTCAAACCCTTCAAGCTGGACGACGTGCGTGAAGCGCTCGTTGCCGCCGGCGTCGAAGGGTTGACGGTCTCGGAAGTCAAAGGGTACGGCCGCCAACGCGGCCAGACCGAAATCTATCGGGGAGCCGAATACCAAGTGAACTTTGTTCCCAAGGTGAAGCTGGAAGCCGTCATCGAGGACAGCGCCGCTCCCAAGGTCGTCGAGGCCATCAAGGCCGCCGCCGCCACTGGTAAGATCGGTGACGGTAAAATCTTCGTTCTCAATGTTGAGGACGCTGTTCGCATCCGGACCGGCGAGTCCGGCGCCGCGGCATTGTGATCCGTGCGCGCAAACTCATCGGGACAAGAGGATAGACCAATGAAATCATTTCGACTAACCCGGCTGGCAGGGTTTTTCCTCGCCGCCACCTTAGCCGGAGCGCCGCTCGCAGCTCCTGCCATGGCACAGGACACTGCACCCGCCGCCACTGTAGCCCCGGCTGCTGTTGCCCCTGAGGCAGCTCCAGTTGCAGCGGCCACGCCGGCACCGGCGGAGGCCGCGCCCTCAAACCTACTGCCGCACCAAGTCAAACTGGATCTCAACTCCGGCGACTCTGCCTGGATCCTAACTTCCACCGCCCTCGTCCTTCTGATGACGATACCGGGCCTCGCCCTATTCTATGGCGGCATGGTGCGTCGTAAGAACATCATCGCCACAGTGGCTCAATCTTTCGCCATGACCTGCGTCGTCACGGTGGTCTGGTTCGTCGGCACCTATGGGTTGGCGTTCGGGTTCAACGATAGTGCGGGCCTCCAACCCTATATCGGCAGTTTCCGAACATTCTTCCTTGGTGGCGTCACCACTGATACCGCCTACAGCGCCGCACCTCACCTGCCGGAGATGCTGTGGATCACCTATCAGATGACCTTTGCGATCATCACGCCTGCCTTGATCTGCGGCGCTTTTGCTGAGCGGATGAAGTTCTCCGCCCTGCTGCTGTTCACCGTCCTCTGGTCGATCTTTGTGTATGCGCCGATCGCTCACTGGGTCTGGGGCGGTGGTTTCCTCTCGAAGATCGGTGTTCTGGATTTCGCCGGCGGCACTGTGGTCCACATCAATGCCGGCGTTGCGGGCTTGGTCTGCGCCCTCGTGCTCGGCAAGCGTAAGGGCTATGGCTCAGAGAATATGGCTCCCTCCAACCTGGTCTTCACCATGATCGGTGCCAGCCTGTTGTGGGTCGGCTGGTTCGGCTTCAACGCCGGTTCGGAATGGGCTGCGGACGGCATTGCTTCGGCTGCGATGCTCAACACGCAAGTCGCGACCGCCGCCGCTGCCCTGTCTTGGATGGCCGTGGAATGGTTCGAGCGTAAGAAGCCAGGCATGCTCGGCCTAGCCTCAGGCGCCGTGGCCGGTCTCGTGGCCATTACCCCGGCCGCCGGCTTCGTTAATCCGCAGGGGGCCCTGATCATCGGCTTGGTCGCCGGGGTCGTCTGCTACGCAGGTGCCGTCTGGATCAAGCGTATCTTCAAGTATGACGACAGCCTCGACGCCTTCGGTGTCCACGGCATTGGGGGTATTGCCGGAGCCCTGCTGACCGGTCTCCTGGCCGATCCCGCGATCAACGCCTTGGGTAAGGATCACAGCATCATCACCCAGTTTAAGGGCGTGTTGGTGACCGGCATCTGGACCGCCATCGCCACCCTGGTG
>JANLPK010000008.1:0-21163 GCA_031367205.1 Alphaproteobacteria bacterium
ATCTCGCTGCTGGTGAGCTTGGACGAGATGCAGGTAAAATAGAGCCCGCAGCGTTGGGCTGCCCAAGCGATCTCGAAATACCGGGGATGGTTGTCCAGCATCATGGCGATGACATCACCGGTCTTCAGGCCCAGTGAGCGAAAGAGCTGCGCGCCTTGGTTTGATCGATCATTGAGCTGGTTGTAGGTTACCGTTTCGCCTGACCCGGCCATGATGTAGGCGGCGCGATCAGGATGGGTCAGAGCGTGGTTGGCCGGATGCATAGGGTTTCCTCAACTGGCGACAGGGCTGAACCCAAGATCGCCGCGCATTTTCTTTGTTGATCGCATATGCGGTGCTTGACGGACCGTCCGTCAAGCGCGCGTGAGTAGGCAAAATCGCAAAGGGAGACTTCCACCATGGCCGTGCCGACATTTGAAACCATCACCTTGGACGTTGACGCGGGCGTCTGCGTTTTGACGCTAAACCGTCCTGACAAGCTGAACGCCTTCAACACCCAGATGATGTTGGACATGATCGCGGCGTTTGACTTCACCGATGGTGCCGACGAGGTGAAGGTGGTGATTGTTACCGGGGCCGGGCGCGGGTTCTGCGCCGGTGCCGATCTTTCCGCCGGTGCTCAAACCTTCGACTATTCCGCCCGAAGCACGGCTGACAACGAAGCCCGCCAGCGCGCCGGGGTCACCCGCGACGGCGGTGGTCTCCTGACTCTGCGCATTTATGACAGTCTCAAGCCGGTGATTGCCGCCGTGAACGGCCCGGCTGTGGGCGTCGGCGTTACCATGCAATTGGCCATGGATATCCGCATGGCCTCGACCGAAGCGCGGTTTGGCTTGGTGTTTGCGCGTCGGGGTTTGAACCCCGAGGCGGCATCGTCTTGGTTCTTGCCGCGGTTGGTGGGCGTTCAGACGGCGCTGGAGTGGTGCTATACCGGTCGCGTATTCCCGGCCCAGGAAGCTCTGGACAAGGGTTTAGTGCGTTCCCTCCACGCGCCTGAGGACCTGTTGCCGGCGGCCAAGGCCCTGGCCCGCGAAATCGCTGACAATACCGCCCCGGTCTCTATCGCCCTGACCCGCCAGTTGATCTGGCGCAATGCAGGTGCGGCCCACCCGATGGATGCGCACATGGCCGACAGTCGCGGCATCCAAATCCGCGGCAAGATGGGTGACGCCCGCGAGGGCGTCGTGTCGTTCCTGGAAAAGCGCCCGGCGATCTATCCGGACAAGGTGTCAACCGACCTGCCCGATATCTGGGATCACTGGTCGGCACCTGAGTTTCGATAGCCCATTAGCCATCAGCGATAGGGTTCATTAACGGCGATGTGGTGAAATCTGGGGCATAACGCCATGAGCCAGACCCAACCCATTGCCCCCTACGACCTCGACCCGGCTGCCCCGCAGGTGTTCAAGTCGCGTGGGGCGCTGTTCAAACGCTTGGCCGACGTCGTCTGTCTGCCTTCGTCACGGGTCAATGCATTCGAGCGCGCAATGACTGCCGACCTCTTGGTCGAGATGCTTCGCGACGCTGAGCCGAATGAGCGGATCCGTGTGGCCAAGCGGCTCTCCGGCCTCACCGAGATTCCGGCGAGCTTGGTTCGGCTGCTGCTTCGGGACCGGCTGGAGGTTGCGGAGGGTTTGTTAGTTGAATGCGCGTCGCTGTCGGACTCGGACTTGCTGGATTGCGCAAGGCTGGCGGGGATGGAACACCGTCGACTGATCGCCATGCGCCGCGGGGTCAGTGAGGTGGTCAGCGAGGCGCTGGTCGGGTTCGAGGAGCTGGTCGTCATCGAGGCTCTGATGCGCAACACGACCGCCCGGTTGTCAGGGGCTGCCGTCGAAACCATCGTCGCGGCGACGCGGGGCGACGCGCGGCTGGTGCCGGCGCTCTTGCATCGCCCTGAGCTTCGGCCCTCCCACGCCTATATTTTGTTCTGGTGGGCCGATGCCGCGGCGCGACGGACCATCTTGCAACGCTTCGCCGTGTCCCGGGAGGTTCTGCAGGAAGCCGCGAGTGATGTCTTTCACCTGGCCGCAGCCGAGGGGTGGCAAGATGCATTATCGCGAAAAGCCCTACAATTCATCGAGCGAAGGCAACGCAATCGTGCCGCTATCGAGAAGAGCCCGTTTGACAGTTTGGAAGCGGCCGTGGCCGCAGCCCAGAGCGGGCTAACGCGAGAAATCGCCGAGGAAATCTCCTATCTCTCCGGCTTGAAACCCATGACGGGGGCCAAGATATTCACCGATCCAGGCGGCGAACCCCTGGCAATCCTCTGTAAGGCTACCGGCCTACCCAAAGCCGCATTGCGGGCGCTCTGGAAGGGACTTCGTCGTCCCGAAGTTGATGCTCAGGGGAACATCAATCCGGGTCTGGAGCATGTCTTGACTACCTACGACATCCTGGCGGTAGACCGGGCTCAGACTGTATTGCGCTACTGGAACTGGTCGCTGTCATCAGGCCTTAGCCCGGCTTTGATGCGCGCGATCCGAGATGGCGATGAGAGTGCGGTGGATGAGTATTCGGTTCCGCAGCGTTCGGCGATGCTTGCTCTGACCAAGGAATTTGGTCGCACCAATTTTCCCTGACCCTTGAATTTCCAGAGTCGATAACCGGTTCCCAATCTTCGGAACATGCTCTGGGCGAATCCAAGACGCCGAAGATAGGTCACTTCCTAAAATTAACGGTCCCGCCTTGTGCTTGCTGATGCGCCCAGTTATTCAGCGGATAACTGGTGTCTTGAATCAGTGATCCCCAAAAACTGGCAATACAAGCCAACGGAACCAATATTATGGACGAAAAATCAGAAGTCATGGAGATGACTGCGGACATTGTGTCCGCCTATGTTGGCAACAACTCAGTTTCTGCCGCCGAGTTGCCGAACTTGATTCAAAGTGTTCACCGGGCCTTGTCAGGCATTACCGGTGCCCCGGAAGCGCCTGAGGTCGTGCCTAAGGAGCCTGCGGTTCCTGTGCGTCGCTCCATCACGCCCGATCACTTGGTTTGCTTGGAAGATGGCCGAAAGTTCAAATCTCTGAAGCGCCATCTGCGCACCAAGTACAATCTGAGTCCTGAAGACTACCGGGCGAAGTGGGGTCTGCCGAAGGACTATCCAATGGTCGCGCCGAACTACGCAAAGGCCCGATCGGAGCTCGCCAAGCAGATGGGTCTGGGCCAGGGTGGACGTCAGGCACCAAAGAAGCGCGGCAAGTAACAGTCCCTGTCGAAATTCGTGTTTGCAGCGCCCGCCATCTGGCGGGCGTTTTGCTTTTTGTCATGCCGCCGTTCAGAATTGTGAAGCATTAACTAATTTTTCCTTGCTGCAGATTCGCGCATCGGGCGATAAGCGATTCGTTGTGATTCCAAGGGGTTGTTAGGGAATCTGAATATGACCACGCAGATAGGGGCTTCTGCGACGGCCGCTCGCGCTCATGCGGAGTTGCTGACCTACTGGTCAGGCCTCCGCCGTGGGCAGAGACTACCAGGCCGCGGCGACATTCGACCGGAGGACTTGAAGCGGTTGCTTCCGGCGGTGAGTCTTGTCGACGTGGTTGGAGAGGCTAAGGATTTCCGCCTGCGACTGGCGGGAACGGGCCTCTATGAGGTCTATGGGCGCGAAATTACCGGATTAACGCTCGTCGAGCTCTATGGCGCGACGGCGGCGGACTATTGGGGCGGGGAATTGCGCACCGTGGTGCGGCAGCGCAAACCCGGCGTCGGTGTTCACAGCCTCTCATGGCGTGGGACTTCGCATATATCGATCCTTTGGCTTCGGTTGCCGCTTGCCTCGAACGGCACCGATGTCGATATGATTTTGGGCTATGACGCGATTGTCGGGTCACCGCCTGAATCGGCAAACGTCAGCGGGATTCGGGCCGCTTAGAGCTTGTTGCGATAAACGGGAACCGGCTATCGGATCCAAACATGCCCTAACTTCTTGAATTAGAGCCCCTTTATGTCCCCTTGGACGACTCCGTCTGAAGGGAAAAGGCTCTGGGTATTTAGGGCCTGAGCATCGCGTCGTATGCGCACAACCATGGCCGCGAGCCCGTTGGAGCGTTGCGCTGAGAGGTGACCGCTGAGGCCCAGGCGCGTGAAAGCGGCGGTGGAGTCAAATGCCAGGATTTCTGCAGCGCTTCGGCCAGATAGCAGCCGCAATAGGATAGCGATCAGACCGCGCACAATATGGGCGTCGGAGTCACCTCTGAATGCAATCTTGCCCTCGGGCTGAGGTTCGGTCACCAGCCAGACCTGACTTGCGCAGCCTCTGACCTTGTTGGCTTCAGTGCGTTCCGCGTCGGACAGTGGCGCTAGGCCGCGCCCAAGGTCGATCACATATCGATATCGCTCTTCCCAATCGTCGAGGAACTCGAACTCATCGGCGAGCTCGGTCAATTGCGTGGAGATGTCGGTCATACTGATCCGCATTTAGGCGTTGCCGCGGGCCGACGCAATCTCAGCCTCTGAACAGAGGAAGCCGCACGCGCGCGGTCAAACCGCCTCCCGGAGTCTGTGCAAGGTGAAGGTCACCTTGCATCGCACGGCACAAATGGTCGGTGATCGACAAACCCAAGCCCGCACCCAGACCCTGGCGAGCGTGACCTGCCTCTCCTTGTTCGAAGGGCAGGCGCGCAATATCCGGGGCAGAAATCCCGACTCCGTTGTCGGCAAGGTCTAGCCACAGACCATCGTTTTGGGGCCGAGCAGAAATGCTGAGATGAGCACCTTGTCCGGCGTGGTAGCAGGTGTTGAGGATCAGGTTGTTGAGCACAGTGGCTAGCCCGCGCGGATCGGCGACTACGGTTGCAAGGTTACCCCGGCCCTTCACTTCGATCTCGATTCCGCTTGCCCTAATGTTTTGATCACAGATGTCCAAGACGTCATCCAGCACCGAATCTAACGGCACCGGGCCAAGCGTTAGGTCGGCAGCATCGGCCTCAAGGCGGGCAAGTTCTACCACCTGATCAATGATCGTCAAAAGTCGCTGACCGCTGCTGAGGATAATCTCGGCACAGTCCCGGTAGCTGGGTGATCCCAGCGGACCATAGAGTTCGTTGGCCATGATGTCGGCGAAGCCCAACACGGCGTTGAGAGGCGTTCGCAATTCGTGACTTGCCTTGCGGAGAAACGTGTTTCGCGAAGGCTCTAGAGTCGGCACCGGGCCAGGGCGTGTTGTCAAAGCCCCATGAGCATCGAGGCTAAGCGCTGGCGCAGGCATGGTTCGGGTGACACTCCGTGTTTGGCACCCAACCGCTTACAGCAACGCGCTTTCCATTTCGTTTCCAGCCCAGAAAAGAACTTCGTCGCGCCACGGGCGAGTCTGCTCGCGCCCGACCGATTGGCTGTCTAGGATGAGGTTTGGCCCCAATGGGCACGTCTGGAGTGGGCAAGTCGCGTCGTGATGGAACGCAAGGTCAGCAATACTCACCCGCCGGGCCCCAGTGTGGTCAATCTGGATTGGTGGAATGCGGCCTGGCTCGCAGCCTTGGCGCTGAGCGCGGGCATCCTTCTGGTGACCAATGTCGGTGTAACCGGGGCGGCCCTATTGGCCTTAGTCCTTATGGCGGTGCCGCCGGTCCTGAGCCTCGGCATTGCGCGGTGGCGCTCGGACTGGGCAGAGCCAATCTCGGTTTGGGCGTGGGGCACGTTTGCCGTGTCTGCTGTGCTCCTGGCCGGAGGCGTGGGCGGACCCCTGGCCGTTTGGCTATTGTCCCCGTTGGCTGCCGCATCGGTGATGGCAACGCCCCGTCGGCTGGCATTGGGCGCCGCAATTTCCCTAGGCAGCCTGGGCGCGGCTCTCTTGGGTGGCTGGACGCTTATCTTGCCAAGTACGCCGGACGCCGCGCTCAGCCAGTCGTTGGGTGTCGTTGCTCTGGTGACCACCAGCCTGGGGATCGGTACCGGACTTGTGTTACTGCAGCGCCGCCTCGAGCTCGACGCTCGCCGGACTGACCAAACCCAAGCCCAGATGCGCCAAGCCCTGGCGGAGCAACCCCACATTCTGGTCTCGGTTGATCGCGCTGGCCATCTGACGGGTGCCTGGGGCCAAGTCGAGGGTGGATTGAGGGAAGCCTTATCGCCTCGCCGCCGACTTTCGACCATTGCTCGGATCGAGGATCGTTCAAACCTGGAGGTGACCCTCACGCACGCTTTTGAGAGCGGCGCGGCCGAAACCCGGTTTGGCTTGATCGGAACCGAAACACCTAGTCTTGCTCTGTCGTTGCGCAGGATAAGCAAGGACAGGGCTGTCGGCGCGATCTCTGATGCCCGCAGCCAAATTGCGCGCGAGCATGCCCTTGAGCTGGCAAGGGAAGAGGCCGAGGCGCAGAATGCCGGAAAGTCGCGGTTCCTGGCCAATATGAGCCACGAATTGCGAACGCCCCTGAATGCCATCATGGGGTTTGCCGACATCATGAAACAGCGGCTGTTTGGTGCCATTCCTGATCGCTATGCCGACTATCCTGAACTCATTCACGAGTCTGGTGCCCACTTGCTCGAGTTGATCAATGATGTGCTCGACATGTCCAAGATTGAGGCGGATCGGTACGAGCTCAATCTAGAGGAATTCGATGTTCGGGAGGCCCTAAACGCCACATTGCGGCTGATGCGCGGGCAGGCTGATCGGGCTGGGGTTCATCTAAGGGGCCTTGCCCCGGAGGACCCTTTGGACGTCTACGCTGACCGCCGGGCTATCAAACAGATTGCCCTGAACTTGATTTCAAATGCCCTGCGTTTCACGCCCAAGGGTGGGTTGGTGACGATAACGGTGCGCGCCGTTGGGGATCGTTTGGACCTCAGCGTCGTCGATACTGGTGCCGGTATTGCACCGGACGATCTTGATCGCTTGGGCAAGCCCTATGAACAAGCCGGCGATGTTGTTCAGCGGTCCGGCGGCACGGGATTGGGTCTTTCGCTGGTGAGGGCTCTGGCTGAACTTCATGGGGGTGATCTACGCATTGAAAGCCAAGAGGGTCAGGGGGCATCGGTTACTGTGCGCATGCCCGTGGTTCGCCCCCGAGGCTCTGCCTTACCGGACCTGGAGGAAAGCGCGACCGGCGGCGAAGTCGCCGACCTCAACATAGATCCTGCGCACCACGTCACCTTGAAATAGGAAGTCGACGGCGATGGCTTCTCGTGGGTCAAGCTCTGCCAGAGATCGGGCGGCTGCATCGGGAAAGCGAAACGCCCATCCGCTCGTCATACCCTTGGGTAGAAGGTCCAGGCCGGCGGGACTGCGGGCCTCGGCCGGATAGACCTTCTGAGCACCGGGCGGCGCGAAGCGGCGCGAAAGCGGCGTTGCGGCGAGGTTCGCGCCCTGCTGGTTGAGGTAGGGGCCAACCGTCACCGCGTCATCCCGCATCACCAGCCGTGCGCCGTAGGGGACAGAGTCCGTATTAAGCTTTGCCACAGCCATGACCGCATTCGCGCCGACCCGGCCCGCCAAACCAAACATCATTCGATCTTGGCTTTGGCGAACCTCTTGCATCAGTCGCCAGCGCACAGCGACCATGCTGGAACTGCGGTCCGCGCTCCAGCCGGCGTGGTCACCTGGATAGTTCATACGGATCAAGTGCGAATAGGCCTCGAAGGCTTGCTGCACCCGTCCAGCTGCGACTTTAAGGTCCGGCGAGTCACAGGCGGTGGACCTGGCCTTGGCTCTTGCCCGGACTTCGATGGAGACGATCGTCGCCTTCAGAATACCGGCCCTTAAGGCCGTGCCTCGGGCCTGTGCGGCGGAGGCGGCGAGCGCCGACCCCACCGCGCCGGTGAACAGGCCGCAATGGGCGTCGGCCGCAGACATTAAGGTGCGTTCGTAGTAGAGATTCAAGCTTCCTGCGCTGGCCTGGGAGGTGAGGGCTAAGGCTGGGATCAAAAGCATTCCAATCGCTCTCAGGCGGTGAATAAGGCGAGATAGAGTTGGCATGCAGCTTATTTTTGACCTCGGCTTCGAAATCCCAGGGTTTTGGCTTAGCTTGAAGCCTATTGCTGTTCCGTTATCGGGGTGTTTTGCGGACTATGATGCTATCGACCGATATCTGGGTGGCAGCGCTGATCCGGCGGGTGGAGCTGGCGGGTTCCTTCGCGACGGTGGCGCGAAAGGGCGATGCGCGGGCAGGCAGCGTACTGATCAAGGCCCTCAACCGGAGCGATGGAACGGTCAATCTGTTCTGCGAAGCTACCCGTGGCGACGGTGAGCGTGTTTGGATGCGGCCGCTACCCTCCACTGACGAGGACGAACTTGATCGCTATGTGACGCGCTCCAGCCGGGTAGATCCCGATATCTGGGTCGTGGAGATCGAAGACAAGTCTGGGCGACACTTTCTTACAGAGCCTGTCGAATCCGACTGAGCGGGGTTTGCGTGGGCGGGCCGGTCGCGCTACCTCCCGGATATGACCACTTCACCAGCCGCCGAAGCCGCCCGTCGGCGCACCTTCGCTATCATTTCCCATCCAGACGCCGGCAAGACCACCTTGACGGAAAACATCCTTTTGGCCGGTGGTGCGATTCGTGCCGCCGGCGCAGTGCGGGCACGCGGCGAGAACCGGCGGACGCGATCAGACTGGATGAAGATTGAGCGGGAACGCGGGATTTCCGTTTCGGCCAGCGTCATGACCTTTGATCACGCCGGTCTGATGTTCAACCTCCTGGACACACCAGGTCACGAGGATTTCTCAGAGGATACCTACCGCACCCTGACTGCTGCCGATGCGGCTGTGATGGTCCTTGATGCGGCCAAGGGGATAGAGCCGCAAACCCTGAAGTTATTCGAGGTTTGTCGCCTGCGTGACATTCCCATCGTAACCTTCATCAACAAGATGGATCGCGAGGCGCAGGACCCGCTGGATCTGCTAGATGAAATTGCCTCGAAGCTGGCGCTAGATCCCGCGCCACTCTATTGGCCGGCCGGGTCAGGCGGGCGGTTCAAAGGGATGCTCGACCTGCGCACACAGCAGTTCTTGCCCTTCGCTAAGCGCACAGCTGACAACAGGGACGAGGGCCATCCCGCCCCCATTGCTTTCGGCGGCAATGCTGTGGTCAGCTATCTTGACCCGGACGAGCGGGCCGAGCTCGAAGAGGGCGCGATGCTAGTGCAGGAGGCGTCAAAGCCGTTCGACCCGCAGGCCTTTCTTGAAGGCCATATGACCCCGATATTTTTCGGGTCCGCCCTGCGTCACTTCGGGATCGACCAGCTTTTGGCGGGCCTTGGAGCCTATGCCCCGCCGCCAAAAGCGGTGCGCGCGACCAAGTCAGGCGATGAAACCCAAGTGGTGCCCGGTGATCCCGAAGTCACGGGGTTTGTGTTCAAGGTCCAGGCCAATATGGATCCCAATCACCGAGATCGGATTGCCTTCCTGCGGCTCTGCTCCGGCCAATTTCAACGGGGCATGAAGCTGAAGGTGCAGAACACCGGGCGGCAATTGTCGGTCAATGCGCCGATCATGTTCTTTGCTTCGGATCGGGAGTTGGCTGAGGAGGCCTATGCTGGAGACGTCATCGGCATACCCAACCACGGCATCCTGCGGGTGGGTGATAGTCTGTCCGAAACGGGGCTCCTGCGATTTGCAGGCCTCCCCAACTTCGCACCTGAGATCCTTCAACGGGTGCGGGTGCGTGATCCGCTGAAAGCCAAACACCTCAAGAAGGCTTTGGAAGGGTTGGCTGAGGAGGGCGTCACCCAATTGTTCCGGCCGCAGTTCGGCGCTGATTTCATCGTCGGAGCCGTAGGCCCCCTGCAGTTTGAAGTCATGGCAGATCGCCTGGCCAATGAGTACCAACTGGACGTCCTATTCGAGCCGGCCCCCTATGCAGAGGCGCGGTGGGTCACCGGTACTGCGGCTGAGGTGGAAGACTTCACAAACAAACATAAGACCGCGATGGCCACGGATATCGACGATCAATCGGTGTTTTTGGCCAAGTCGACCTGGGAGATCGGCTATGTGGCGGAACGTTATCCCCAGATTGGCTTCGAGCGGACCAAGGAACGGGGTTAGCCTACCATGGGCGACGTTATCCTCTACGGCCTGCCGGCTCTCGGACTGGTGGAGGTCCCACCTGGCGCACGACAGGTATCGCCACTCGTTCCAGGTTCGATGGGCATCACCGAGATTGCCGATCAAACTGTCGATGAGGTCGTGGTCCTCGCTCCGCCCGGCACGCTCGAGCGAGATTTCGTCCTGGCCCATGCTCTGCGGGTGCTGAAGGTTGGTGGTCAACTTACGGCCTTGGCACCCAAGGACAAGGGTGGCGGGCGCTTGCGCAATGCGCTGGAGCGGTTTGGTTGTGCGGTCAGCGAAGACGCCCGGCGTCACCATCGGTTCTGTTATGTCAACAGCCCCGCAGAGCTTAGAGAAATATCATTGGGAATTGCGTCGGGCGCACCGCGCCTAGTCCCAGCCTTGGGCCTGTGGTCGCAGCCTGGGGTGTTTAGCTGGGATCGGTTGGATCCCGGCAGCGCGCTCCTCCTGGAGACCTTGCCGGAACTGATGGGGAAAGGGGCCGACCTTGGGGCCGGTGTCGGCATGCTGGACCACAAGGTGCTGCAGAGCGCTCGCGTAACGGAGCTGACCCTCGTGGAGATTGACCGTCGGGCAGTCGAGGCCGCGCGCCGAAACCTAGATGACCCGCGTGTCACCATCTTGTGGGCTGACATTCGCCGTTTTGATAACGGCCCCAGTGACCTCGACTTCGTGGTGATGAACCCCCCATTTCACGATGGCGGGACGGAAGACCGCGCTCTAGGCGCTGCCTTCATCATGCAGGCGGCAATCATGTTGCGACGGGGAGGGGTCTGCTGGCTCACCGCCAATCGGCACCTTCCCTATGAAGCCCCTCTGAAAGCGGCCTTCGCCAAGGTCGAGCTCAAGGCCGACCGTGGGGGCTACAAGGTCTATGAGGCGCGCAAGTGAACCCTCGTCCGCCGATGGCAAGGCTGGATCGCCTCTTGGCCAATCTCGGCTACGGCTCTCGGCGTGAAGTCAGCGCCTTGGTGCGTGAGGGTCGGGTGGTCCTCGATGGCGTGATCCTCAAGGACGCGGGCACCAAGGTTCCGGTGAGCGCGGCGTTGCCGACCCAGTTGATGATTTCGGGTGCACCGGTCGATCCGCCAGCACCCCTGACTCTGGTGATGCACAAGCCCTTAGGCGTCGTCTGTTCGCACCGGGAGACCGGGCGCAGTGTTTATGAGTTGTTACCCAAACGCTGGCAGGCGCGAATGCCGGCTCTCTCCACGGTTGGGCGGCTGGACAAGGAAACTTCCGGCCTCTTGCTGATCACCGACGATGGGCCGCTCCTGCACAAGATCATTTCACCACGCAGCCAAGTCTCAAAACGCTATCTGGCCACCCTAGACCGCCCCTTGACCGGCGACGAAGCCGCTACCTTTGGCGCTGGGACGCTGGTCTTGGAGAGTGAAACCGACCCCTTGGCACCGGCAATTCTGGAACCTCTATCATCGCATAGCGCCTGGCTAACCATTACCGAGGGGCGCTACCATCAGGTGCGGCGGATGTTTGCGGCAGTGGGAAATCATGTGACAGCCCTTCATCGGGGTCGGATTGGCGGGTTCGACCTACCGCAGGACCTTGCCCCTGGGGATTGGCGAATTCTGGATGCCGAGCGCACAGCCCAAATCTTCGGTTGACGAGCACTCAGCCAAAATTTCGAATTCGTTAACCATAATCAAACAGTTAACCACTTGTTAAGTTCTGCGGCTCCGGCTTTGCTGCTTCTGGTCTGAACCTGTCGCACTCGTCCCGTGATGAGACGGCGTTAGGGGATCGGAGTTCTATGATGTTTGAGTTCGGTCGAGAGCTGCGGCGTCTTTTCGGGGCAGAAGATTCCAGCGTCTATCGCGACGGCTTGACCGGCGGTGACGCCTCGTTGCTGGAATTACTCGACTTGCGACTGCTGCAACAGGAAGCCAAAGCCGCCGATGTCGCAGCGGGTCGGGTCAGTGCCAAGGATCCAGCGCAGCGTCGGCTTGAAGCTGCGACGGTTTGGCGCGAGTTCGCACGCCGGTCCGGTGACGTGGTGGCGCTGCGCAAGGCTGCCGCCGCTGCAGAGCGGGCTGCGGAGCTATTTGATCGCGACAAACGCCCCGATGGGTGGGCCCGGGCACGCTGCGAGCAAGCAACCTGTGTTATGCTTGGTGCTGAGTTGTTCGGGGACCAGGGGCTGAATGCTGCGGCCAGCATTGCCTTTCGAGATGCCAAACACCGCTCGCCGGGGGGCTTGGTGCAAGCTCTGGCAGAAGTCGGAACCCTGGCCGTTGAAGCGCGCATCCGATTGCAGGACGCCGACATTGAAACTGCGATGGAAATCAACGCTAGGTTTGATGCCCCCCTTGCCGGGCTGAAAGCTCTGACCCGTCGCGGTCGTGAGGCGCGGCTGATCTTGGTGGAGGCTCGGATGTTGCGGGCTGACCTTCTCATGGGATGGGGCGCAAGACTGGCCCATCGAGAATTGATGTCCCTGGCGCTCGCCGAGATTGAAACCGCAGGGCGTGATCTTGACGTGGAGCACGAACCCTTGAGCTGGGCGCGTCTCGCGACTCTGCGCGGCCAAGCCATAGTTTTGATGGGGGAAATTTCCGGTTCGGTTGAAATGGCCGTTGAGGGAGTCAACGTCCTAACAGGGACCCTAGATGGCCTGAACCGGGATGACAGCCCGATGGATTGGGCGAGGCTTCAGGCCGCCTTAGGTCAAGGCCTGCAAGCCATAGGCGAGGCGACCGCCAGCGAGCGTGCCTATGAACAGGCGGTCACCTGCTATGACCGTGCGATGCTGGTCTTCAGAGACATCCCAGCCTTGGCGCAGGGTGCCGTCGTGACCTCCAATAGAGCACTGTGCTTGGCGCGCTCTGCTGAACTCTCAGGTGATCTCGCCGTGCTCGATGCGGCTGAGGCCGCATTCCGCATTGAACTGACGAACCTAGCACCCGGGCGAAATCCTGCGGCCTGGGCCATGCTTCAGGTCAACCTCGCCAAGCTCTATGAGTCACGGATGGAAATTACAGGTCGCGACAACGGTGAGCGGGTCGCTGCGACGGTGGCTCTATCTGCTGCGTTGGATGTTTTTTCTGAGCAAGGATTGCGGTCGCTGAGCGTGTTGGCCTCCGACGCTTTGGAACGATTAGCCAATCGGGTCACGACAGAGACGAAACCGCGTACTTGAAGCTGCTTTCATATCGACCAAGCAAGGAGGCTATCCCTAAGTCTCACCCTATGCGAGCATCCTTCAAAATCTGGAGCTCAATATGTCTGGTCGTCTATTTGCAGCCTTTGCACTGGGGTTGATGTTGCAAGGTCAGGCCTTCGCCGCCTCGGCGCAGGTTCAGGACAAGGTAGACACCGAGCCGGATTGGCTGCGTCGCCCTAGAGCCGAAGACATCTTGAGCGTTTGGCCGTCACGGGCCCTGAGGCAGGGGTTGGGTGGAAAGGCCGTCGTGCATTGTAAGGTCAGTGCTCAGGGTACGGTGTTCGATTGCCTAATAGTGTCGGAGTCTCCGGCCAGCGCTGGGTTTGGTGGTGCGGCGCTCGTCTTGACCACTCAATTCCTCTTCAAACCTGCCACCAAGAATGGGCTCCCTGTGGCCTATGACGGGATCACCGTTCCGATCAAGTTCGAGACTCCCGACATCGAAACGGGGTCCCACTTGCCGGGCATGCGGAATACGGATTTTCTGCCAACGAGAGTGATCTCAAACCCGCCCTGGGTTACTGCGCCGACCTATGCGGATTTGCTTGCGGCTTATCCCACGGCTGCAGTCGGAAAGTCGATCAGCGGTCACGCGACGTTTGACTGTTCGCTGAAATCGGATGGTCACTTGGTCGGCTGTGACGTCCTGAACGAAGAGCCAAAGTCGGAGGGATTCGGTAAGGCAGGGCGGACACTGATGTCCCAGTTTTCGGCACCAACTACCGACTCAAGTGGGACCAAACTCGCTGGGGCTCACGTCCAAATCTCGGTCAGTTTTGCCAAGGAGATGCTCACCGGATCGCGACCCACAATCGGCAAACCGAGATGGATTGAGCTGCCGGAGGCGGAGGCCTTTCGTCAACGATTCCAACCCTTGACCGATTCCTTGGGTGTCTCGACCTTGCGAGCGACGCTGAGCTGCACTGTGGGACCGCATGGCTATATGGTCAATTGTGCGGTTGCCAATGAGGATCCCGCGAATAGCGGCATGGGCAAAGGGGCGTTAGAGCTGGCCGGGCAATTCCGCGTGTCCATTTGGACCGCTGAGGGCCTGCCGACCATCGGTGGCGAAGTTAAACTGCCGATCCGCTACAATCGACCCCTGGCCGACTAGGCGAAACCTTGAGGTATTGGGATAGTTTAGAAGGGTTTCTCGACCTTTTCGCTATCTGTTTCAGAGTCCTTACCCAATCCCGCAGAGGGCCCGATTAGCACATAGTTGCTGCCAAGCTGCTGTTCCGGAATAGCGTCTGGCGTCAGGCCGTATTCCCGGTGCAGGGAATAGTACCGCGCCTGTCCATTGGGTCCGGCAGCTGCTTGGGGCATCGGTCTCGCAGCGGCGACCCTTTGGACGGGCACCCGCTCAGGGGGGCCACCAGCCAGTTCGACAGGAGACTGAGCCTCGGGCCGAGCCTGCGGCGGAACGGCGTGATTCGGCGGGGAATAGGCGCGCGGGGTTGGCTCAACTAGGGCAGCGTAGCGCTGCGGTTCGGGCTGATAAGGTGCCTGGGGTTGGAAGGTTTGGTAGCTGGAGACCTGCCGCTCTTGCTGGACTTCGGCGTCACTCGTAGTCGCCGCCTTGTTTGCCCAGCTCAGGAAGAGGCGATCCTGCTGTGCCGGTGCGGAGCGAGATAGCGCCTGGGGTGCCGGGCCGTAGCCGTAGCGATCCATGGACCCCTGTGCGGCGGCGGGTGAGGCCAGGGCGGCTGCGGTCAGGGATAGTGCCAAGAGCGTGCGCATGAGGCCGCAAGCTAAGGCGTTAGGCTTAATCCGGCGCTAACGACCTCGCCACCAGGCCAAGCCGACGCGCTCCAACCGGTCGAGCGCGGCGTGCAGCGCGACACCCATCAGGCCCAAGACCACCAGGGCTGCGATCATGCGGGCGGTCTGGAGCTTGTTGCCGGCGTCGAGAATGCGCCATGCCAGGCCTCGCACGCCGCCCGATCCCGCGGCAAATTCAGCCACCACCGCACCGATGATCGCCAAGCCGGCTCCCACCTTGTGACCCTCTAGAAGAAACGGCACGGCAGACGGCAAACGCAGGCGCAGGACCTTCTGCCAGCGGCTCGCGCCATAAAGGTCGAAGAGCCTTTCCAGGTCGGGGTCGGCGGATTTCAGACCGGTGACTGCGCCGGAGAATATCGGGAAGAAGGCGACCAGAACCGCCAATGCCACGACGGCCCGTTCCGCATGGTCAATCCCGGCCCAGATGATCACCAAGGGTGCGATGGCGACCACGGGTGTGACTTGCAGGGTCGAGGCCAAGGGTCGGATGGCGCGCTCTAGGATCGGGCTTAGGGCAACGATCATGGCTATCGCCTGGGCCAGTAGGCTTGCGATCAGCAGGGCTAGCAGAGCCACTGCAAGGGTGTTCCAGGCAGCCTGGATGAGCGGCAGCGGGTCGGCGGCCAGAGCCTTGGCGACCGCTGAGGGCGCAGGCAGGAAATAGGCCGGCACGCCGGTCATGCGGCAGGCCAGTTCCCAGATCGCCAACAAGGCCGCAATGAGAACCAGCGGGGCGACGGCGTCGACAAGGCGGCTCATGCGGTCGCCCTCGATCCCTTGGCCAGCAGGGCCGAGACCGCCTCGGCGGCCTCTCGAAACCCAACTGTGGTTCGGAAGCTTGGTGCCCGCGGTAGGGTGCCGGGGACGGCGACTTCTCCAGCGACCCGGCCTGGGCCACGGGTCAACACGACCACGCGGTCGGCCATATAGACCGCCTCTTCCACATTGTGGGTGACAAAGACGATGGCGGGCTTGGACTGCGCCCAGAGTGTCAGCACGTCATCAGCCAACGCGCGGCGCGTGATCTCGTCCAGGGCGGCGAAGGGTTCATCCAACAGCAGTAGACGCGGGTTGGTGACGAGGGCGCGGGCCAGCGAGGCGCGCATGGCCATGCCGCCGGAGAGTTGCGCGGGGCGGGCCCGTTCTGCGCCGACCAGTCCCACGCGGGCCAGGGCCGCCATGGCCTGGCTGCCGGCAACATCCCTCGGGGTTCCCGATAGCTCCATGGGCAGGGCGACATTGGCCATCGCCGTGAGCCAGGGGGCAAGGGTCGGAGCCTGGAAGACCACCGCCGTCTCACCCTTGGCGAGGCTGCGTTGGAGTGCGCCCCGAGTCGGGCTCTCAAGCCCGGCGATCAGCCGCAACGCGGTAGATTTCCCACAGCCGGACGGGCCGACCAGGGCCAAGACTTCGCCCTCCACGATGGTCAAGTCAAACGGGCCCAAAGCCTTGCCGCGCTTGGGATAGTCGACCTCGACCGATTGGAGAGAGACCAGTGTCACGCGGCCTACTTCTTCGCCGCTGCCACAAATTCCAACGTGTAGGCCTTTTTGGCATCCAGGGTCTTGGGATAGACCCCCTGATCCACTGCCAGCTTGGCGAACTCTGCCCAGCGAGCGTCGGTCATCACACCGATACCGCCCAGCTTGGCATCGCCGCCGTCGACAATGCCGTAGCTGCGCAGCTTCTCGCGGGCTTGGTCGAGGACGTCTTGGCCCATCTCGGGATTGTCCTTCAAGATCAAAGCGTCGGCGGGTTTGGGATCGCCGTAGAGATAGTCGTGCCAGCCCTTGGCCGAGGCCTCGACAAAGGCCCGCACCGCAGCGGGGTTCTTGTCGATCAGGCTCTGCGGCACCATGATCATGGTGGCGTAGCTGGGATAGCCGTTATCAGCCAACAGGAAGACCTTGGCTTTGAGGCCGGCTTCCTTTTCCAGGGTGTAGGGTTCGCTGGTCACGTAGCCCTGTTGGGCCACCTTCTTGTCGGACAAGAAGGGTGCGGAATTGAAGGTATATTTGCGGACCTGATCATCGGTAAAACCGTACTTCGATTTCAGCCACACCCAAAAGGCGGTGACCGAAGCGTCGGACAACAGGATCGGATGACCCTTGAGGTCTTCAATCTTTTCAATACCCTGGTCTGGATGGGCGATCAGGACCTGAGGGTCCTTTTGGAACATCGCCGCCACGGCCTTCACCGGCACGCCCTCATTGGCCATGTTCAGTGCGATGAAGCTGTTGGAGCCCATGCCGGCCTCCACGGCACCGGCGGCCAGCAATTGCGGGACATTCACACCGGGACCGCCTTGGACGATCTTCACATCCAAGCCGCGCTTGGCATATTCGCCGTTGGCCACAGCCTCGTAGAACCCGCCATGCTCGGCCTGAGCGCGCCAGTCGGTGGCAAAGCGGAGGGTGGTCGCCTCGCCAGGGACGGCGGGCGGCTTGGCAGGTGAGCAGGCGGCAAGCGTGGCGGTGAGGGCCAGCAAAGCTAAGGCGGGTAAGGCTTTCATGGAAACTCCCGGACGCGATTGAGCGCGACTTTAGGGGGGAATTGCCGGGAGGGGAACGCCAGATAGCAAGAAGGCGACGTTGCGGTTTCCCGTTCCGTCGCCTTCTCTACAGATCCGTTGGGGGACCTGTATCGCTAGGTTGGCTTGCACCTTGTTCGCGGGTTGCCCTGCGCCTTTGGTCTGGCTGTCCCTCTCGACACGTGCAGGTTTTCACCGATCAGGCAGGTTGGCAATCGGGTCGGAAATCGCGGGTGTGGAGAGAACGGGAATATCCGGTGGATAGACAGTGAAGATCCTTATAACCACATGAAATATAGCATGTATTTCGATACACCGGAATGGGGTTAGCGGGAGACTTCCAGGGCCTCCCGGCGTTCTTCTAGACCCAACCACTCTTCTTCGGACCGCGCCAATTCGGTGCGGCGTTCCTCCAGCATGGCGTTGGTGGCGCGGAACTTGGCCGGGTCTTTGGTGTAGAGGTCCGGGTCGGCCATTTGGCGCTCCAGGGCCGTGATCCGGGCGGGCAGATCGGCGATGGCGCGCTCCAACTCCTCGAGGCGACGCTGGTCCTTGTAGGTGAGTTTGACCTGGACCTTCGCTGCATTTTCTATGGATGTCGCAGGGGTCTTGGAGGGAGGCGGGTTGTTCACGGCATGGAAGAAGCCTGGGTTTTGGCGCAGGAAGTCCTGCCAGCCGCCGGGGGTCTCCACCACGTCGCCGTGACCGTTTAGAGCGATGGTCGAGGTGGCCAACCGGTCGACAAAGTCACGGTCGTGGCTGACCAGGATCAAGGTGCCCTCATAGTCGGCCAACACCTCTTCCAGCAGGTCGAGGGTGTCCATGTCCAGGTCGTTGGTCGGTTCGTCCAGCACCAACAGATTGGCGGGCGTCGCCAGCGCTCGGGCCAGCAGCAGGCGGTTGCGTTCGCCGCCCGACAGGCTCTTCACCGGCTGGCGGATCTGGGCATCGGTGAATAGGAAGTCCTTGGCATAGGAGATCACGTGGCGCGGATTGCCGCGCACCATCACCTGGTCACCGCCCAGCGGGGTCAGCACATCACGCAGCATCATGTCGGGCTTCAGCTCGACCCGGGCCTGATCAATATAGGCCACCTCAAGATTGGCCCCCAGCTTTACCGAGCCTGCGTCAGGCTCGACATCGCCCAGCAACAGCTTGACCAGGGTGGTCTTGCCCGCGCCGTTGGGGCCGACAATGGCCACCCGGTCACCGCGCAGGATGCGGGTGGAAAAGGTCTTGAGCAGGACGCGATCCCCATAAGATTTGGAGAGGCCGCGCGCCTCCACAACCCGCTTGCCGGAGAGCCCGGACGACTCCACGCCGATATTCATCTCACCGCGCGCCTCGCCCATGCGGTCTATGCGGACCTGGCGCAGGTCCATCAGAGCGCGACGGCGTCCCTCATTGCGAGCTCGCCGGCCGGTCACGCCCCGCTGCAGCCAGTATTCCTCTTGCTCCAGCTTCTTCTCGATGCGCCGGGTTTCTTCCACCTCGGCGGCCAGCACCTGATCGACCCATTCGTCAAAAGCCCCAAAGCCCTTGTCCAGGCGGCGGATCTTGCGATGCTCCAGCCAGAAACAGCGACCGGTGGTGCGCTCCAGAAAGGCGCGATCGTGGCTGATGATCAACATGGCCGCGCGGCTCGACGCCAGTTCCTGCTCCAGGGTCTCGATGGCCAGGATGTCCAGGTGGTTGGTGGGCTCGTCCAACAACAGGATGTCGGGATCTTCAGCCAAGGCCCGCGCCAAAGCGACCCGCCGGATCTCGCCGCCGGAGAGACCCTTGGTGGACTTCTGCCAATCGATACCAAACAGCTCCAGGGCGGTCTGGGCCTGATAGTCTTCCGCCCCGCCGGCGGTGGCATAGTCGAGCACCGTGTCGCCGGTGATCTCCGGCTCCTGCGGCACGATCACCACGCGGGTGCCGGGCTTAACAACCCGCTCGCCGTCATCAGCCTCAATCAGCCCGGCCAGCACCTTGAGCAGCGTGGTCTTGCCCGCCCCGTTGCGCCCGACCAGGGCCGCACGACTGCGGGGCTCGAGACCGAGGTCCACCCCGTCGAACAGCATCTTCTGGCCGTCGGCGAGACGGACCTGTTTTAGCGCAAGGATCGGCGGCTTCATGTGGGCAGGGACATAGCGACGTGGGCGCGGGACGCAAGGGGTGGGGGAAAAGGACTTAACCGCAGAGATCGCGGAGGACGCGGAGATGTTGGGACTACACCCCTCCGCGCAACTCTGCGATCTCTACGGTTTGTCGTTTGCGGTCAGAAGGTTTTGAACCACGGAACGCGCGGGCCGACTCGGACGGGTTCTCAGCTTCCCGCCACGCAGTGGGGGAAGGGGCACAAGACGCCGCAGGCCGGGGCAAGGCGTTCCGTTCCTCCCCCGCAGGGTGGAGGTGGCTCGGCGCGAAGCGATGAGACGGAGGGGGCCGGGCGGCAGCCCGGACACGTGTTTTGGATAGGTGGTTGTCCGCCCGCTTTCGCGGTCGGCCCCCTCAGTCAGCTGCGCTGACAGCTCCCCCAATGGGGAGCAACAGCGAATGGTTAAGCCGGGGCTTCTCGCAGGTCGTCATCGGTATGTATGTTGGGTGTATCTTCTATATGGATTGGGTGTGTGTTGTAGGGCGATCCCGGAACTTGGGTTCTTCGCTCGTCCATGGCCCAGGGCTCTAAGCTCCAGGCCTGCCAGTCGGGCACAATGCCAAGGTCTGCACAGATGATGGCAATGATCTCAGAGACGGGCTTGTCAGCGAAGTCTTCGAGGTCTTCCCGCTCGATGCGATCAGAGCGCTCGCGGTGAAGATCACGATCTGGGGTGTCGCGGTCAACTTGGCGAGACACCGCTTCCTTGGCCAAGGCCTTGCGCTCAGTCAGTTGAGCCGCCTTGCGTTCTCTCATCTCAGCCTGGAACCCAGAGGCTAGCTTGGCATCTAGAGCCAGGGACATGCGAATAGAGCGACTGATCCGGTGGAAGCGGAGCGACAGATCAGCACCGACCACACCGGGGTCAGAGCCTTGAACTTCCCTAGCTTGGTCTTGCAGCATGCGGGCCATGTCCATCCCGATGGCCACCAGATGACGCAAAGTCCTAGCCCGCCACTCGGCGCGCTCGGCATCGATGTCGTCATCGCTGAGGGTTGGGAGGTTGTTCATGAACGAAACAGGAACATGACTAAGACCGCTTGTCAACAGACTTTCGTTCCGAAGTAATGAAGATTGAACCACGAACCCCACGGAATGCACGGACAGTTTCCTCGCCCCGCGCCGCGGGCGCGTCCTGTGGGAGGTAGCCCGAAGGGCCGGAGGGGATGGAGGCCACAAAGGTTGTCCAGGTCACGCCGATTTCTGCTATGAGTCCGACATGACCAGGGCCGATGTCATCGCCACCTTGCTGCGCCGCGCCGACGAATTGCGGGCTGGAGGGGTGTTGCACGTCACCCTGTTCGGTTCGGTCGCCCGTGATCAAGCCGGTCCAGACAGCGATGTTGACCTGATCGTCGAAACTGCGCCGGATAAACCGATCACACTGTTCACGCTTGGCCCGCTGCATGATCAGTTTGCGGCCATCTTGGGTCGGCCTGTAGACATCCTGGCCAAGGCGGGTTTTGACCGGTCGGAACGCCTACGACAGGGCGCAGCCGCCGACCTCATC
>JANLPK010000025.1:0-9217 GCA_031367205.1 Alphaproteobacteria bacterium
GGTTAGGGTTAAGGCCGCTTTTACCCTGTGACCGCTGTGCCACGCCCGCGACTATAACGGCTCATGCAGGCCATAAGCCCACTTGACGTGACGCAAGCTACGGCACTAATCCGAGCACAATACTATCAGCGCGTCGGCTAATATCCGACCCAGGGGAGGCATTTAATGCTTAATCGAGTTCAGCTTTTGGCAACCACATCCTTGGTTGCCGCGATCTTTGCGGGCTCCGCCCATGCTCAGGGCGCAAACTCCAACACCATCGAAGAGCTGGTGATCACCGCTGAAAAGCGTGAGCAAAGCTTGCAGGACGTGCCGGTCGCCGTGACCGCCTTCACTTCCGAAAAGCGTGACCTGATCGGCGTCAACACGATCGCCGACATGACCAATTTCACCCCGGGTCTGTCCTATTCCAGCCAGCTGGACCGCACCACCCTGCGCGGCGTCGGCCGGAACACCAACGTCCACGCCGCTGACGGCTCGGTCGCGATCTATAATGACGGTATCTACACCTCGTCGACCGTGTTGGCCGGCGCCAAGGGCCCGATCTTCACCGACCGGGTTGAGGTTCTGCGCGGCCCACAAGGCACGCTCTATGGCCGTAACTCCATCGGCGGCGCGATCAACATCCTGTCAAAGCGCCCCACGGATGAGCCCTATGCCGAGGTGCGCGCCACCTATGCCAACTATAACCGCAGCCTGCTCGAGTTCGCCGTCTCCGGCCCGACCCCGATCAACGGCGTGAACTACCGCATCGCCGGCAACTGGGAGAAGCAGACCAAGGGCTGGATCGATAACATCGTCGTGGGGCAACCCGACGAGGGCAATATCGTCGACACCAAGATCCTTGAGGGTCAGCTCCAGTTCAAATTCAACGACAATTTCGAAGGCTGGTTCACTTTGACCGGCATCAATTGGGACAATGGCGGAGGCGGCCCCGGCTCGCGGCAGACTTGGACACCCTCGCCCTATGCCACCTACTTCTCCGGTAACGGCGCGATCGTCTCAAACCCCGGCTATGCTTGCCGCCCTGGCGCTCCAGTAACCAATGTGGTCAACGCAAATCCTCTCGGATGTGTGAACCCAGCCGTGAACGATCCGCGTCAGATCGCCAACTCGGTGCCATACAAGGTTGCCCTGCGCGACACCTTCATCTTCGCCAGTGAGTGGATCTATCACCTCGATACGATGGACCTGAAGTATCTCGCGGGCGGCACCAAGTACCACTATTACCTGACGGGCCCGACTCCGGCCGACGCCGTCGCGCCGGTGACCTCCTATACGCTGACCGCCAGCCAAGCCGGAACCGTGGTGGCTGGTATTCCGATCAATCCGCGCTACGGCTTCGACTATCAGGAAGACGAGAAGTGGTTCAGCCACGAGCTCAACCTGTCGTCCACCGGTGACGGCGCGCTTCAGTGGTTGTTGGGCCTCTACACCTATCACGAGACCTATAATCAGCCGGTGTTCACCACCATGTTTGATCAGGCGCAAGTGGCGGGACCTTTCGCCTCAGCGGCGGGGCTCTGCTTCTTCACGGGCGGTGCCTGTGCGCCAAATCCGCTGCGTCGCATCTATGATGACCGGCCGCACTTGGAGATCAAGTCGAACGCCATCTTCGGTCAGTTGGACTGGAAGATGACCGACACCTGGAAAGGCACTTTCGGTCTGCGCTATTCGGAAGACCACAAGTTTGGTGACGAGCGCGTGCGCCTTAACTGCTTTGGTCCTGCGGCCTGCGCCGGCAATCTGGCTATCATCGATCTGACCCAGCCCTTCGCCGGCGTTATTGCCAATCCGACCCAGGCCCAACTGGCCAAGGGCGTCGTCAGTGTGAATAGCTACGACCCCGCAACCGGCTTCGCCCAGCGAAAGTATGACTACACGTGGTCAGCGGTTACCGGGACCTTGGGCCTCCAGTGGGAGCCCGACTCCGACACCAACGCCTATGCCCGCTATAGCCGCGGCTACAAGGGCGGTGGCTTCCGGATCGGGATCGACACCTCGCTGGGTGTGACCCCGACCACCGATGCCGAGCACGTGGATGCCTTCGAAATCGGCTTCAAGAAAACCTTCCCGAGCATGAACCTGCAGACCAATGCGGCGCTGTTCTACTACAACTATAAGAACGCTCAGGTGCCGCTGACCGTGGCTCAGACCAACGGCGGTCTCGGCCAAGCCAATTCGATCTTCTACAACATCCCCGAAGCCATCAGCCAAGGGTTCGAGTTGGAGACCATCTGGCAGCCCATCGACCACCTGCAGATCCTGTTCAACTACTCCTACAACGACGCGC
This sequence comes from Alphaproteobacteria bacterium, assembly GCA_031367205.1. Classification (GTDB taxonomy): domain Bacteria; phylum Pseudomonadota; class Alphaproteobacteria; order Caulobacterales; family Caulobacteraceae; genus Phenylobacterium. The sequence goes on from JANLPK010000025.1 coordinate 2,294, forward strand.
ACATCACGTCGTCCAAGGGCACGATCGACCCCGCTGACCCGGCAGCTTTGGATCCCCAAGCGCGGCCTGTGATCTCGGCTGCGGCTTGCTTTTCGCCTGACTACGGACAAGTTGCCGGTGGTGCGCGCACCACCCCATGCGCGTCCGACGTGTTCACCAGCCCCTATCCGACTGTGAACGGAGCGGGGGTCACCACTGCGGTGTCCACAAGCCCCAACCCGAATGGCGGTTACCAGCGTGGCCAGGATCTGAACGGCAACCAACTTCCCAATGCCGCGAAGAACAAGATTGCTCTGAACGTCAACTACACCTGGCAGTTGGAGAGCAGCCGCTTGGTTGGCTCGGTCAGCTATCTGTGGCGCGATGAGGCCTATGGCTCGATCTTCAACCGCAGCTACACCAAGTCCCCGTCCTGGGATCAGATCGACGCCCGCGTCGCCTGGAAGCCGGACGGTGACAAGTTGACTGTGATCGTCTGGGGCAAGAACCTTGCCGACACCCTCGGCTACGAAGGCGGTGCAGGTGCGGGTCGTAAGGCCGGCAGCACGCCGAACCCCGGTGCCCCCACATCGCGCAGTGTCGAAGGCATCGCGTCAGCCTATCCGCTGACCCCGCCCCGGACCTACGGGATCGAGCTGCAGTACAAGTTCTATTGAGACCTGATCTGAACCTCTGAGCTTGCTGGGCGCGCCGGTCATCGGCGCGCCCTTTCTTTTGGTCGGTCTGTCGAAAACTTAAGATCAAATCAATTGACGAGGCGAGACTCCTCCCCCAGGCTCCCGGTAACAAGATAACCCCGAAACGGGGCTAGTCGGGGGAGAACTTGATGACCCAAACAGCCACCCTGCCGGCCGCCGGCCCGCTGGGGTTTGGGACGAAGTTCCTTTATGGCTTCGGCTCCGTCTGTTTCGGGGTCACGACGCTCTCTCTGACCTCGGCCGTGCTGGCCCCCTATCTTAACCGGGTCATTGGGCTTCCCGCGATCTGGGTCGGCACCGCGATCATGCTGACCCTGATGGTTGACGCTGTCATTGATCCGATGATCGGCCAGTTCTCTGACCGGTTGCGAACCCCGTGGGGGCGTCGCCACCCCTTGATGTATCTGGGTGCGCCCTTGGTCGCGATCTGCTGCATCATCTTCTGGAACTCACCGACCGACTGGCCACCACTCAAAAGCGGTGTCTTCCTGATCTCCATGCTGATGTTGATGAAGATCTCCGTTAGCCTTTATGAAGTGCCGAGTTCAGCCTTGGGACCGGAACTGACCACCGACTACAACGCCCGCACCAGCCTGTTCAGCTACCGGTTCTTCTTCGGGGTGGTTGGCGGTTTGGCGATGAATATCGCCCTCTACCGATGGTACCTGAGGCCTGAGGCTGGGGGTATCCTCAATCGAGCGGGGTATGCCGACTACGGCATACTGGCGGCTGGGGTCATGGCGGTCTCGATCCTGATCTCAGCGGTCGGCACCCATCGCCGCATTCCCTATCTGACCCAACCGGCGGCGCGGGCCGTGCCGTTCAGTCAAATCCTGCGTGAAATGGCCGGCACCATCACCAACCCATCGCTCATGGTGATCATGGGCTCCGGCTTTTGTTCGGGTGTGGCTGGGGGAATGCAGGCGGCGCTCAGCCAGTATTTCTATCTCGAGCTCTGGGGTCTGACGGCCAAGTCGATCTCCTATCTAGCTGTAGCCGGAATCCTTGCCTCAGTGGTTGGCGTGGCCCTGGCCGCCCCAGCTTCGCGATGGCTGGGCAAGAAGTGGGCGATGATATCCCTGCTCGTCGTTGCGGTGACCGCAGAGGCGGTCCCACAGACCCTCTGGCTGTTTGGCTTGATGCCGGCCAACAGTTCGCCATGGGTGCTGCGGATCCTGCTGGCCGACTACTTCTTTGCCGCCACTCTGGTGATCAGCGGCTACATCATCATCACCTCGATGCTGGCTGATATTGTCGAGGATGCCGCGGTTAAGACCGGAGTTCGGTCAGAGGGCTTGCTCATGGCCGCCAACGGTCTGTTGCCCAAGTTCACAGCCGGGTTTGGCGTTTTTCTTGCCGGGGTGGTGGTGACGGTCGCCAAGTTCCCGACCCATGCCGCAGCGGGGATGGTCAGCCCCGACATCATGCGTCACATGTTGCTGCTGTTCCTGCCCTTCGCCCTGACCATGAAGATGCTCTCCATCGCGGTTTTGCTGTTCTACAAGATCGACAAGAGCAAGCACGAGACCAACCTCGCGACCCTGGCAGGCGCGGCGGCCCTGAACGAACAGTCGGTCGAGAATACACGCAGCATCAATTAGTTATCCGAAAAGCCGAACGGCAGAGTGGTGCGCCGCAGGTCGTCGGGCAGGATTTGGCGGCCAATCGGCGGAGCGGACCGTGCGGCGCATTCCGTGCGATGGCAGAGGCGGCATGTGACGCCTATCGGCGTGGGAACCGGTGGTCCTTGATCCCGGGCATAGATCAGCTGATCGGCATGTTCGGCCGCGCAGCCGAGTGCAATTGCCCGCTCAACCCTGGCCGTGCCGAAACCCCCTCCGCCGGCGGTGACCGTGCGGGCGATGGAAAAGAACCGCTGACCGTCGGGCAACTCCAACCACTGGGTGACAATCTCTCGGGGCGTGCGGAACACTTGATGCACCGACCACAACGGGCAACCGCCGCCGTGCCGCGCAAAGGGGAACCCCGCGCCGTCCAACCTCTTCGACACGTTGCCCGCCGGGTCCACCCGAATGAAGAAGAACGGCACGCGCTCCTGCCCCGGCTTTTGCAGGGTGGTCAGCCGGTGAGCGGTCTGCTCGAAACTGGCGCCGAACTGTCGCGCCAGGGCCTCCACGTCATAGTGACGGCTCTCCACGGCACGAGCGAAGGCGGCGTAGGGCATGAGGATGGCGGCAGCTGCGTAGCTGGCCAGGGCGCGGCGGGTCAGTCGCTCACCGCTCTCCGAGGCGAAGGTTCCGTCGGCTAGGACTGCGTCAATCTCTGAGGCCAGCTCAAGATAGGCCAGTTGCAGGGCGAGCTGGAAGTTTTGGCTGGCCATGTCCAGGCCGTCGTCCAGGACGATTTCCTTGCGGTGCCAGTCCAACCGCCGCACAGAACCCGCCAGGGCGCTGGAGGGCAACCGCCGAACACCTAGGCCGTGGCGGGACTTGAGATAAGCGACCAGGCCGCTCTGAGCCGCGACAGCTTGAGCTAGCCGCTCGGCCGCCTCGTCCAGGGCCGGGAAGCAGTTGCGTCGCGCGGCCAGAAACCGCCGCGACTCGGCCACCGGATCGGAGGCGTCGATGCCATCTCCAGCCTCCTGCGCCTCAGCCCCTCGGTCGGCCAGGGCAAGCTGTTCTTCTCGATAGGTGGTGTAGAGCCGCAGCAAGGCCTCCGTAACGCCCGGAAAGCTGCCCGCCAAATCCGCCGTCTCTAAGGTGGGCAGGTCGATATCGGCGAACATCGGATCCTTGAGCACCGCCTGTAGCCGAGCCATGTCATCGGCGTTGGAATTTCCTGCCAGCTGCGCGACGTCGAGTTTGTAGGTCTGGGCCAAGCGCAGCAACATCTCAGCGCTTAGCGGCCGATGATTGCGCTCCAACAGGGCCACATAGGACGCCGAGACCTCCAAATCAGCCGCCATGTCGGCCTGAGTCAGACCAAGGTCGCGGCGCAACCGGCGTAGATTCGGTCCGATATAGAGGCGGCGTTCGGTCGGCATCTCTGGCACTTTGTCAATTACTGACAATATTACAGAATAATGGTGTAAAGATATACAGCTTCACCCCATAGCACCTTTGTTTGGCATGGTCTTGGCTGTAGGGGAACCCGCCGATCAAGGAGTTGTCCCATGGCCTATCAAGACCACATCATCGAAATGAACCAGCTGATTGCCAGCAAGAAGGGTCCTTGGGCGGGCATCAATGCCGAGTCCGTTGCCCGTATGCGCGTGCAAAACCGCTTCAAGACCGGCCTGGAAATCGCCCGATATACGGCAGGCATTATGCGTGCCGACATGGCCGCCTATGACGCTGATCCCGCCAAATACACCCAGTCGCTGGGCTGCTGGCACGGCTTCATCGGTCAGCAGAAGATGATCGCAGTGAAGAAGCACTTCGGCACCACCGATCGCCGCTACCTCTATCTCTCCGGTTGGATGATCGCGGCCCTGCGCTCAGAATTCGGCCCGTTGCCCGACCAGTCCATGCACGAGAAGACCTCGGTGCCTGCCCTGATCGAAGAGCTTTATACCTTCCTACGTCAGGCAGATGCCCGTGAGCTGGACTTGTTGTTCTCTGATCTGGACGCCGCCAGGGCCGCCGGAGACAAGGTCAAGGAACAAAAGCTGGTCGACGCTATCGACAACCATCAGACCCACGTTGTGCCGATCATCGCAGATATTGACGCCGGCTTCGGCAATGCTGAGGCGACCTATCTGCTGGCCAAGAAGATGATCGAGGCTGGGGCTTGCGCCCTACAGATCGAAAATCAAGTCTCCGACGAGAAACAGTGCGGCCACCAGGACGGCAAGGTCACGGTGCCGCATGAGGACTTCCTGGCCAAGGTGCGCGCCTGCCGTTACGCCTTCCTGGAACTCGGCGTCGAGAACGGCATTATCGTCACCCGCACCGACAGCCTGGGTGCCGGCCTGACCAAGCAGATCGCCGTCAGCCACACGCCTGGCGATCTGGGTGACCAATATAACAGTTTCCTCGATTGCGAGGAGATCACCCCGTCTGAACTCAGCAACGGCGATGTCGTTCTGAACCGCAACGGCAAGCTGCTGCGGCCCAAGCGTCTACCCTCTAACCTCTTCCAGTTCCGCGCCGGCACCGGCGAGGACCGCTGCGTGCTCGACAGCATCACCTCGCTGCAAAACGGCGCTGACCTGCTGTGGATCGAGACCGAAAAGCCACACATCGATCAGATCGCCGGCATGATGGACCGCATCAGGGCCGTCGTGCCCAATGCGAAACTGGCCTATAACAACTCGCCGTCCTTCAACTGGACGCTGAGTTTCCGCCAACAGGCCTATGATGCCTATAAGGCGGCCGGCAAGGATGTATCGGCCTATGACCGCGACAAGCTGATGAGCGTGGACTATGACGCCACCGAATTGGCGCTGGAGGCTGATGAGGCCATCCGCACTTTCCAGGCCGACAGTGCCAAGCGGGCGGGTATCTTCCACCACCTGATCACTCTGCCGACCTATCACACCGCGGCTCTGTCCACCGACAATCTGGCGCGCGAGTATTTCGGATCGCAAGGCATGCTGGGCTATGTGCTCAATGTGCAGCGCAAGGAAATCCGCGAAGGCATCGCCTGCGTGAAGCACCAGAACATGTCCGGCTCGGACCTGGGTGATGCCCACAAAGAGTACTTCGCGGGCGAAGCGGCTCTGAAGGCTGGCGGCGCACAAAACACAATGAACCAGTTCGCTTAAGACACTTCAAGTTCGTCTGAAATTTGAGCGGCCTGGGGTTTGCGCCCCGGGCCGTTCTGCTATCGGATATCACTATGAACATCAGCGCTACACTCTCCGTCGACGATCTCCTCCATGACTTTGTGGAGCAGGAGTTATTGCCGGGCACGGGGCTTGCCCCGGCGGCCTTCTGGTCAGGGCTGGAGGCTGTCCTGGCGGCGTTCACCGGGCGCAACGCAGCACTTCTTGTCCATCGCGATGAGCTTCAAGCACAGATCGACACCTGGTGGCATGACCGCCGTGGCAAAGATGTTGAGGTCGCCGCGCAGATCACGTTCTTGCGGGAAATTGGCTACCTCTTGCCCGAACCCGCGCCCTTCCAGATCGGCACACAAAACGTCGACCCGGAGATCGCCAAGATCGCTGGACCCCAGCTGGTGGTGCCGGTCTCCAATGGACGCTTTGCGCTGAATGCCGCCAATGCCCGCTGGGGCAGCCTCTATGACGCCCTCTACGGCACCGATGCCTTAGAGCCCCAGACCGGCGTTCCCGGCTATGACCCGGTGCGCGGCGGCAAGGTCATCGCCTTTGCGCGCGGACTGCTGGACCGAGCTGCGCCTCTGGCCCACGGCTCGCACGCCGATGCGGCCAGTTACGCAGTTGAGGGCGGCGTGCTCCGCGTAGCCCTGACCAACGGCCAGCCCACGGGGCTGGAGACGCCCGCTCAACTCGTTGGCTGGCGCGGTGAAGCCGCTGCGCCAAGCGCTGTTCTGCTGGCCCACAACAGCCTGCACCTGGAAATCCAGATCGATCGCAGCCATTCCATTGGCAGCACCGATGTCGCCGGCGTTTCGGATGTCTTGGTCGAGGCCGCGCTCACCGCCATCCAAGACTGCGAAGATTCCGTCGCCGCCGTGGACGCCGAAGACAAGGTCGGCGTTTATCGCAATTGGCTGGGCCTGATGCGCGGTGATCTCGCGGCCAGCTTTGCCAAGGGTGGCCGCACTGAAACGCGTCGCCTGGACGAGGATCGCACCTATCACGCGCCCACCGGCGGTAATGTCACCCTGCGCGGTCGCAGCCTGATGCTGGTGCGCAATGTGGGCCACCACATGACGACCGACATGGTCCGCTTCCAAGGTCAGCCGGTCTATGAGACGGTGATCGACGCCATGATCACGGTCACCGCAGCCCTGCATGATCTGAACGGCGCACGTCGCAATAGCTCCGCCGGCTCGGTCTATGTGGTGAAGCCCAAAATGCACGGTCCCGACGAGGTCGCTCTGGCGGTCAGCCTGTTCGACGCTGTCGAGGATGCGCTGGGTCTAACCCGCAACACCGTCAAGATCGGCATCATGGACGAAGAGCGTCGGACCAGCGCAAATCTTGCGGCCTGTATCTATGCGGCCCGCGACCGCATCGTGTTCATCAATACCGGATTTCTCGACCGCACCGGCGATGAGATCCACACGGCCATGGAGGCCGGCCCCGTCGTGCGCAAAGACGCCATCAAGGCGCAGC
>JANLPK010000028.1:0-4378 GCA_031367205.1 Alphaproteobacteria bacterium
AGGAGCATTTTTGCATCCTTAAACATGCATCAAGGCCCTCGCCGCTGCCCTCGCAGCGTCGGTGATCTGAGCTCCCGCCAACATCCGCGCGATCTCTTCCTCACGCTCTGCAGGGCTCAAGGCCTCGACCAACGTCCGCACCCGCTCCCCGTCGCCGGCCTTAGCGATCCGCCAGTGAGCATCGGCTCGTGCCGCCACCTGCGGGGAGTGTGTAACCACCAGCACCTGTGCATCAGCCGCCAGCCGACGCAGCCGTAAGCCGACCGCATCGGCCACCGCTCCACCAACCCCTTGATCCACCTCATCAAAGATCATCAGCGGCTGAACGCCCTCTGCCCGGCCTGCCAGCGCGGCCTTCAACGCCAGCGCAAGCCGGGCTAACTCACCGCCGGAAGCAATCGCTCCCAGATCTCCAAACGGCGCGCCCGGATTGGTGGAAATTTCGAAGGCGATGCGATCCATCCCACTCGGCCCCGCGCGATCTTCACCCTGCGGTTCCACGGCCACCTGGAACCGCGCCTTATCAAGTTTCAGCGGCGGCAACTCGGACTCCACCGCCTTGCTCAGCCGGTCTCCGGCGGCGCGCCGAGCAGAGGAGAGTTTCTGCGCCTGTGCCAGATACGCCGTGCGCGACGCGGCAACTGCCGTGTCAGCCGCCTTCAGCTCATCCTCACTGGACTCCATCGCCCGCAATCGTTGCGCAAACCGCAGACGTAAGTCCGGTAGTTCCTCAACGCTGACTCCGAGTTTGCGCGCTACGCCACGCAGATCAAACAGTCGCTCTTCAGTCTTCTCCAGCTGGTCAGGTCGGAAGTCGAAAGCGACAGCAGCAGCGTCCACAGCGGCTTCCGCCTCTTGCACCTCACCGAAAACCCGGTCCACTGCGGCGCTGGCTGCGGCAAGGCGCGACACGGCCGGGCCGTCCTCGGCGGCCCCTGCCTGAATAGCCCGCGTGCGCGCGTGCTCCAAAGCGCGCACCGCTGAGGCCAGCTTGGCCGAAAGCCCCTCAAAGGCCCCGCGTGCGCTATTGATGTCGGTGAGCGCCTTCTCCGAAGCCCCCAGGATCGCGCGCGATTCCGCCAACCGAGTCTCCTCTCCAGGCTCGGGTGCCAGGCGGTCAAGATCAGCTAATCGCAGGGCCAATTCTTCGGCATCAGCGGCTGCCCGGGCGATTTCAGTGCGGAGTTCATCGGCTCGGGCTTGAGCCGCGCGCAAACCCGTCCAACACTCACCAACCGCCTTCACCAAGCTGGCGAGACTGCCATAGGCGTCCAGCAGCGGTCGGTGCGTCCGACTATCTAACAGACCCACCGTCTCGTGCTGGCCATGCACCTCGATCAATGCCTCGCCTAACTCGCGCAACACGCCAACGCTGGTGGCCTGATCATTGACGAACGCTCGGCTTCGACCGTCCGCGGCTAGGGTCCGGCGCAGGACCAGGTCCTCGTCGCGGGCATAACTCAACCCCTTGTCCTCCAGGATGTCCCAGACCGGATGATCCGGCGTCGGGGCAAACACCGCAGAGGTCACAGCCTGCGCCGCGCCGCGCCGCACCAGACCGGCATCGGCCCGCGCCCCGGTGGCCAGACCCAGGGCATCCAGGATGATTGACTTGCCCGCCCCCGTCTCACCGGTAAGCGCAGTGAGACCGGGCCCAATGGACAGGTCCAGGGCTTCGATTAGCACCACATCGCGGATCCACAGGCCGATCAGCATGGATGCAGGATGAAGGGGAATCGCCCGAACCGGAAGGGTGTCCGTGCGCGCAAGTTCACTTTCAGTTCCGACCGTGCCGTCTCGGGATCAATGGCCCAGGAAAGGAACGTGCGAAAGCCAACCCTTGCCCTTCGGCTTGGGGGCCTTGACCGGCTTATCGGGATTGACCTGCGGCGGCTCTTCGGTCGCCTCAGGCGGCTTTGCCGTCGCTGCCTTGTTCTTCACAAATGGCAGGTGAGACAGCATGCCTGAGCGTTCGGTCAGAGGCGCCGTTGCCGGGCGTAAACCCTTGTCATTCAGAAGCTTGTAGGCATCCCGATACCAGATATCGCCAGGGTAGTTGAAGCCCAAAACCGCGCCGTTGCGGGTCGCTTCTTCGATCAGGCCCATAGTCAAATCGGCTTCGACCAAACGATACAGCGCCTCGGGCGTGTGGGTGGTTGTCTGATAGCGATCAATCACATTGCGAAACCGCCCAACCGCCGCGAGCGTGTCGCCATGCCGCAGATAATAGCGCCCGATAGTCATTTCTTTGCCGGCCAGCTGGTCATTGACCATGTCGATCTTGAGCCGCGCGTCGGCGGCAAACTCGCTTCGCGGGTAGCGCTGGGCCACATCGCGTAGGTTTTCCAAGGCCTGACCGGTCGCGGCCTGATCACGCCCCACGTCGACGATCTGTTCGAAATAGCAGACGGCCTTCAGATAATGCGCATAGGCCGCCGCCGGATTGCCGGGATAGAGCGAGATAAACCGATCAGAGTCCCCGATTGATTCGGCATAATTGTCGGCCTGATAGTGGGCATAGGCGGTCATCAGGATCGCCCGGCGCGACCATTCCGAATAGGGATGCTGGCGTTCCACCTCGGCGAAATAGTCCACCGCTTGGTTCCACTGGCCCTTATCGAGCCGGTCAGCCCCCGTCGCATAGAGCAGCTCTACGGGACGCTCCTCATAGACCAGCTTGGGACGCTTAGCTTTGCCGGCGCAACCGGCGAGGGCGAGAGCCACGATCACGGCGGCGAGCGCCGGCCGAGTCCAGGAATTACGAAGCAAGGACACCGTCACCTCAAGAGACCAAAGCGCGCCCCCGCGCAGGTAAGGGGTGGTTTTACACGAGGGGGACGATAGCGCAAACGGATGCGCGCGGCGTCAGCCCGCTTTCGCCAAATCCTGGACGAAGGTGCGATAGCGCCAAGCCTTCGGTGCCGCCACCAAGGCCCGCACCACGGCGTTGTTGATCCCGTGGCCGGCCAAAATGCCCTCAAACCGACCCAAGATCGGCGCGCCAAGCACATAGAGGTCGCCGATGGCGTCCAACGCCTTGTGGCGCACGAACTCGTCGGGGCGACGCAAGCCTTCGGGATTGAGGATGCGGTCGCCCTCGATCACCACGACGTTTTCCATAGAACCGCCCCGGGCCAGGCCCATGGCGCGCAAAGCTTCAACCTCATGCAGGAAGCCAAAGGTGCGGCAATCGGCCAGCTCCTTGCGGAACGCCTTTTCGTCCATGACGAAATCTACCCGCTGGCGACCAATGGCGGCCGAAGGGAAGAAAATCTCGAAGGCCACTTCGAACTGATCAGACGGCGACAAGGTCGCGCGCTTGTCGCCCTCAATCACCTCAACCGTTTCAAGAATCTCGATGAACCTTCGCGGCGTAGTCTGAGTTCGTCGACCCGCATGATCCAATATCTGGATGAACGGCAGGGACGAGCCGTCCATGATCGGCATTTCCGGACCGTCCAGCTCGACCACAGCATTGTCGATGTCCGTCATCACCAGAGCCGCCATCAGGTGCTCAATGGTCGCGACAGTCACGCCCGCCGCATTGGTAATCACGGTGCCCAGTTGGGTCTTACAGACAGCCTGCGCCGACACGGGCACGCGGTTGTCGCGATCCGTCACATCGGTGCGTACGAACACAATGCCGCTATCGGCTGGTGCGCTACGCACGATCACGCGCGTGTGGGCTCCGGTATGGACGCCGATGCCGGCGAAGATCGCTGGGCTTTGCAGGGTGTGCTGGAACGCGGAGACGGCCAAGGAAGCACCTTTCACTAACGGAGACCCACAGCCATCAAGACTGCACAACGCCCCAGTCGTCGGATACGGAAAATGCTGCGGCGCGACAAGACAAGTCGTGTTTCGAAATGTTTCGCCTTCAACCAATTGAAAACACGAATGTTTCAAACGAAAATGGCCGGAGCAAACTCCGGCCATTCCCAACATATTTTCAAAGTCGAAGTTAGTTGGCGAGCCGCCTTAGGAAGGATGGGATTTCCAGATCCTCCTGGCCCTCAGCCTGAGCCTCTTCCATTGGTGCTTCCATGGGCAGAGCACCGCCACGGCTCGCCGCAGCCCGAGGTGCCGGGGTGGGAGCGTCGTAGCGTGGTCTACTCCCAAACAGGCTCAAGAACCCGCCGCTCTTTTGCGGACGTCGCTCTTCAAACACGCTCTCGCCGAACAAAGGCTCATCGTCCTCGTCCTCGACCATCGGATCGACGATCCGGGTCATCGGCGCAATGATCTCAGGTGTGCGCTCGAAGACCGGTGCTTCCATCTCTAGCTGCTCGGGTTCAGCCTGAGCAGCGTAGAGATCAGCTTGCGCCTCCACGACCGGCGTCGGTTGGGTATAGCTCGTCATTTCCGCCGACACCGTCGC
>JANLPK010000030.1:0-1728 GCA_031367205.1 Alphaproteobacteria bacterium
CGCCTTCAATGCCGGCTACCTCCATGCCCGCCTGAGCGGTGCCGCACCCCACGACGCCGCCCTGGCCGGTCACGACCTCGCCGCCTGGGTCATCATGCGCCCAGGTGCGATACCGGCGCGCGGATAGAGGTATTACGGGTATTACGGTGACAGTGTATTTAACTCTAGGTCTCCGCTGTCATGTTTACGAGGCCAGTGCATGAAATAACCCCCGTCTCACTGGCTAGACGGAACACACGTTCTCGATCCTAATCTAACACGAAGCCCACCAAGGACGCGAAGGTCACGAAGTAGATCCCATGGATTCGCCTGCACCAGTCGCGCCTGTCCTTCTTAGCCTTGGTGGTTCAATACAGTGCTGCGGCCAACCCCGCCGATTGGAGTAAGGTCTGGGCTTTACCAGCTAGATTTCGCCGGAATGAGCGGTGATCGTGAACAGACCGATCCTCATGGTTTTCGTGTGCTTTCGTGGTCAATCTCGTCTGAGGTTCAGCCGCCAAAGCCCATGGGCTTCAGCCCCCTCCGGCGCTTCGCGCCACTTCCCCCAGGCGCGCCTACGGCGCTGGTGGAGGAATATGTGTTGACAAGCGGCCCTGGCCATGTTCCTGTTTCGTTCATGGACAACCCTCCGACCCTCAGCGATGACGACATCGATGCAGAGCGCGCCGAGTGGCGGGCCAGGACTCTGCGTCAGTTGGTGGCCATCGGCATGGACATGGCCCGCATGCTGCAAGATCAGGCCAGAGACCTACAAGGCTCGGACCCTGGCGTGGTCGGGGCTGATCTCTCCCTACGCTTTCACCGGATCAGCCGCTCTATTCGCATGAGCCTCGCTTTGGATGCCAAACTAGCCGTTGGGTTCCAGGATCGGGCTAAGGAACGCAAGGCGACGCAACTTACCGAGCGCAAGGCCTTGGCCAAGGAGGCGGTGTCTCGCCAAGTTGACCGTGACACCCCAGACCGTGATCTTCACCGGGAACGCTCTGATCGCATTGAGCGAGAAGACCTCGAAGACTTCTCTGACAAACCCGTCTCTGAGATCATTGCCATCATCTGTGCCGACCTTGGCATCACGCCAGACTGGCAGGCCTGGAGCTTAGAGCCCTGGGCCATGGAAGAGCGACGGACTGAGGTACCGGGATCGCCCTACAACACCCACCCAACCTATATAGAACATACACCCAACATACGTAGCGACGACGACCTGCGGGAAGCCCCGGCCTAGCCGCCCCCTCTTTGTCATCCCGCATGTAGGGGCAACGCCCCGAAAGTGCGGGACCCAGAAGCACCAATCCATCCTGCACACCCCGCGTCTCTGGGTCCCGGGCTGCCTTCGGCCCCCGGGATGACAAGCGTGGGTGGGCGATTGAGTCTCTATTTCATACAGTGTCACCGTAACATCTGGGCTTGAGCCCTCCGTCCTAGCCCCTTAGACTTAGGCCATCCGTCCCGCCGCGCATTCTCGCGGTGGACGTACCGACCTCTCCAATTTCCAGGGTCGATCGACGGAGGGCGCAGGTTTGCGCCATGGGGATAGGTGTGACGTCAACGACGAGCGAAGGGGCCAAACGCCCGATGACGGGTGGCCCTCCAGGTGGACCCATGGGCCGTCGCCCCGGCATGCCCGACCTGACCACCGGTCCTATCGGCATGACTCTGCTCACCTTCTCCTTGCCCGTGTTGGGCACCAATATCCTGCAGTCGCTGAACGGCACGGGCAACGCGATC
>JANLPK010000094.1:0-19137 GCA_031367205.1 Alphaproteobacteria bacterium
TTGGGCGATCGTTCAAGACTCTGGGGCTCCGTTGGACATAGCGAAGCACGGCTTTTAGACTAGAGTGCGTCAATGATCACCCGATACGACATCGAAGCGCGAAATGTTCTGGGCGAGGAGCTACAGAGTTGTTCGCTTGATCCGGTGACCGGCTTCTTCCGTAACGGCTGTTGTGAGACCGGGCCTCACGATACCGGCCTGCACACCGTCTGCGCGGTGATGACCGCTGAGTTCCTGGCCTATTCCAAAATGGTCGGCAATGACCTCTCGACGCCCATGCCGGAATACGGTTTTGAGGGCCTGAAGCCCGGCGACCGCTGGTGCCTCTGTGCGCCGCGCTGGAAGGAAGCGCTCGATGCGGGCGCGGCACCTCAGCTGGTGTTGGCCGCCACCCATGAAGAGACCCTGGCCATCGTGCCGCTGGGCATTCTCAAAGACTATGCGGCCGATTGATGCGTAAATCTCTACCCCAGACCGGCACCCCGTGGCCCGACCTCCAGACGGCGATGGACGACTATGCTGCCGGCGACGTCGCCTGGCGCGACGGTAAGACCGCCGTCTATGTTTTTAACGCCGGGCCCGAAGTCGAGCAGGTGCAAAAGGCCGCCTATACGCGCTTCATGTCCGAGAACGGTCTGGGACCTGCGGCCTTTCCCAGCCTCAAGCGCATGGAAGAAGACGTCGTCGGGTTCGGACTCTCGCTGCTGCATGGCCCTGACGAGGCTTCCGGCGCCATCACCTCGGGCGGCACAGATTCCATCACCATGGCCATGAAGGCCGCGCGCGATTTTGCGCGCAAGGAACGCGGCGTGCTGGGGCCGCTCAATATCGTGATCCCACGCTCAGCCCATCCGGCCTTCGACAAGGCCGCCGCTGTCATGGAGATCCAGGTTCGCCGGATCCCTCTGAGGGACTGCCTCGCAGACCCGGTCGCCATGAACCAGGTAGCGGACGAGGCCACCATCATGATCGTCGGATCCGCGCCCAACTTCCCCTATGGGCTGATCGATCCGATCGGCGCGCTATCGGACCTAGCCATTGCGCGGGATCTTTGGCTGCACGTGGACGCCTGCGTCGGCGGCTATATCGCCCCCTTCGTGCGGATGAACGGTGGCGAGGTTCCACCCTTCGACTTCGAACTGCCCGGCGTGCGGTCGATCTCGGCGGACCTGCACAAGTACGGCTATTGCGCCAAGGGGGCCTCAACGGTGTTCTTCCGTTCGGCGGCCCTGCAGAAGTTCATGGTGTTTGATTTCCGCGATTGGCCGGGCGGACGGATGGTCACGCCGACTCTGGCCGGCACCCGACCCGGCGGCGCGATCTCGGCCGCCTGGGCGGTGATGAACTTCCTGGGCGTTGAGGGTTACCGCGCCAAGCACGCGCAGGTGACCGCGGCCCGTGAGGTGATTGCCAAGGGCGCTGAGGCTTTAGGATTTCAGGTGCTTGGCAAGCCCCAACTGGGCATCATCGCCTTCACCCATCCCGAGACGGACTGTCTGGCGATCTGGAGCAAGCTGCGCGAACGCGGCTGGTTCACCAGCCTGACAACAGAACCTATGGCGCTGCACCTGATGCTCTCGCCGTTCCATGCTCAGGTGACGGGGACCTATCTGGCCGATCTCGCCTGGGCACTGGATGAAGTGCAGGCCGGCGCAAAGACGACGAAGGACGAGGCGCGGTACTCTTAGAGCGCGATGCCTTTAGGTGGAGTCCGGCTAAAGTCATAAGTCGCGCGACCTAAAGGAAATCGAGATCGTGTTCTGGTTCCGTCGAAATGGAACACGATCTAGTCTACCGAAACGCCGGTATACCGCGCCCGTGGTCGGATGATCCCACCGCCTTGCAGTTGCTCGATGGCGTGGGCGATCCAGCCGGCGCAACGGGCGGTGGCGAAGAGGGCGAAGGGGGCGTCTGTCGGCAGGTTCAAGCTGTCGGCCAAGCAGACCAGGGCAAAGTCGATATTGGGCTCCAGGCCAGTGAAGGCGACCACGGCTTGGCGAAGTTCAGTGAGGGCGGCAGTCTGGGCAAATCTCGCCAACAGCGCTGCGGCTCTAGGGTCACCTTCTGGATATAGGGGGTGTCCAAAGCCGGGGAGGCCGCGGTCCTCCGCTAGGCGCGCGGTGATCGCAGTGCGGCCTCCCAACTGCTCGGCTTCTGCTGCGAGCACGCGAATGGCCGCCGGTGCCCCGCCGTGGCGAGGACCAGAGAGCGTCGACAGTCCGGCTAAGGTGCTCGCCGACAGGGAAGCCCCCGTGGAGGCGGCAACGCGGGCCGAGAACGCCGAAGGGTTCAGCTCATGGTCTGCCAACAACACCAGGATGCGTCGAATCAGGTCAGCACCCGGGCCGCCCGGCCCAAGACCCCAGGCCATGGCCAGCCGATTGTGGATCGGCCCGCCGCCGACCTGTCCTGCAATCGCGTCGGTCAAGACATCAAGCAGAGTCGCAGCCTCGACAGCCAGGGCCAGGGGATGGCGTCCTAAGGCCGGCGGGTCCTCGCCCGCCCGCGCGGCCAGGGCGGCGAAGGCGCGGGCCCGCATATCCTTGCCCTGTGGCGGCTGGGGCCGGTCCGTGCGTTTCAGTGCTGCCCCGTGACCGCCTCGCAGCAAGCGAGCAACCGCCTCAAGGGTTTCGGTTTCCGCCAGCTCGATAGCGTCACGCCCGCGATAGAACAACCTGCCGCCCGAGACCGTGGTAATCGCCGAGGAAAGAACCGGCTCGCCCCAGGCAATGGCACCGATGGCGACTTCGGAGACTTTACGGCTGCGGGTCTTGCGCTGCGCCAGGGCGGCAATGTCGGCAGCTCGGTAGAGGCTGCGACGGGAGTCTTGCGGGTCAGCGCGGGTCTGCACCCGCCCGCGACTGACATAGGCATAGAGGGTTTGCGACCGCACCCCCAACTGCGCCCGCGCTTCCGGCGCCCCAATCCAATCTGTTGCGGTCATTTCTTATATATTGATTATATTGATCAAGATTGACGATGGGAGAATGACGGCAAATATCAGGGCCATCAAGGGCGAAATTGCCCGGACTCAAGGATGGAGTTTCTGATGTCCAATGGACTGGAGGGCATTGTCGCCGCTGACACGGTGTTGTCGGAGGTCGATGGTCAGGCGGGACGGCTGATCCTTCGGGGCTTTGAGCTGGACGAGTTAGCCGGCCGCGTCAGCTTTGAGGCCATAGTCCATCTGTTGTGGTCGGGGTTCTTTGCTGATCTGCCGAACGACCTTACGGCCCCGCTGGCGGCGGCGCGAACCGCCGTATTTGCGGAGATTTCGGCCCTGGACACCGGTTTGCTGGATCGCACCCCCATCGAGGCTATGCGGGCTCTAACCGCTCGACTGGCCGACGGCGATGATCTCGACGTGGCCCTGCGTTTGACGGCGGCACCGGCAGTGTTTACCGCAGCCGTCGTCCGCGCCCAGGCGGGACTAGCCCCGGTCGCGCCAGACCCAAAGCTGGGTCATGCCGCCGATATCCTACGGATGCTGCGCGGCACACCAGCGCCCCAAGCCGAGATCGAAGCCTTGGACACCTACCTGGTGACGGTCAGCGATCACGGCCTCAATGCCTCAACCTTTGCTGCCCGGGTGGTGGCCTCGACCCAGGCAGGCCTGACATCAGCCGTTGTTGCCGGGATCAGTGCATTGAAGGGGCCCCTGCACGGCGGGGCACCAGGTCCCATTATCGATATGCTGGACGCCATCGGGGAGAAGGAAAACGCCAGAGCCTGGATCGAGACGGCGCTGGCGCGAGGTGATCGCCTGATGGGGTTCGGACACCGGGTCTACCGGGTGCGCGATCCTCGGGCCGATGCGCTCAAGGTGGCGGTCCGCAAGATGGGCAACGGCTCGAACGTCCTGCCAGGACGCTTGGCGTTCGCTGAGGCTGTCGAAGCCGCCGCCCTCGCCATCCTACGTGATCACAGGCCCGACCGTGCCTTGGATACCAATGTGGAGTTCTATACCGCTCTGCTCCTGGAATCCTTGGCCTTCCCGCCATCGGCCTTCACCTGCGTGTTCGCCATGGGCAGGGTGGCCGGTTGGATCGCCCACGCGCGCGAGCAATTGGCTGGTGGTCGGCTGATCCGTCCGGCATCGCGCTATGTGGGACCGATGCCCAAGGTTGCGGCCTAAATCTGAGAGTCGTTCGCGCTGGGGTCGGGCACCCGGCTCGGCTATGCTGGTCCGATGTCCGCTAAACACAGCCTATCTCCGGCCCAGACCGCCGTTCTCACTCAGCGGGTCACCCTGCTGTCGGTGGCGACGGCGACAGTTTTGGTGGTGATCAAGACGCTGGCTTGGTGGGCATCAGGGTCTGTTGCGCTCCTCGCTTCAACGGCCGATTCGGGGCTGGATCTGGTTGCGTCTCTGGTGACTTTTTTCGCCGTCCGCTACGCTGCCGAGCCGCCGGACGCCGAACACCGCTTTGGCCACGGCAAGGCTGAAGCCTTTGCGAGCCTCATCCAGGCCGGGCTGGTGTTCTCATCGGCCGCCCTGATCGGTCAGGAGGCCATTCGGCATCTGTTTACACCCCACCCCTTGGTGCAAGAGGGCTGGGCTATCGCGGTGATGGTCGTCTCGACCGTGCTGACAAGCCTGCTGTTGCTCGCCCAATCCGCAGTCCTGCGGCAGACCCAGTCGGTGGCCGTCAGCGGCGACCGCGCGCACTACGCCACAGACCTCGCGTCAAACTTGATCGCCTTGCTGGGGATTGGAGCCTCGGTCTTGATGGGCATGAACAATCTTGATGCACTCGCCGCTTTGGGCGTCACCGCAATCTTACTTTGGGGGGCGGTCAGTGTGTTCCGCGAGGCCTCCAGCCAACTGATGGACCGAGAGCTTCCCGATGAGCAGCGGGCCAAGATTATCGAACTGGTCGGTCAAGACCCTCGGTTGAGTGATGTCCACCAGCTTCGCACCCGCAGTTCGGGTCCCTATCTGCATATGCAGATGCATGTGGAACTGGACCCGCAGCTCAGCCTGGAAGCGGCGCATACGGTGATCATTGCGGCGGAAAACCGTTTGCTGGCGGTGTTTCCATCGGCGGACATTATCATCCATGCTGACCCGCGCGGGCGGGCCGAGCCGCACGGCGGTGCCTTTGCCGAACACCGCGCGGCCCACATCCATCCCGCCAATCCGCAAGCTTAAGTAAACGCGCCTTTAACGGGTGGTGCGATAGGGGAGAAGTCTCCTCTTTTGCCGTGCAGAATGTCGCCCCGAATTCTTCATCATTTTCCGCTCGATCCCGCCTCACGCCAGGTGCGTTTGGCATTGGGTGAAAAGCGTCTGGCCTTCAGCGAGCAGGCCGTGCGCTATTGGGAAAGACCGACAGATCTCATCGCGCTCAATCCGTCGGGTCTGACGCCGGTCTTGACCGATGGACCCTTGGTGCTCTGCGAAAGCCGAGCCATCCTCGATCACTTGGAAGAAGCCTATCCCGAGCCGCCGCTACTCGGTCGCGATCCGGCGGAACGTGCCGAGGCACGACGCCTGCTCCAGTGGTTTGATCGCAAGTTCGACTACGAAGTGGGCGGCTTCCTTTTGCATGAGAAAATGGAAAAGCGCCTGTTGGGCCTGGGTGCTCCGGATCTGGCCAGTCTGCGCCAAGGCCGTGACGCCTTACGCAGCCACCTCGTCTATATGGAAACCCTGGTGAGCCAGCGAGAATGGCTAGCCGGCAAGCGTCTCTCGATGGCAGATTTCGCCGCCGCCGCACATTTGTCGGTGATCGATTATTTTGGCGATGTGCCCTGGGCCGACTTCACGGGGGTCAAGACCTGGTACATGAAGCTGAAGTCCAGGCCGGCCTTCCGACCTCTGCTGGCCGACCGCTGGCCGGGCCTGGCACCGGCGGTCCACTATGACGATCTCGATTTCTGAGCAGATCCGCGCCCACGCCCTTGAGCTAGGCTTTGATGTCTGCCGGTTTACCCGTATCGGGGCCCCCTGGCCGGCCAGCGCCAGACTGAACGAATTCCTGTCGGCCGATCATCACGGTGAAATGGCCTGGATGGCGCAGACTGCAAAGCGCCGCGCTCACCCCCACGCCATGTGGCCCGGCGCGAAATCCGCCATCGTCTTGGGCGTCAACTACGGTCCCGAACAAGATCCTCGACTGGCCCTCGAAGACCCTTCCCGTGCTGCGATTTCGGTCTATGCGCAGGGCGACGACTATCACGAACTGATCAAGGGCCGTTTGAAGCAACTCGGGGGTTGGATGGCGGGCAGGTTTGGCGGGCAGCTCAAGGTTTTTGTCGACACGGCCCCGCTGATGGAAAAGCCGTTGGGCGAGCAGGCCGGGTTGGGATGGCAGGGCAAGCATACGAATTTGGTCAGTCGGCAGTTCGGGTCTTGGCTGTTTCTCGGCTCAATCCTGACTGAACTGGATCTGCCGCCCGACCCGCCGGAGACCGATCATTGCGGGGCGTGTCGCGCCTGCCTAGATGTCTGCCCAACCAAGGCTTTCCCGGCACCCTACAAACTCGATGCGCGGCGCTGTATCTCCTACCTGACCATCGAGCTGAAAGGGCCGATCCCGACCGAGTTCCGCCCGGCCTTGGGCAACCGAATCTATGGTTGCGATGACTGCTTGGCGGTTTGCCCTTGGAACAAGTTTGCCCAAACCGCGCGGGAACAGAAGTTGCAGGCGCGTAATGGCTTGCAAGCGCCAAAATTGGCCGACCTCGCGGCTTTAGATGACGCCGCATTCCGCGCACTGTTTTCCAAGAACCCGGTGAAACGGATCGGCCGCGCGCGGTTTATCCGCAATGTCCTCTATGCCATCGGCAATAGCGGCGATAAGGGCTCAATCGAAGTCGTTCGGGCCCTGTTGGACGATCCATCCGCCCTGGTTCGGGGGGCAGCGGTGTGGGCACTGAGTCGACTGCAGGGCCCTATCGCCTTCGACCAATCGAGAGCCATCCACCTGCCGACTGAAACCGATACTATGGTTTGCTCGGAGTGGTCAGGCACTGCGCCTTAAGCGGGCCTAATCTCGGGCGTTAAGAAGGTTAGCAGGTCGCCGCCGGCGAATTTCAACCCTCGAACGCCGGCACGACGCGCGGCCTCGATGTCGCCGTCCTTGTCGCCGACCATGATCGAACGGCTAAGGTCCACCGGATGCTCAGCAATGGCCCGCAGCAGCATACCGGGATTGGGTTTGCGGTCCGGCGGATCAGGGTGCCGATAGACCTCGCTCACCGCATCTGGATGATCGGGACAGTAATAGTAGGCGTCGATCCGACCATCGATTTGCGCCAGGCTCTCTGACATCTTGTCATGCAGGACGACCACGTCGGTCTCCGTATAGTAGCCTCGGCCAATTCCAGACTGGTTGGTCACCACAAACACCCACCAGCCCGCTGCGTTGAAAGCCGCCACAGCCTCCTGCGCGCCGGGTATCCAGCGAAAATCTTCCCAGCGATAAACATAGCCGGGGTCTTCGTTGAGCACGCCGTCGCGATCCAAAAATAGGGCGGGGCGAGGAGGGTTGTCGGTCTGGACCACAGCATAATCCTATAGCGCCGCGCGGGCTGTGGGCAGAGTGCTTTTGTGATCAGCCAAGCTCAGTCTATGGTTCGCCTACCCAACCCAGAGGTCACCTTGGTTCAAGCCACCATTCGTCCCGTCCTGACCCTCGACAACCTCACCGTCGACTTCACCACGCATGACAGCGTGGTCCGCGCGGTGCGAGGTGTGTCCTTGAGCATCGCGCCGGGTGAGACTCTGGGCGTGGTTGGCGAGAGCGGGTCGGGCAAGAGCCAGACCTTCATGGCGGTGATGGGATTGTTGGCTCCCAATGGCCGGGCGCGCGGATCTGCAAAATTCCAGGGGCAGGAAATCTTGGGTCTGAAGCCTGCGGAGCTGAACGGCATTCGCGGGTCGAAGATGACCATGATCTTCCAAGACCCGCTCACGGCACTGACCCCGCATGTCCGTATCGGTCACCAGATTGCCGAGCCTCTGCAGCGCCACCAGGGTTTGTCGCGGCAGGCGGCAATGGCGGAGGCCAAGCGATGGCTCGATCAGGTGCGGGTACCCGACGCGGTCCGGCGCTTGGCCCAATATCCCCACGAACTTTCCGGCGGCATGCGCCAGCGGGTGATGATTGCCCAAGCCATGGCCTGCAAGCCGCAACTACTGATCGCCGATGAGCCGACCACCGCCTTGGACGTTACGGTTCAGGCCGAAATCCTGGATCTGATGGCCGAACTAAAGCGAGAAACCGGCGCAGCCATGGTGCTGATCACCCACGATATGGGGGTCATTGCCCGGTTGGCAGACCGGGTCTGCGTCATGAAAGACGGAGCCTATGTGGAGGAGGGGTCCGCAACAAATCTCTTCGCACGGCCCGAGACTGACTATACGCGCGGACTGCTTGCAGCGATCCCGAGATTGGACCGGGCCGACCGCGGCGGTCGCCCCACCGCCACGCCCGTGGCGACCGATGCACCAGTGGTGGTTGAAGGCCACGACATCAGGGTCTGGTTCCCGATCCGGCACGGGTTTCTCGCGCCAACAGTGCAACTGCGTGCCGTCGATGGTGTCAGCCTGCAAGTGCGTCAAGGCGAGACCCTTGGAGTGGTGGGGGAGAGTGGTTGCGGCAAGTCCACCCTGTCGCGGGCCGTCCTGCAACTGATCCCGCCGACGGCCGGAGCGGTGACCTTCCTGGGGCGAGACATCACCAAGGCCGACCACAAGGCGCTGCGCGCCACCCGTCGGGACCTGCAGATCGTCTTCCAGGATCCCCTGGCCAGCCTAGACCCGCGCGCCACCATCGGAGATTCCATCGCCGAACCGATGCGGGTGTTTCGGCCCGACCTGGACCGCGCCGCCCGTGACGCCGAGGTCGCAGTGATGATGGCGCGGGTGGGCTTGTCGCCGGACTTGATAAATCGCTATCCGCACGAACTCTCAGGGGGGCAAAATCAGCGGGTCGGCATTGCGCGCGCCATGATCCTGCGGCCCAAACTGGTGATCTGTGATGAGGCGGTCTCGGCGCTCGATGTCTCGATCCGGGCCGAGATCATCGACCTGCTGATCGATCTTCAGAGCGAGATGGGGTTGGCGATGATCTTCATCAGCCACGACTTGGCCGTCGTGCGGGAAATCAGCCACCGGATCATGGTGCTCTATATGGGCCGCGTCATGGAATTGGGTTCGAAGGACCAGATTTTCGCAACGCCAAGCCACCCCTATACCCAGGCGCTTCTGTCGGCGGCCCCGATCCCTGATCCGGCTATTGAGCGCAATCGCAAACGCGTGCGTTTGATCGGTGAGTCGCCGAGTCCCACCGATCCTTTGAGTGGTTTACGGTACCTGCCAACCCGTCGCGCCGCACACCAGGGCGGGCCTGTCTATGTGCCGAAACTGATTGAGATCGCACCGGGTCACATGGTGCGGGAGTTCGAACCGGAACCTAGCTGAGCATCAATTTTCCGGCCCTCAACCTCCAGGAAACCCTACTGAGCTAGTGTGTCTGTCCGAACGTGCGACTTGGGAATAGGCATCTTGGAAATCGAAGTCCTCCGGCCTCAGGAGCTTTCGCCCTCGCGGTTGGCGCGTTGGGCGGAGTTGCAAGCCGCCGATATTGTGCTCGACAGTCCCTTCCTGTCGCCGGGTTGGGCCCGGGCTGTGGAGCGCGCTCAAGGCAAATCGAGCCGAGACTTTCGGGTGGCCGTCGCGAAAGTGGAAGGCCGCGATGTTGCCTTCCTGCCCATGCGCACGGGGACGTTTACCGCCATGCCGGTGGGAGCGCCGATGTGCGACTACCAAGGCTTGGTCGCCGAGCCAGGCATTGATATTGACCCCCGGACTCTGCTGAAGGCCATCGGCACACAGCGCTACGACTTTTCTTGCATGCTGGAGAGCCAATCGGCTTGGGCACCTTTTTCCCGGGGTCGTGACTTGATCCACGTCATCGATATGGCCGACGGTTACGCCGCTTATAGCGACGGTCGGCGGGAGGCCGGCAGTGGCCTACTCAAGGACCTCGACAAGCGGCGACGCAAGGCCGAGCGTGACTACGGCAATGTCCGGTTCACGGCCTATTCCCGGTCGCGTGCGGATTTCGACACGCTGGTCGATTGGAAATCCAAACAGTTCCAGTCCACCGGACAGACCGACATTTTCAAAGCCGGTTGGACCCGACGGCTGATCGGCGATCTCTTCGAGAGCCGCGACCCGGACTTCGGCGCAACCCTGTTCACCCTTCACCTGGGCGACCAACTTGCAGCGGTTCATCTGCACATGCGCGGTCGCCGAACGATCCACGCGTGGTTGATCGCTCATGATCCCGAATTTGATCGCGTGTCGCCGGGTTTAATGCTCTTCCAAGACATTCTGCGTTGGATGGATGACACGCCGTTTGAGCGCCTGGACCTCGGTCCGGGCGACTATCAGTTCAAGCGGTCACTGGCCAATGGCGGTCAGTGGGTGACCCACGGCTTTGTGGGCCTGCCCTCGCCCAGCAGCTTGATCCGAGAAGCCGCCTATGGCCTGCGGGCGGCCGCGGAGTCTCTGCCCCTGGGCAAGGTCTCAGAACTACCTGGCAAGGCCATGCGGCGACTGGACGTCATCCGCGGCCTAGCTTAGCCCTGGTTCGCGGCCTGCTGCGCCATGACCGTTGTGGCGGTCTTGAACATTTGCAGCGCGATCAGGCGGTCCCAACCCACTAAGCTCATCAAGTGCGCATAGATCTGTTGCAAGGCCCCGTTGTCACGCAGTTCGGCGAACTTGTCGTGGGGTAGCGCGTTGAGCTTTTCCTCAGAAACCCCGAAGAACTCAGCCACCAATTGAGGTTCGCCGGTGCTGCCGTCCTCATTGACCGGTGTATGGCTGGCGGTCTTGGTCTCGAACAGGTCCAGGTCCTTCAGCATCTGCACGAAGTTGGCGGTGCGTTGACGTTCGACTTCGTAGTTGTTGCAGAACTCGATGCAGTTCTTGGTGTAATCGGTTGGCTGATCCTTCTCGTCGAAGAAGGGCATGTCACCGCCTTCGGTGATGAACTCGGCATTCCGATCGATGCACAGCACCGACTGACCCGCCGCCTGATCGCTGGCGAACACGAAGGGGTAGCGTCGGATATAGGCTGGAATATAGACGCCGGCTTCGAACAGTCCGTCTTCCCGTAGGAACAAGTTCTCTTCGGAATTCAGCCCCATCACTGCCAGAGGGGTCTTTTCGTCGCCCACGAAGATGATCGGACCCGTCACGGCCGACAAGGAAAACTCGGTCACGGCCAAGGGCACGGCATGACCGGCGCGGGCAAAGCCAAAGGGCCCGTCCATTCGCTTGACGCCCAAAGTCCTGTGCATCTCAGGCGAAAGCGGCTCGGGCTTGGAATAGAAGAGCACGGTGCCGGTGATCTGACCGCTGTTGGTTTGGGTTTGAGTCGCCATGAATTGCCTTCAATATGCTGGGCGCAAAGGGAGTTCCGGGTCTTGGTCCAATCAACCGAACCGGAAAGGTCGCCGCTTCTAACCGATCAAGGATCGTGCGGCAAATGCAAGCCTACGACTTGTCTCGCGCTCAGGCGCAGGCTTCAATCAAAACCATAGAGCAGCCGACAGACTTCACATTCCGCAGGAGACATTTCCATGGCGATTTATTACCCCGACATTCTTGATCAGAAATCCGCGCCGCGCACCTTCAGCTACGGCGACAAGGACGTGATGCTCTATGCCTTGGGGCTCGGCTTCGGGCAGGATCCGATGAACGAGACAGAGCTGGGTTTCGTCTATGAGAAGAACCTTAAGGTGGTGCCGACGGCGGCAACGGTTCTCGCGTCCGGCATGCGAGGCGGTGGGCCGGCGCCTGACATGCCGGCCGGTCATCGTCCCAGCCAGATCAATTTCCTGATGGTGGTTCACGGCGAACAAAAGGTCGAATTGCATAAGCCGTTGTCCGCCAGCGGCAGCTACACCGCCGCTGGCCGCACCATCGGCGCCTATGACAAGGGCCCCGGCAAGGGCGCGGTGATCGTCAACGAGACAGTCTGGACCGACGACAAGGGCGAGAAGGTCGCCACCCTGACCGGATCCACCTTTGCTCGCGGCGACGGCGGGTTTGGTGGCCCTTCGGAGGGCGCTCCCGAACCTCACGCAGTGCCTACGCGCGCTGCCGACCTCTCCGTAGACTTCACCACACGGGAGGATCAGGCCCTGATCTACCGGCTGAACGGCGACCGCAATCCGCTGCATTCCGACCCGGAGATCGCCAAGCGGGCGGGCTTTGATCGGCCGATCCTGCATGGGCTCTGCACTTACGGAATCACGTGCCGCGCCGTCTTGCAGGCGATCACCGACTTCGACCCTGACCGGATCCTCAGCCATCAGGCTCGGTTCTCCGCCCCCGTCTTCCCCGGCGATACCATCACAGTGGACATCTGGAAGGACGCTAAGACGATCTCCTTCGAGGCCCGGGTCAAGGCGCGGAATGTGACGGTGATCAAGAACGGACTGACGATGCTGCGCTAGCTTTCAGAGCAAGGCTAACTCGACCTCTAGCAACGCCATGTCTGGCGGAAGGGAGCTTTCGAACCGCAAGGTCTCGCCGGTCACCGGATGCACGAAGCCCAGAACAGCGGCGTGGAGGGCTTGTCGGGCCAGACCGGCATGCTCCATGGCGGCTCTGACGCTCAGCGACGGCGCGCCGGCTCCGTAGACGGGATCACCCAGGCAGGGCGATCCCTTGGCCGCCATATGAACCCGGATCTGGTGCGTGCGGCCGGTTTCCAGCCGGCATGTGACCCGCGAGGCCAGGGGTTTGCCCTCGGGTCCAAAGATCCGTTCCACAGCATAGTGAGTCGTAGCCTCGCGGCCGCCAGTCTTCAGCACCGCCATCTTCTTGCGATCATGGGGCGAGCGGCCGATCTGGGTGGTCAGTGTGCCCTGCCGTGGGTTCGGCGCGCCGCGCACTAGGGCCACATAGACCCTGTCGATATCGTGGGCTGCGAACAGCGCCGAGAGCCCCTGGTGGGCCGCATCGCTCTTGGCTGCCACGACGATGCCGGAGGTCTCCTTGTCGATGCGGTGGACGATGCCGGGGCGCGCGACCCCGCCAATCCCTGAGAGGCTATCGCCGCAATGGGCCAACAGGGCATTGACTAGGGTGCCATCCGGCGTGCCGGGTCCCGGATGCACCGCCATGCCGGGCACCTTGTCGATCACGATGAGGTGGGCGTCTTCGTAGAGCACGGTGAGCGGCAACGCCTGAGCGACAGGCTCCGCCGGCTCCGGGGGTGGGATCGCCAGCAGATAGTCGCCCGCCACCGCCTTGGCGGAGAGATCGGTCAGAACCTTGCCGTTGAGGGTAACTTTGCCCTGAGCCATCAGGGCTTGGACGCGGGCTCGGGAGAGGCGCGGTAGGGCCTGCGTTAACGCCTTATCCAGCCGCACTCCGACCGCCGCGTCGGTGATTACCGCGCGCGCGACTTCGTCTTCCACGCTAGACATAAGGGTGTCATGCTCTTCCACTAAGGCGGTCTAGCGGAAGATCACGCGGACCGCACGCCCACGGGGAGAATTCCATGTCCATCAACAGACGCGCTGCCCTTGGTCTATTGGGATTTGGCGCGGCGGCGACCCGTGCGCAAGCTGCCGCAACGACCTATGCCGAAGCTGTGAGCTTCAGGCATGGCGTGGGCTCAGGCGATCCGTTGGCTGATCGCGTCATCCTCTGGACCCGCATTACCCCGACAACCGACACGACTGTCCCCATCGCCTATGTGTGGCGCATTAGCCCGGTCGGGGCAGGCAAGTCGCTGAGCGGCAAGGGCACCACCGATGCGAGCCGCGACTATACGGTGAAGGTGGACGTAGCCGGTCTGAGGCCTGGCCAGGATTACACCTTCGAATTCACCGCCAATGGCGTGACCTCGCCCAAGGGGCTTACCAAGACCCTGGCGAGCGGAGCGACCAAGGATGTGGTCTTGGCGGTGGCCACCTGCTCGCTGCACCCGGCCGGATACTTCAACGCCTATGGGGCCATCGCGGCGCTCGAGCGAGTCGATGCTGTGCTGCACTTGGGCGACTATATCTATGAGTATGGTGGGCCGGGCTCCTACGGCATGGACTCAGCCGTCGCCGCCGAGCGTGCGCACCAACCCGCCCATGAGCTCCTAACCCTGGCCGACTACCGGACCCGCCATGCTCAGTATAAGTCTGACCCGCAGCTGCAGGCCGCCCACGCCCGCGCACCCTGGATCGTGGTCTGGGACGATCACGAAACCGCCAATGACAGCTATAAGGACGGGGCGGAAAACCATCAGTCCAACGATGGCGACTGGAACGCCCGCAAGGCGCTGGCCATCAAGGCTTACTATGAATGGATGCCGATCCGCGAGCCTGTGGGCGGCGGATTTGCCATCAACCGGGCCTTCCACTTCGGCGATGTTGCGAGCCTGATGATGATTGAGACCCGCCTGACAGCCCGCGACAAACAGCTGACCTATGATCGCGATCTACCCGGTGCGGACGGTAAGCCCGATGCGGCGGCGTTCCGCGTCAAATTGGCCGATCCCAATCGGCGCATGATGGGTCCAGCTCAAGAGGCTTGGCTGGCCAAAGAATTGGCGAGTTCGGTCAAGGCCGGGCGACCTTGGCAGATCCTGGGCAATGAAGTGATCATGGCCCGCGTCACGGTCCCCAGCTTCAAGACGCAGATGGGTGAGGAGGCGCTGAGCGCCGCCCTGGCGAAGTTGCCGCCGGAGGCTACCAAGCGGATCGCCCGCCTGGAGGGTATTGCTGCGCTCAGCCTGCCTTATGGCCTCGATATGTGGGACGGCTATCCTGTTGCCCGGCAGCGGCTCTATGGTTTGATCAAGGCGGCCAAGGCCAACGCGGTTGTCTTGGCCGGCGATAGCCACGCCTTCTGGGCCAATGAGCTCTATGACGCGCCAGACGGCGGCAATCGGGTGGCGGTGGAGTTCGGGTCAACCGGCGTCACCAGCCCTGGGGCGGGCGATGCCTTGCCGGGCATTCCGGTGGGGGATGTCTATGCCAAGGCCAATCGCGAGGTGATCTACAGCGATCAGGCGGCCAAGGGTTTCGTGCGCCTGACCCTCACCCGCTCTGAGGTGCGCGCTGATATGATGGCGGTCTCGACGATCACGGAGCGCAGCTACACCACCGCTGTCCTGAGGTCCTTCAGGGCGACACCAGGGCCTAACGGTATCTCTGCGCTCACCGAGGTTTAAGGGCGCTCCACCAATGCGCCGTGTTCGACCACGCGGTAAAAGCACGACCGGAAACCGACGTGGCAGGCCCCGCCGTCGCCTTGAGGCAACACCTTCAGCAACACGCAATCCTGGTCGCAGTCGATGCGGATTTCGACGATCTGTTGGAACTGGCCCGAGGTGGCTCCCTTGTGCCAAATCTCGTTGCGCGACCGGCTGAAATAGACCGCTTGGCCGAGGTCAAGGGTCTGGCGCAGGGCCTCGCCATTCATCCAGCCGATCATCAAGATTTCACCGGTCTGCGCATGCTGGGCGATGGCGGCGATCAAGCCGTTGGCATCGAAACGCGGGGCCAGCACGTGGCCGCGCTCTAGGGCGGTCTTGTCGGGGGCGGTTGGAAACAAGCTCTCAGTCATGGCCTTTCTATAGTCCCGATTGAGCCGCAGGGGGAATATCGGTGGGCGGCGGCATTACTCACCACGGCACAGTGCGCCCCTCACGGTCGAGATACCGCAGACCAGGTTTGCCCTGTTGCGACAGCAGCACCTCCACGACTTGCGGAATGGCCTCCTCGACACCGAACGGCGCGCCGGGTCCGCCCAGCGCGGTGCGGATCCAACCGGGTGCCATCAACACCAGGGCGCGCGCCTCCCCGGCATGACGCGCGGCATAGCTGCGCATCAACTGGTTCAAAGCCGCCTTACTGGCGCGATAGACGTCCGCCCCGCCCTTTTCATTGTTGCTGATGCTCCCCTGTCCTGAGGACATGACGCCGATCAATCCGTCGGCAGAGACCAAGTCCTGTAACCCCTCGATGACGCGCATTGGGCTCAGGGCATTGGTGACCATGACGCGAACAAACGCCTCGGTCGACACCGCCGCGATGGACCCGGTCGCTGCGGCGTTGGCAATCCCGGCGTTGTGAAACAGGATCTCGAAGCTCCGGCCGATGAGACGACCGTGCAGCGCGGTGATCTGATCGGGTTCTGTAATGTCGAGGGACTCGATCTCAATGCGACCGCGATAGTCATCGGCCAGTTCGTGCAACTCGGTCCGGTTGCTGCCCTGCACCGTGCCGACGACATTCCAACCCCTCTTCAGGAACTCAGCCGCCATGGCCAGCCCAAGACCACGCGAGGCTCCAATGAGCAGGATCGTCGGAACGTTCTCGCCTGATGTCGCCGGGCGCATTGGGATATCCTTCACTCTAAGGGTCACCGGCCAGTGTCTGCTAACCCACCGGCGAACGCCAGATGCCTTCCAAGTGTTTGGCTACCGGGTGACAGAGATGTTGCGGACAGCGCTTCGTGGGATTTCACGTTTGACAAAATATGCGAATAATTATATATTTTTGGGATGTGAAACTGCCCAAGCCGCTACATTTCTGTGGTGACTCGCTGGATGTGCTGGCCACCTTCCCGGAGGATGTCAGACGGGGTACGGGCTTCTCGCTTTACATGGTGCAGGTGGGACGTGAGCCTGGGGATTGGAAGCCCATGCTGTCCGTTGGCGCGGGCGTCGCTGAAATCCGCGTCAGAGACGAGGCTGGCGCGTTTCGCGTGCTGTACGTCGCTAAGTTTTTGGAGGCCGTTTACGTTTTGCACGGCTTCCAGAAGAAGACTCCCCAAACAGCGACAAAAGATATCGAGCTGGGCCGCAAGCGGCTCAAGACCCTGCTAGAGGAGAGACGTCAATGACCGTGACCGGGAAAACCTTTGCGAGCGCCTGGGACGCCATTGCCGCGACGCCGGAGGAGGCAATGATCCTAAAGGCGCGGGCCGATTTGATGATCGTTCTGACAGATCACATTAAGGCGAAGGGCTGGACGCAAGCCGAGGCCGCCAAGCATCTGGGCGTGACCCAACCGCGCATCTCCGACCTCGTGCGCGGTAAGTTTAATCTGTTCGGCTTGGATCACTTGGCCACAATGTTGGCCAGGGCCGGACGGCAAATCGATATTCGGGTCAAGAACGAGACCCCTGAAAAACACGCTGCATAGGGACCATGTTAGCAGGTGACCCTGTGTCTTGATCGCTAGGTTATTGAGGCCCTCCGGGCGGATGGCAATCGCGGATGAACGAGGTGTTGAGGAAGGCTGTTGTGGGCTGAGGAGTGGGGAAGGCAGAGCGCGTATCCACATTCCACCGGTTACCACGAGTTCATTTGACAACTTGGGCTCCCGAGCATGGTTTAGCGAAACGGGATTTCGCGCAAGTCATGACAAGTAGATCGCTGGGCCGCACAGCTGGCCTCCTATATCTCGCAATCATTGCCTCAGGCATTTTTGCCGAACTGGCTGTGCGCGGGCGGCTGATCGATGTCGGCAATGCAGAATCTACGGCGCGCAATATCCTGGCACACCAGAGCTTCTACGGAATGGGGATTGTCGCCGACCTCCTGATGGTAGCCTGCGACCTTGCCTTGTCGGCAATACTCTACACGCTCTTCGCAAGCTACAGCCGGGTGGGTGCGCTGGCGATGACCCTGCTTCGTTTGACGCCCGTCGGCATGCTGGCAGTGAAGTCTCTCTTCGCTGCGGCCGTCGTCCCCATCCTGTCTGGCCGCATCCCTCTCGACGCATTCAGTCTGGCACAACGAGAGGACATAGCGCTCCTAATGCTAAGGCTTCACGATCAACTCTATAGCCTGGCCATGGTCTTCTTCGGCCTGAACCTGCTGGCCCTGGGCTTGCTGATCATCCGCTCAGGCTTGGTGCCCCGCATGATCGGACTGTTCCTGATCATCGGCGGTCTGTGCGATCTTGTCGTAAGAGTACCCCCACTCATTGACCGAACCCTTGCGGCAAGCATTCCCGCAGTCGTCGGTTTCGGGCCTCTGGCTGCTGAACTGGCTCTGGCGGGCTGGTTGCTCGTGGTCGGCTGGCGGCGCTTTGAAAGCAATACCGACATTACGCCGCCCGTCTCCCGTGGCTAGGACGCCACGGAATCGAGCCTCGAACCCGCATACCATCGCTCAGCCTGCGCAATCCCGAGCGCACGGGTGCCGGACACATAGATTTTGATGAGGTCTTCCTCTGCCGTCTGGCTGAGGCGATAGACCACTAGCCGACTTTGACCTGCCGTCGCGCGATGGCCAGGATGTCTTGGGTCGAGCGCAGGCTGACACCGCTCTCCAACGCCTCAGCCTTCCACCGCTGTGCGACGCTCGTGTATCGACCTGAGCCACCAGCCTCAGAGTCTTGGGCGTGACAGAATCACTTTGGGGGTGCCGTAATCGGCCGGGCGTCTTCCCAGCGATAGGGCAGCACGTCAGGCTTTACCGAGACTTCGGTGGTGAACTTCAGCGGATACTTGCCGCCGCTCGGATAGACCAGTTCCACGAAATAGGCTGTGTAGCCGCTGGCCGGTTTGGCGACATTGCCGACAAACGTGCCGTCAGCCTGAGCGGTTAGCGGCGTGCTGGTGAAGGTCTTGCCAATTGTGTCGACACGGAAATCGCGATCCTTGGGGTTGGTCCCCTGCCAAAGCAGCACTTCTGTGGGCTTGCCCTTGGGCGTTACGACGATAGCTCCGTCGGCGCGCACCTTCCAGGCATAGTCGGGTATGTCGCGCCCGTTCAGAATGGCGTCATGGAAGGCGGTGATGCTGTCCATAATGTCCGTACCGGCCGTCGAGTGCTTGGCGTTCGGGATCATCCTCAGCCGCTTGGGCTGGGCGACTCTGGAATAGCCGTAGCGGGTGTTGTCGGGGGGGAAATACTCGTCGCCCACTGCATTGATGACATATTTCGGGATCTTCATCGTGGCCCGGTCCTGATAGTTCAACGGATCCTCGATGCGATTGACGCCTTCCAAATCAGGTTTGCCGATCTGACCAGGGATCAGCCCGGCGTCGACATAGTCTTGCAACGCCGGTGAAAAGTAACCCAGCGAGCGCCAGTGGTGTTTCGTGGTGTCGTTGACGCTCAACACATTGATGACGATGGGCACGATGCCCAC